>PFRZ01000005.1 GCA_002788805.1 Candidatus Roizmanbacteria bacterium CG_4_9_14_0_2_um_filter_35_15 | reverse complement strand
TAATTCTTCGGGAGTTTTTCAGTTAAACGGCGTTGGTTTTCTTCTATCAACAGAAATCTCTAGTATCTATTCTCAGGGAGACAAACTCCGCCGCATCCACAGTGTTGTCATCTCCCCATCTCTGGAAACCTGTGAAAAAATAAATAAAGAGTTAACTAAACGGGGTTGTAATCTGATGGCTGACGGCCGGCCAATCATCGGACTTTCAGCAAAAGAATTACTCAAATTGGTTTTGGAAATTGATGAAAGAGTTTTGTTTATTCCGGCGCACGTCTGGACTCCTTGGTTTTCTGTTTTTGGCTCAAAATCAGGCTTTGATTCCCTTTATGAATGCTTTGGCGATTTTGATAGATATATCTATGCCATTGAGACAGGTCTAAGCAGTGATCCGATTATGAACTGGCAAATTAAAGAGTTGGAAAATCGATCAATTGTTTCGTCTTCTGATGCTCACTCCTGTCCGAAACTCGGCCGCGAAGCCACTGTTTTTGTCCCAACAATGGAACAATTTAACAACCTGCCTGCCGGCAGGCAAGGTTTAACAATGAAAGATTTTACATACGACGATTTTTCCGATGCAATTAAACAAACCTCAAATAGTAAATTAAAAATCGGCTACACCATTGAATTCTTTCCTGAAGAAGGCAAATATCACTGGACCGGCCATCGCAGCTGTAATATTAAATATTCTGCCGCCGAGACTAAAAACAAAGGGATCATCTGTCCAGTTTGCAATAAACCATTAACTGTTGGTGTCGAAAACCGCGTCCTCGAACTCTCAGAAAAGTTATTGATCGATAAAGACCTTCTTTTTGTTAAAAACCAAGCCTGCCTAACCTTTGTTTATGACAAAGAAAAAAAACGCCGACCATTTGTCTCTTTAGTGCCTTTACTGGAAGTCCTTTTAGAGATCAATAGCGGCTCGCCTACTAAGGCGCAAAAAGAATATGAAAGACTAACTGCCAACTTCGCCACTGAATTTGACATTCTTCTCCGAAAACCATACCAAGAGATAGAGAGTTTTGCTGGAGAAAAGCTCAGGCAAGCGATTGAAACTGTCCGCGAGCGAAAGGTCTTTGTCGATCCGGGGTATGACGGCGTTTTCGGCCAGGTAAAAATTTTTCAAAAAACAAATGAAGACAATAAAAAAGAGCAAACAACACAACAGGCGCTTTTTTAACAATTTTTTATTCTTTCTTTTTCTTTTTTTCCTTCCTACTCAACTGGGAAAACACTGGTTTTTTTCTTTTTCCTATCTTTCTGGTATCCGTGTTGATTACTTAGCACCAACTCTATACTTAACAGATATTGTTGTTATTCTCTTGGCTTTTATTAATTACCAAGCTGTCTTTCACTTCCTAAAACAAAAAAAAATTCTTTTAGTCCTTTTTTTATTATTAATTAATCTTTTCCTTTCCTCTTCTTTTTTCACTTCGATTTATCGATATATTAAGTTATTAGAACTTTTAATCGTTTTTGCTCTTTTTCAAAAAAAAATTATCAAAGAAAAGGCAGTACTGTCGGCTTTTTTCTTTGGCGCCTTAATACAGTTTGTTCTTGTTATTATGCAATTTCTTAGCAAACATTCACTTCAGGGCATATTTTACTTTCTAGGGGAGAGATTAATTAATCTTTCTATCCCAGGTATTGCCAAAATCGCTTTTAATGGCATTGAGTTTTTGCGTCCTTATGGTACTTTTTCTCATCCCAATTCTCTGGCTGGTTTTTATCTTCTTCTTTATTTTTATTTTTTAACCGAGAAAAAATATAATAAATTTTTCTTATTGAAAAAATTCTTTTTGCTAATCAGTAGCTGTCTTGTTTTTATTTCTTTTTCCAAGGTGGCGATTATCACCTATTTAATACTTAATACTTTATATTTAATAGTTCGCGAGCGAAAAAGAGGATTTTGTCGTCCTTGTTTCTTAGCGAAGCTCATTATTCTTTTTATTGTCAGTGCCGTCTTTCTTCAGGGCCAAACCGACCCTTTAACTATCGCTAAAAGATGGGAATTAATCAATAATTCTTGGTTAATTATTAAAAGACATTTTCTTTTTGGCGTCGGTCTAGGAAATTACTTAACGGCTCAAAACAGTTTTCCCTCAAAAATTTCTTTCAATTTTAACCAACCGGTCCATAATATCTTTCTTCTTTTTTTAGCGGAAGTTGGTTTGATTATTACTGGAATAACTTTTTATCTATTATTCCCTTGGTTAAAAATGCTCTGGAAGAAAAAGTACTTATTGATATTGGCCGTATTAATGACTGGTTTTTTTGACCACTATTGGCTGACTTTAGAACAAAATTTTTTATTATTAGGAATATTCTGTCTATAGCTTTTCTAACTCTTTTTTTACCTGACCATTAAGAAGCATTATTTGGTTTAAAGGCTCGGTTATTCCTTGAGGAAGAGTTTTAAAAAGCTCGGTAATTAGTTCTTGATGTTTAGCATTACTCAGTTTTAAGGTCTCAATAAAACTTGAAGGAGGAGAACTACCTTGTCTTTTTGCTTCTTGTAAAATGGGAGGAATTTTTAAAAAGTATTTTTCCGCTTTAGAAAAGGTATCAATCGCCTGTTGATTTTTCCCTTTTTTCGCCAAAGATAAAGCCATCGCCGCCCTTTTATCAGAAAATAAAAGATAAAGTTCCGCCTTTTTAAGATGATCGCGAGTTAAAAAATTGTTAATCCGGTCGCGGACGATTTTGAAAAAATATAAAGGATGATCGGGAAGAATACCAGGATAAGGCAGGTTATAAACCACTTTTTCTTGAGAGATTCCACTGGTAGTCTCTGATGAGGCAATGACAAAATAACTTAAAACAAAGACCAGGGTAAAGATTAAAAAAACCCAAAATAACCTCAATAGATTTTTCATTAGTAACAGTATACCAAGACTGAAACTAAAAAACAACCCTGTACCATATAGGATACAGGGCGTTTTGATAAGAAAATCTTTTACTTAACCATTCTTTTCAAACTTTTGCCAGAGGTAAAACCTGGAGTTTTAGTGGCTGGGATTTGAATTTCAGCTCCAGTTTGAGGATTGCGTCCTTTTCTGGCAGCACGTCGTCTTACCATAAAAGTACCAAAACCAGTTACCACTACTTTTTCTCCCCTTTTCAAAGCGTCAGACATTGTGGAAAAAACAGTGTTAACGGCATCTTTGGCTGCTTTAGCGGTTAGACCGGCTTTTTTCGCTACTTGGGCGACTAAATCAGCTTTTGTCATGTAGTATCACCTCGCTTTCTGAAGACAATTAACTATTAATAATTAACGAATAACAATTAAAGAATAGTGAATTCTTGGCTTCTTGTCAATCCGTATTTAAAATATCTTATTATAACAATCTATATCAAATTGGGGCTTTGTGACGAAGAGAAATGCTATCTATCTTCCAGTTTTTTATATTTTAGTCGTTGCCTCTGCCCTTGTCTCTCTGATTACGGTGATTTTTATCTGCCCGGGAAAGACTTCAAATTTGTTTTCTAACTCTTCTTTAATTTTTTCCGCTAAAACTGTTGTTTCATCATCGGTCATCTCATCTGGTTTAACAATCACCCGCAGCTCTCTGCCAGCTTGAAGAGCATAGACTTCGCGAACTCCTTTTTTAGTTTTTGCCGCATCTTCAATGGTTTTGATTCTTTTCAAATACTCCTCAAAGTCCTCATGACGAGCTCCTGGTCGACCGCCGGAAACCGCATCAGAGATATAGACAATAATCGCCTCAATCGACGGAAAAGGAATGTCTTCGTGATGAGCGGCTACACAGTCAATTACTTTTTGAGGAAAGTGATATTTTTTTAAAAGCTCTACTCCCAACTCAACATGAGATCCTTCGCGATCTGTAACCACCTTGCCAATATCATGAAGTAAACAACCTAGTTTAACAACATTCACATCAACCTCTAGTTCATGGGCTAAAGCGACACCAATTTTTGTCTCTTCTAAGGTATGAACAATCATGTTTTGACCATAAGAATAACGGTATTTAAACCTTCCCAAAGCAGTGGTTATCTCTGATGGCAGATTAAAAACGCCCACCCGATGAGCCAACTCTTCACCAGCTTTAAAGATGGTCTTTTCTATTTCTTCTCTGGTTTTTTTAACAATCTCTTCTATTCGTTGCGGTTGAATCCGACCATCTTTAATTAACTGTTCTAATGACAGTCTTGCCACTTCGCGCCGCACAGCATCAAATGAAGAAAGTCTAATCACGCCCTCCTCTTCTAAGTCAACATCAACGCCTGTCGCAATCTCAAAAGCTCTAATGTTCCGGCCGTCTTTACCAATAATTCTTCCTTTATATTCTTCGCTGTCCAAATTAATGACTGACAAGGTATATTCAGCCACATAATCAATCGCTCCGTATCTCATCGCGTCAGCTAAAATTTGTTTAGCTTTGTCATCGGCAATGGTTTTGACTTCTTCTTCGGCCGCTTTGATTTTTTTAGCAATGTCTTCTTTTAATTTTTCCTCCCAGCCGCGGAGCAATAAATCTTTTGCTTGATTTTTGGTGAGAGCGGCAATTTTTTCCAGTTTTTGCAGTATCTGTTCCCGCTTTTCCTCAATCTCTTTTTTCAGATTGTCTAAGTAGTTTTTAGTGTCTTGAATCGACTGTTTGTCTTTACTAACTATTGTCTCTCGGTCTTCCAGTTGTTGCTCTTTTTTTGCCAATCTTTTTTCCATCTCAATCGCTTCACTCATTGTTTCCCGGACTTCCTTTTCTGCTTGCTGTTTAATACGAAGAGCTTCTTCTTGCGCTTTAAGAGTAATCTCCTTTGCTTGATGTTTTACTAACTCAAGCTTTTCTTGTTTTTCCTTTGAAGAAATAAAAATCCTCCGAAAAAATTTTTGTAGCATATTTGTTACTTTAAACTTGAAGAGAACTTTATAGAAAGGATTAAATCTTATTGTTATTCTTTACGTAGAGTTTTTTGATTGACACGGATTAAAAACAGATTTTCACAGATATCAGTGTAAATCCGTTATTCAAAATCCGTGAGAATCTTTCTATGAAATCCAGAATAACAATAAGGTATATCCATGTAATTAAATAATATTAATCTATAAAATCTACCTCAAGCAATTTCTAATGTTCCTATTTTACTCCTTTTCTACTAAATCTGCAATGGTTTTTTTTATTAAATCGAAGTTGAACCCGCGACTCATCAAGAATCGGGCTGCTTTTTCGAAACGCTTTCTTGAGTCTAAATTTTTAAACCGAGGCCAACGTTTTTCGAGAATTTTAAAAGCGAGAGATTCTTCGTCGATTTTATTTTCCGAGAAATACTTTTCAATTAATTCATCGCTGATTCCCTTTTGTTTCAATTCTCGGACAAGGACCTTTTTTCCTTTTGGTTTTAAAGTAATTCTAAAGCGGACAAACCAGTCGACAAACTTTTTGTCGTCGATCAGATCTTCTTCTTTCAGTTCTTCGATGACTTTTTCAGCGTCATCACGCGACCAGTGCTTACTCTTAATTTTTTTATACAAATAGTCGCGGATTTCTTTTTCCGATCTGGGACGGAATTTGAGAAAGAAGTAAGCCTTGTTTAATAAAACAAGTAGATCATTATTCATTTGTTATTTAGTTGTTAGGTTAACGTGTTAACGGGTTTTTAAAACTAACTCGTTAACGTTTTAACCCGTTAACTAAATAACAGATTAACTTTTTTTATTCAGAATCTGTTTCATCAGCTGTTCTTTTAATTTAGCGTTTTTGCTAATTACTTGCTTTGCTTCCTCTTTTCCTTGTCCTAAAATCTTTTCTCCTATTTTAAAAAACGAGCCGCTTCTTGTTATTAATCCCGCATTTAAGGCGGCATTAACCAGGCTTTCTTCCCGATCAATTCCAGCCGCAGTAATCACCACTTCGGCTTCCTTGAAAGGAGGAGCCACTTTGTTTTTGACAACTTTAACTCTGATTCTCGCTCCATAAACTTGATTATTCTTTTTGAGCGTTTCAATTTTTCTTACATCCATTCTCACCGAAGTATAGAATTTTAAAGCCAAACCTCCCGGAGTCGTTTCTGGATTACCAAACATAATGCCTATTTTTAACCTGATTTGGTTGGTGAAAATGACAGTGGTTTTTGATTTAGAAACGATCCCTGTTAGCTTTCTTAAAGCTTGAGACATAAGGCGTGCTTGAACCCCCATCTGCGATTCGCCCATTTCGCCTTCGATCTCTGATCTTGGAACAAGGGCGGCCACAGAATCAATTACCACTAAATCAACTCCGCCTGATCTAATTAGTGTTTCCGCGATTTCTAGAGCTTGTTCACCCGTGTCAGGTTGAGAAACTAAAAGATCATCGAGCTTGATTCCGATCTTCTTTGCCCATTCCGAATCAAGAGCGTGTTCGGCGTCGATAAAAGCGGCAATTCCGCCAGCCTTTTGCGCTTCAGCAATAATAGAAAGACAGACAGTAGTTTTTCCGGCGGCTTCAGGACCGAATATCTCCACTATTCTTCCTCTGGGAATTCCACCGACGCCCAAAGCTGTATCTAAACCTAAAATTCCCGTGGAAATAGCGTCAACTGGAACGACCGGTGACTGTCCTAATCTCATAATAGAACCGCGGCCAAACTGTTTTTGAATCTGCTCAATCGCCGTACTGACTGCCTGTTTTTTCTGACTATCCTGAGTTTTCATATTTTAACTTTATGAACTTTATAACTTTTATGGACAGGATACTATCCTGTCCCTACATTGTCAACGGACTATAGTCTACAACAAATATATCAAGCTGATGATAATCATCCCCCAGGCACCAATGGTAACAATCAAAGGAATATCAGTGGTAATTACCTTTTCTGGCCTTTCGCCTTCATACTTTTCGTACAAAAGCTGGGCATAACGAGCAATGCCATAGACAACTAAAGGAATAGTTATCATCATCCATTTTCTCGCCTCAAAACCAGGAAAAAGATTAGTTATCTGAGAAGAAAAAATTGTTGTTACCTGGGGCGGTTTTTCCACATAGGTATAGGTCGAATAAGCAATAATTGTTGTTGTGGCAAAAGTATTGGTTAAAAAATCCAAATAGTGTTCTTTATAAAGATAGAGTGATTCTCTTGTTTCTTTTCCATGAGCTACCAGCTCAGCGTGTCTTTTCACTGAAGCCATAAAAAGAGAGATAAAAAATATTGTCAGAGTTAACCAGATGGGAATATGACAACCAGTTGCCACCTCTCCAGCAAAGGTTCTAATCATAAAAGATAAAGAGATGGTAAAAATGTCAATTGCGGGAAATTTTTTTAGATAAAGAGAGTAAAAAAAATGAAGGAGAATAAAGGTAAGGCTTAGGAAGAAAAAAGAAATGGAAAAAAATAAAGCGATAATTAAGGAAGTAAGAGTTAAAATAAAAACAATAAAGGTCGCTTCCTGAAGCGACATTTCTCCAGAGGCAATCGGCCGGTATTTTTTCACGGCATGTTTCCTGTCATAGGGATAGTCGATAATGTCGTTTAAAACGTATGAGGTTGAGGAAAGCAAACAAAAAGTAAAGAAAGCGTAACAGGACTTGGAAAATAAATCAATTTGGAATAACTTTCCAGAGAAAATAATAGCCGTAAATACGACTAAGTTTTTAAGCCACTGGTTGACCCTTATAGCCCGAAGATAAATGAAGAATTTATTACTTTTCATTTATATGAATTATACTATAATTTCACTATGATCAATCTTGATGATAAGGATAAAATTTTAAAACTCCAAGGAGGAGAAAAAGTACTTCAATCAATTGATGCCTTGCCTAATCAACTGAAACAGTCTTTTTCGGAAGCGCTAAATATTAATTTCCCAGAAGATTATAAAAATGTTAAGTCGGTGGTTGTCTGTGGAATGGGAGGATCAAGGTTCCCGGTTTTTATTATTAAAGAACTCTTCAAAGAAAAGTTAAAAATTCCTTATGTTTTTAATGATGATTATAATTTACCAGGATATATTGACAAAAATACTTTAGTTATTCTGTCTTCATACTCAGGAACAACTGAAGAAGTATTAATCTGTGGTGAAAAAGCCTTAGCTAAAAAGGCAAAGATTATAGGAATAACTGTTGGTGGTGGACTCGAACTGTTTTTAGCAAAAAATAATTTTCCTCTTTATAAAATTAATCCTGTTTATAATCCGTCTGGTCAGCCGCGAATTGGTTTTGGTTATTTTGTTGGTGGACACCTAGGATTACTTTTTAATCTAGGCTTCCTCAATCTCGAAAAAAGAATGATTGAAGAAGCAATTAATTATCTTTCATCTTTAATCTCTAATTTCCAAGTTAATATTCCAACAAACAATAATCTCATCAAACAGTTGGCACAAAAACTTTATCAAAAATATCCTTATTATATAGTTTCCGAGTTTTTAACTGGCGTAGGCAATGCCATCGCCAATCAAACTAATGAAACTGCTAAATCAATCTCTAGTTTTCGCATTATTCCCGAGCTTGATCATCATTTAATGGAAGGATTGAAGTTCCCGGATAAACTAAAAGAAATTTTAGTTTTTATTTTTTTCTTTTCAAATTTATATTCACCGAAAATCCAAAAGAGATTTATCATCACTAAAGAAATCGTTGAGAAAAATAATATACTAACAATTTGGTATGAGTTAAAAGGAAAAAATAAAATAGAACAAGCCTTTGAGTTAATGGCAATTGGTAGTTATCTTTCTATGTATCTATCGGTTTTATATGAACAGGATCCAACTATTATTCCTTATGTAGATTATTTTAAAAAAAGACTTAAAGAATAAGTTTACTGACTTCTTTTCCTAACTTGACTGCATAGTTGGTTCCCCGGTCATAAGGATAAGTCATGTCAAGGTTGGCGATAAAAAAGTTTTTCAGCGGAGTAACAAACTCCGGCTTATTTTTCAAAAATTCTTTATTAAAAATCGGCTGGGTATACGGCGCACGAAAAACATGGTAATTGAAAATTGAAAATTGAAAATTGAAAATTTTGTTTAGATAAGATTTTACATAATCGAGTAGTTCTTTATCTTCCATTTTCCACAATCTATCTTCCGTCCCCACATACCAGCCAAGATAACTAATGTTTTTCCCTCCGTAATATTTTTTATCAATAAAATTTGTTTGCTGAAATATCCCCATGATAGGAATTTCTTTAGCACTGATATTTAACCAATAGGTCTTTTCTAAGATTGTCCTTTCTGTTTCCAAAACCAAAGAAAGCGAATGAAGATACTGAACTTTTTTTAGTCTTGATAAATAATCTTCAGGAAAAATCTTCTCGCTAATTTTTGTTAAAACTGGAGTAGGTAAAGTAGAAATAACCGCGTCAAACAGTTGACTATTAATGAAATACCTCTCTCCCTTTTTTTTTATTTCTCTAATCTCACAACTCGTTAACACGTTAACTCGTAAACTCTTTAACTCATCAACAATGTAATTGATCAATACCTGAAACCCGCCTTCAACATAACTTAACTTTTTCGTCCTTTTTTTGATTCTTGCCCAGATAAAAGAGCTTAAAATATTTCCCGCATATTTACCGAACTTTTTCCTAAAAAGCTCTCTAAACAGCCTTTCCCAGCCTGATTTTCCCAGATATTTTTTAAGAAACTCTTCAGCAGTTTGTCTCTCGTAAAAGGAAAAAAAAGGAGAAAGTTTTAAAAAAGCAATAACAATTCCAGCTCGTAATTTATCAATAATATTCAAGTAGGGGAACTTGAGTAAATCTAAGGGAGTATCAAGAGGTAAAATTTTAAATTTGGATTTTAGATTTTGGATTTGATTTGAAATTTGAATTTTGTCATTTGGATTTTCGTATAATGACGCTGTTTCTGGCTCTTTAAAAAAAATCTTATTAAACCCAATCTCTTTGGCAAAATTTAAAATATCATCATCATTAGCGAATAAATGGTGAACGGTTCTTTCCAAGTACCAATCCCAGTTGTTATTTTTAAACCCCGATGCTAACCCGCCCAGAGTCTTTTCTTTTTCAAATATTGTTACCTGATGGCCTTTTTTCGCCAAGTAATAAGCTGCTGTTAACCCAGTTAATCCTCCACCAAGAATGGCTATTCCCATATTTACCGCATTTTAACCGTAAATATTCCGCAAGAATTACTTTTTGTTAAATCTTTGCAACTCGATTAAAACCGTTTCCAAAAATAGAGTAGTCGGAACAGCCAAAAGTACCCCTAAAATTCCCGCTAACTTGCCGCCAATAATCAGAGCGATTAAAGTAACAACAGGATGAAGACCGACGACTTTTTTCATCACTAAGGGAACCAGTAGGGTGTTTTCCAGCTGCTGAACAATAAAGACCACCGCCGCGGCTGACAGACCGAGAAAAGGCGAGCGGCTAAAACCAATCAAAACCGCCGGAATGGCCGCGGTCACCGGGCCGACATTAGGCACCACCTCTAGTAACCCGGCTAAAACTGCCAGCGCCAAACTGTATCTCATTCCAATTAAAGTTAATCCAATATAGTTCATCGCGCCAACAACAAACATAAGAATTAACTCACCCCAAAACCATGAACTAACGCGCCTTTGCGCCCGCTCATAGACTATCTCTACCTTTTTTATTTCCAAATCCTCAAAAAAATTACCAAAAAGAATGTCAATAATTCTTTTTTCATGAAGAAAATAAAAGGTAAAAAAAAGGCTAGAGATGAGAAAAACCGCATTGGAAAAAGCTCCTTTAATAATGTTAATTGTCTGATTGGCTAATCCTGGTAAGTTTTGGCTGAGAAAATCAAAGTTTAATCCCAGACTATAATCAGGAAAAACCGAGCGGATAATGCTGGGAAGATTTTTTAATAAGACGATTATTTCTTTAACCAATGGAGGAATAATCAAAGAAAAAAGGAAATAAATAACTAAGAGGAAAGTTAAAAAAACCAAAATTGAAGCTAAAAGTCGCGGGAACTTCTTCTTTTCTAAAAAGTCAGTGGCTGGTTTTAAGGAGCTGGAGATAATAAAGGCGATAAACAAGGAAAAGATTAGATCTTTAATCTGCCAAAGGAAAAATAACGCCAGTAAAAAGAAAGCGGTAAAAATAATCGTCCGACTGGAAATCTCAATTTTTTGGGGCATAAGACAATTAATTATAACTCATTATAACTCATTCTGACTAATTTTAACTTTTCCATGACTTTCTGGTGACAGACTCGTCTAAGTCGCTAAAAACACCAACATCGTTTGGATCGAGCTTAGTGGCTTCCTTGCAACAAGCTAGTCTTTCTTCAAATGTTCCAACAAATTTTGTCAAGCCGTTCCATAAAAAAACCAGGCTAAGTCTTGGAAAACTGCCACCTCATTGGTAAGATACCGTTGATACAAAGTTCCCAAAACATAACTTCTTAAGGCGCACTCCATTTCTCTTGTTTCTATCGCACGGGATGGTTTAAAAGTTTTAGTATATTTATAAGCCTGAACAAGATCCCAAAGAGCAAAAATTTTATCCTTAGTAGTATTTTTATCCTCTTTGTTTAACCGATTAATTAACTCCTCAGCCGCTTTAAAGAGTGTAGTTTGTTGGTTTTTAAAATTCTTCTCCCATTCCTCACTAAAAATATCTTTCAACTTTTTTCTTAGATCTTCGCCAAAATCTTCAGTCAAAGGTGGTGGTCCTAAATACTTTTCAAGTTTTTCTCTTCCTTCTTCAGCTATAACTTCTTCAAGATGGTGAAAAACTCCTTGTTCCACCAACTGTCCAATCGCTCTTTTTCCTCTTCCTTCAGCAAGACTTTCTAAAACATAGTTAGAGAATCTTTCTTTAATCAAAGAGGCATGGGTAAATAACCAATTTTCAAACTTCTCTCTTGATTCTTGAGTATCTGGTAACTCTGATAGTTTATTATTATGACGATAACGATTGTATAAATAATAATAGGCGGTTGAGCTTGGTGACAGTCTAAGTTTTTCATCTTTAGAATTAGGATCCAGCCGAATATTTTTCCCCAAAAGGAACAACCAAAGATCTTTTATATAAGCCTCTTTGTCTTTCTTACTTTGACTTTTTGAGGAATATTCAATCTCATGCTTGGCTATTTCTTGCATAGTTAAAGGAACAGTTGTTGCTGAAACATCTTTAGATTTAATCTCAAGGGTTTGTCCCAAGTTGTAAAGAAACTCAATTAGAGGATTAAACTTGTTGTTGGAAAAAACAGAGTCTTTGGTCAAAAGAATGGCACTGTTTTTCAAATTCCTGCTAAACCCTCTTAATAATGTCTGTGTTTCTTTTTCCACTGGCGGTCCTACCAATTGGGCGGCATGTCTTCTCCATTTTTCCGCACACTGACAGGTTGCGCTTGTCCCTCTTCTTTTTCATTCTGCTCAAACTGCCTAAAACTTATTCCCTTATGAGCCTCAACCCAATAATTCAAAACTGATAGAGGAAAATTTATGGGGTGTCTTTCTAATAATTCTTCTGGTTGAGGAGTTGTTTTCAATGGTTTTAACCAACTATCCTTTAGCTAGGGTTAATGTATAAACTTTAAAAGCTCCGGCTCTTTTGAGAACTTTGGCTGCTTCTTTGACGGTTGAACCAGTGGTGATGACGTCGTCGACTAAAACGATTTTTTGACCGGAAAGATCAATGTTTTTTTCTTTTAAACTAAAGGCGCCGCGCAGATTATGATATCTTTCTTTTTTTGACTTTAACTGCGCTTGAGATAGGGTCTCTTTTTTCCGGATTAAAAAATCAGCTATTGGTAAGTTAAAAAACTTTTGAAAATATCGAGCGATTAATTCCGCCTGATTAAAACCTCGTTCTCTTAATTTAGTCTTTGTTAATGGAATAGGCTGAATGACGCCCTCTCTTACAATCTCCTTAAATAAAACGATTGGTTTTAGGGCTTCGGGATTGAGAGCCTGCCAGAATTCCTTCCAGACTTCAGTCGCCAGCCGGTACTTGAGGTTTTTGATAATTTTTTTTAAAAGATTGTTATAGTAAAAAAGAGAGACCACACCGTCAATGTCTAATTTTTTTAAACAACCAGGGTGAGTTAGACCAAGATAGCTGGCTTTTTGACAGTAAAGACAGCGCTGTCTTTTAAGACGATAAATCTGCTTTTGGCAGCTGGGACATAAATAGCTTCCCAGAAAACCACAACCAAGGCAAAATTTAGGAAAGACAAAATCGAGTATAGACATAAGAATTATAACGATTATAGCAATTATAAAGACTGGGTTTAGTTCAAACTTTTTCGAGTATTTTCAATTTTTGTCAACCAGGGAAACTTTCTGAAGCTAAATTTTTTTTGATATAGTTTTTATATATTTTGACCTCTTGAAATCCTACAAGTAGTGTTATAAATTTGTTAGTGCCACTATATGTTCTGTATTTTTTGTAAGCACACTGACACTGAGGTTGTAGAAACGCGCGTTTCTGAAGACGGCACTACTGTCCGGAGAAGAAGAGCCTGTCCTAAGTGCGGCAAACGTTTTACTACCTATGAACGGGTAGAGGAGCTACCGATTTTGGTAATTAAAAGAGACGGCCGCCGCGAGCGGTTTAACCGAGATAAACTGAGACGGGGACTGGTAATTCCCTGCGAAAAAACTAAGGTTTCTGCTGACCAGATTGAAAAAATTATTAATGAAATTGAGGCTGATCTCAAGCAAAAAGAAGGAACCGAGATAGAAAGTAAAGAGATTGGCAATCTGGTGGCGAAAAAATTAAAAAAATTAAATAAAATCGCCTATATCCGTTTTGCCAGTGTTTTTAAACGATTTGTTGACCTGGAAGATTTTGAGAGCGAGTTAAAAAAATTGACATAAATTGTATGAAACTAACCGGTATTTCCAAAAAAGTTTTCCTTGACCGCTACTCTCTCAAGAATAAAAAAGGACTGCCTTTGGAAAAAACTCCTGATGAGATGTGGATCCGGATTGCCAAGGCGGTCAGCCGAAGAGAAAAACCTTCCAAGCAGAAATACTGGGAAAAAGAGTTTTATCACGCTTTAAAAGACTTCAAATATGTGCCTGGAGGAAGAATCTTGGCTGGCGCCGGCACTGGTTTTAATGTCTCTTTTTATAACTGTTTTGTCTTGCCGTCACCAAAAGACTCACGCGACGGCATTCTGGATACCTTAAAACAGATGGTGGAGATTATGGCCCGCGGCGGAGGAGTAGGAATTAATTTTTCTTCGCTTCGTCCCCGGGGATCGCGGGTGAAAAAGGTCAATGGTTTTTCCTCAGGGCCGATCAACTGGGCTGAGCTTTTTTCCGTCGCCACCAAAGACATTATCCAACAAGGTGGCACAAGACGGGGCGCTCTTATGCTTCTTTTAGCTGACTGGCATCCGGACATCGAAGAGTTCATTACCGTGAAACAAGACTTGAATAAGATAAACGGCGCCAATCTTTCTTTGGCGATCTCTGATCGTTTTATGGAGGCAGTGGAAAAAGACGCTGACTGGCCGCTGGTTTTTCCCGATACCAACGATCGGGAATATGACGAGAAATGGGATGGTGATATTGACAGCTGGAAAAAAATGGGCAAGAAAATCAATGTCCATAAAGTCGTCAAAGCCAGACGAATCTGGGATCTAATCGCGGAAGCGGCCTGGAAGAGCGCTGAGCCGGGAGTTGTCTTTCTAGAGCGCTATAATAAACTTTATAATAACTACTACTGGAATAAAATTATCTGCGTTAACCCGTGTGGGGAAGAGGGTTTACCAGGTTGGGGAGTCTGCAACTTAGGTTCAATTAACTTATCAGTTTTGGTTAAAGGCAATGGTCTTGATAAAAAAGGCGAGTTTGATTTCAAAATTCTAAAGCGACTGGTGCGGGCGGCGATCCGGCTCCAAGACAATGTGATTGACATGGATCCTTATGTCTTTCCCGGAATCAAAAAAACTCAGCTTAACGGTGAAAGAAGACTGGGCCTGGGAACAATGGGGCTTGGCGATGCTTTGATTAAGCTTCATCTCCGTTATGGCTCAACTGAATCTTTAGAGTTTATTGAAAAAGTCTACCAAACCATCCGTGACGAAGCCTACCAAGCCTCAGCGGAAAACGCCAAGGAAAAAGGCTCCTTTCCTAAAATAAACAAGAACTACTATCTTCAAGGAGGATTTGTTAAACAACTTCCTGATAATATAAAAAAACTGATTAATAAACACGGAATTAGAAATTCTTTACTATTAACTCAGGCGCCCACTGGTTCAACCTCTTTAATGGCCAATACTAGTTCTGGGATTGAACCGGTTTTTGAGTTTGAGTTTACCAGACATGATCGCTTAGGCACTCATATCATTCGCCACCACCTTTACGACAGCTGGTATAAAAAACACGAAAAACAACCTCATCCTGACTGGTTTGTCTCCGCTAACGAACTGACTCCTAATGACCATGTTAAGGTCCAGGCCGTGATTCAAAAATATGTTGACGCCTCGATCTCAAAAACCGTCAATGCTCCAAATAACCACACGGTTGACGATGTAAAAAAACTCTATACCTTGGCCTATAAACTTGGCTGTAAAGGAATTACCTATATGCGCGATGGTTCAAGACCAGGAGTGTTGGAACGGAAAAAAGAGGAGAAACCTCCAGTGCCACCTAACTATGTGACTAAACCGCGGCCGATGGTGGTTCATGGCTCAACCTATCGTCTTAACACGCCGGTTGGCATTGCTTTTATTACTATAAATACTAATGGCGGCAACCCACCAGAACCATTAGAGGTTTTTATTAATATTGGTAAAGTAGGATCTGACGTCTTTGCCATGGCTGAAGGACTGGGAAGGATGATCTCTCTGGCTTTAAGATTTTCTTCCCATCTGTCAGTTAAAGAAAGAGTAGGGGAAATTATCGCCCAGCTAAGGGATATTGGCGGAGCGAGAAGTATGGGTTTTGGTAAAGATAAAATCAGAAGTCTGCCTGACGCGATCGCCAAAGTACTAGCAATCCACTATGGTCTAAATGGCAATGGCGAGGTAAAAAAAGAGGAACCAAAGTTAGTCAATGAGACGACTCAGCCTTCATTAATTCAAAGCCCGCTAGCAGCTTCTTCTGGCACCTTTGATCTTTGTCCCAGCTGCGGCCAGGCCTCACTAGTTCATGAAGAAGGCTGTGAGAAGTGTTATGGCTGCGGATATAGTGAATGCTGATAAGAGTCTATAAAGTTTATAAAGTGTTTTTCTTTACAGACTTTACGACTTTAAGGACTTTATGACTCGTAAACTCATATGTCAATTTACACTCGTACCGGCGATCAGGGAGAGACTGGAGTTTATGCTGGGAAAAGAGTCTCTAAATCTGATCCTCAAATCATGGCTTTAGGCTCTCTTGACGAGCTTTCTTCTTTTATCGGCTTAGTGATGACGAAAATAAAAAATAGGGAAGACAAGGAGTTTTTGGCTCTAGTACAAAAAGATCTCTCTCTGATGATGAGTGCTCTTTCCGGTTCCCAAACCACTTTAACATCTTTAGCTAAGACAGTCAAACAATTTGAACAGAAAATTGATTTTATTGAGCAGTCGCTTCCTAAACTAAAAGGGTTTATTATCCCTGGCGGCAATGAAGTCTCTGCCTGGTTTCATGTATTACGAGTAATCTGTCGTCGAACTGAACGCAATATAGTACAATATTCTCTTTCATTGAAAACTGAAAATTGTAAATTGAAAATTGTTAAATATTTAAACCGTCTGTCTGACTTATTATTTATGATGGCGCGAAAATATTATGAAAAGATCTAATAAAAAAAATGGTTCGGCAACTATTATCCGTAATTCATCAATTTTTTTAATCATTTTATTGGCCGTGGTGGCGAGGTTAATCCCTCATCCGCCGAACTTCGCGCCGATTGCTGGCCTGGCCTTATTCTCCGGCTCTCATTTTAAAAAGAAAACTGCTCTATTAATTCCATTAGCAGCGATGTTTGTTTCCGATCTATTTCTCGGACTCCACCTTGTTATTCCCTTTGTTTATCTATCTTTTATCTTAACTACTTTTATTGGTAGTAAACTTAAATCTTTAAAATTTTCGAATCTATTATTAGCTAGTCTTGGCTCTTCCGTGTTATTTTTTCTGATAACTAACTTCGGCGTCTGGCTAATGTTTTCCATGTATCCAAAAACCTTGGAAGGTTTGGTTCAGTGTTATACCATGGCAGTTCCTTTTTTCCGAAACACTCTTCTCGGGGATCTCTTCTACACTTTTTCCTTTTTCTACGGGTATCAATATCTATCCAACTTTCTTCTCAAAAAACTGGCAAAACTTAGCTAAAGTGATAAAATATGGTATAGGGCGGATTTGGTTCAGAACACGAACGCAGGAGAATAGAGCAAATAAGAAAAGAGGGTGAACTAAAAAGAAGACTGCTTGCTGCCGGCATAAATGAACACCAACTTTTCCTTCTGATGCATTCTGCCGTCCATTCACAAACTCTTTTTGAAAAAGAATTACCTAGACGTCCATTAGCTCGTTCAAAGCAAGGAGGTTTTTATTCATCTAAAGAGATTGGTGTTATGAGAAAGCAAAGACTCAAAAATCAGCATCTCGTCTCCCGTGGCAATATCTATCGATATTAATCTCTTTACTATAAAGCGGTAATGCTTTGGGTTCCTCGGAGGTAAACACTTGGCTATGTGAGAAAAAGAACAAAAGTGATAAAATACAAATGATGAGTAACGATTTAATTTATAAACCGCAAGAAGAAAAGATTTCTTCTGAGCCTGATTTTGGGCTTTTTGATCGGAGTCGAAAAAAATCAAGTCGGTCAAAAGCAGACTTATTTGAGTTGCTACTTGTAAAAGAATTGAATAAATATTCTAAACTATCTTGCTTAAATTTAAATGATGAAATTAAAAACTTAATAAATAAAATTAAATTATTTAAAGATGGCTCTACTAGAATCAAAGAACAAAATAAAAGAGTCAGGCTACTTCTTCCTTATATAACGAAAGAGTTAAATAAATTAATTACTACAGAAGGAAAAATCATTAAAATAGTCTGGATCGGTAGAGATTGGCAAACTCATAAAACATTAGCTGACATTGATATAAAGTTTTTATCTGGGAAGATTATTGGTATTTCTACAAAATCAACAAGATCCGGAAAAGGAACTCAAAAAAATATTGGTTTGAAAGAATTAAAAAAATATCTTGGTTTAAATATTGATGAGGAATTACTAGAGATGAAAAATAAAATAATATCAAAGGTTTCAGCTCAAAATAAATACTTGAAAGAAATAGCTAAAAAAGGCATAACGTTTATCAAAAAAAATAAATATAGATTTCCAATAATTGAAAAAATTGGTAAGGAATACGGAGTTCCTTTACAACAGTTGGCTGTAAAAGAAAGTGTAAAACTATTTAATAAGCTTACTTTTGAAAAAAAGAAGGCATTCATAAATTTCATCCTGGGTTTTGAGGAGAAAGGACCACTATTAAATGCTTTTATTTCAGGAAAAACAACCCACCTCTATTGGAATATAAGCTTGACAAGTTTAGTAGGTGATGATCTAAAAGCTGTTGATGAAGGAAGTTGAGGCTATTATATAGCTTCAAACGGAAAAAATATTATAAGAATTCAGGTTAATTTTACAAACGGAATAGGAATAAGCGCCTTTTGCGAAAGAGCTTTTTTATAAGTTAGGCTTCAAGAGGAAACAACTTCTCAAGTTCATTTTTGGAAATCTGCGTATTTCCAGTAATATACTGTAGCAATTCTATTTTTTCTTTTGAATTTAATTGACGAGTTATTTTTTCAATACTTATATCGTTATTTTCCTTATTAGATAAAACAAGATTTAATTGCCCATTTTCATTAGGAGGATATATCACATTAACATGATTCTCCGCTATAAATTTCGTTCCTTTAGGAATGATATTCGCCTTAAGCTGGCTGTTTCCAACCGATCCAACGATTCTATTTACCACTATAGCCGGACCAATGTCATAATTTTTGCTTTTAATATATTGAGGTTTATCCTTAAGCGGTATTTTTAACCCAGCCGATGTTATGTTTTTTGCCCAGATTAATAAAATACCTTCTTTGGGATTATGAGTTAGTAAGTTTCTATTTTGATTCCAGACTAGTTTCCCTGTTCTGACAGAATAATTTAATTCTTTTAGAGTTTTTTTTCCGCTGAAAGCTTTGATTAAATTGCTTGGTTTTTCAGTGAAAAGAGTAATTCCATTTTTTTTAAAAATGTAGTGACCTTTGTTTTTTGTTTTTTTAAGAATTAGTAGCATAACGGTTTGTTGAGCTTGATGAAATAATTTTGGACTTTTGATTATTGACAGATACTCTATATTTGAGTATTTAATAATATACTCGCGCAGTTTATTGAAATATGCTCCATTATTCATAGAAGGTGGAACAACATAAGCCAAATAACCGTTTTCTTTTATTAAATCTAAACCTAGTTTTATGAAAAGATTAAATATATTAACTCGACCATTAACCACTTCTTTATATTTATTTCTGATTTCTTTAGAAGGCGTAAATTCAAAATAAGGAGGATTACCAACTACGATATTAAACTCATTTTTAATATTTTTTGTCAAAGAATCAATTGTCTCAAATTTAGCTTTTGGAACAACCTTTTTGCTGATATTTATTAATTTTTCATCTATATCCCAACCATATAACTCCGCATTTTTAAAGTATTTACAAGCTGATAACAAAAATTCACCAGTGCCGCAAGCAGGATCTAAAATTTTTATTTTTTTTTGATTTAAATGTACTTTTTTTAATAACTCTTCTCTAATAGATTTTGGAGTGAAGTATTGACCAAAAGATTTCCTATAATTCAAATTGACATTTTTAAGATAATCAATTGTTAACTGCTCAAACTCATCTTGTAAGCGAAGTA
>PFRZ01000002.1 GCA_002788805.1 Candidatus Roizmanbacteria bacterium CG_4_9_14_0_2_um_filter_35_15 | reverse complement strand
TCCTTATAGAGCAACTTTCGAACCAAAGCGAGATTTTTTTAGAACCTTTAAAAGCTATCTTGAACAAAAAAAGCCGTTAACCATGATTGCCGACTCTTTAATGACGCCGACCTTTATTGACGATATTGCTTATGGTTTAAAATATTTGTTTAACAACTTTACACCGGAAATTTACCATTTGGTTGGTAGTCAATCGCTTTCACCCTACCAAGCGGCTTTAAAGATAGCAGAAACTTTCGCCCTTGATAAATCTCTCATCGGAAAAACTACCTATGATAAATATATTAAAGACAAGGTCGCTCTTCCCAAACTGGCTGATATTAGAAGCAAAAAAAATAATTTTTGGAAAATGAAGAGCTTTGAAGAAGGTCTGGAAGAAATTAAAAAACAGTTGTAAAATTAGACTTTATGACAATAACAATAATAGGTCACGGTTACGTTGGTTTAGTCACGGCCTGTGTCTTTGCTGATTTCGGCAATAAAGTCTGGGTGATTGGTCATACTAAAGAAAAAATTGATAAGCTGAAAAAAGGTAATCCAATTATCTATGAACCGGGCCTCAAAGAACTACTTCAAAAGAATCTAAAAACTAAGCGGCTTCTTTTTACCTTACAATATGACCACGCCATCAAAGAATCAGAGATTGTTTTTATTGCTGTCGGCACGCCCTCCAAAGAAAACGGTGAGGCTGATCTCTCCACTGTCTATGATGTCGTAAGAAATATTGCCAGATTCTTAAAAAAAGATTTGACTGTTATTGCCTGTAAAAGTACGGTAACGGTTGGCACTAACCTAAAGATTGAAACTATTATTAAGAAACATAAAAATAAAGAGGCAAAATTTGTCATCGCCTCGGTTCCAGAATTTTTACGGGAAGGAACCGCTGTCAACGATACTTTGAATCCTGATCGAGTGGTTATCGGTAGTGAATCAAAGAAGGCGATTAATCTCCTTTTAAAACTTCATCAGCCAATTAATGGTAAACGAGTGATTGTTAATCTTGCCTCCGCTGAATTAATTAAATATGCCTCAAACTGTTTGCTTGCCACAAAGATATCTTTTGCCAACTTTATCTCTTTTTACTGTCAAAAAACTGGCGCTAATGTTAATCATGTTCTCGAAGCCGTTGGCTTAGATAAAAGAATTGGGAAAAATTTCTTGTCTCCTGGTGTTGGCTATGGCGGCAGCTGCTTACCAAAAGATGTCAGAGCCTTAATTAATATCGGTGATCGCCTAAAAATAAACACTAATCTGATTAAAGCAGTTGAGGAAATTAACTTAGAGGCAAAAAATAATTTTTTAAAAACAATTATTAAATATGCTGCCGGAAAAAATCTCGCTATCTGGGGTCTAAGTTTTAAACCTGAGACTGATGATATTCGTGAAGCACCTTCATTGCATTTAATTCAGAAGTTTTTAGATAACGGCTTTACGATTAAAGTCTATGATCCAGTCGCTCAAAATAATATTAAAAGAATTTTTAAAGAAATGATTAACTACGCTCAAACTCCCTATCAGACTGTAAAGAATGCCGATGCCTTGGTAATTATTTGCGAATGGAATGAATTTAAAGAAATTGATTTAAAAAAAGTTAAAAAACTGATGTCTAAACCTTATATATTTGACGGAAGAAATATCTATCAGCCAGAAGAAATGGAAAAACTCGGCTTTAAATATTTTTCTATAGGAAAATAGGCAATGAAAATTTTAATTACAGGCGGAGCTGGATTTATCGGCTCTAATTTAGTTAAATTTCATCTCGATAAAAAAGATTATGTCTGGATGATTGATAATTTAATTACTGGCAGTAAGAATAATGTTAAAGAATTTTTATCTAGTAAAAATTTTCGCTTCATTGAAGCCGATATTATTGATTTTGACTATTCAGGACTACCTTCTTTCGACGTTATCTATAATCTGGCTTCGCCGGCCTCGCCTAAACAGTTTTTAAAAATCCCAATTGAAATCCTCAAAACCAATAGCCTGGGAACAATGAGAATTTTAGATTTTTTTATTAAAAGTAACAGTCGATGTTTTTTATATGCTTCGACATCGGAAGTTTATGGTAATCCTCTTATCGATCCTCAGCCGGAAACCTATTTTGGTAATGTTAATTCCGTCGGAATTCGTTCTTGTTATGATGAATCAAAAAGATTTGCGGAAAGTTATCTAATGACTAATTTTAGAAAATTCAGTCTTAACCTAAGAATTGCCCGCATTTTTAATACTTATGGACCGAAGATGGCTGCCGATGATGGCCGAGTGGTTTCTAACTTTATTAACCAAATAATTAACCATCAACCTCTAACCGTCTATGGAGACGGTAAGCAAACTCGCTCCTTTTGTTATGTCGATGATATGGTAAAAGGACTTTATCTTTTAGCCACTTTACCAAACTTAGCCGGTACTATTGTTAACCTCGGCAATCCTCAGAAAAAAACTATCTTGGCGATTGCTAATTTAATTAAAAAATTAACCAACAGTCCCGTAAAAATTACTTTTCAGAAAATTGGCGAGGACGACCCGAAAAAAAGATGTCCGGATATATCCAAAGCGCGAATATTATTAGGCTGGGAACCAAAAATAACCTTAGGAGTAGGTCTTAAAAAAACTATTAAATATTTTCAATCTTTAAAATGAAAAAGGCTGCTATCATTCTCCCCACTTATAATGAAGGTGGTAATATTGAAGAAATAATTAATGATATTTTTTCTCAACAAAAATTAATCGAAAACTGGCAGTTAGAGATTGTTGTGGTTGACAGCTGTTCTCCTGATAAAACCGGCGAAACTATAAAACAACTGCAAAAAAAATATCACCATCTTCATCTCTTGGAAACGCCAAAAGAAGGACTGGGGAAAGCTTATAAAAAAGGATTTGAATACGCCTTCAATAAAATCAATCCTTATCTTATTATTCAGATGGATGCCGATGGTCAACATGATCCGAAAAAAATTCCTGAATTTTTAAAAGAGATTGAAAAAGGAGCTGATTTTGTCGTCGGTACTCGCTACTCAAAAGGCGGTTCAATTCCAAAAAACTGGGGCATCCATAGAAAAATACTTTCTCTAGGAGCAAATTTTATCATCAGATTCGGCTTTATGAAACCGCAAGTCACCGAGTGGACCAATGGTTACCGAGCCATCAAAACTTGGATTATCAAAAATGCCGCTAATCATATAAAAAACTACTCAGGTTATGTCTTTCAGGTGGCGATGCTTGATTTTGCTATTATAAATAACGCTGTAATAAAAGAAATTCCTATTCATTTTGAGGAAAGAAAGTCCGGCATTTCCAAGATAAATGCTCTTCAATATAGCGCTCAGACTTTTTTCTATGTCTTTAGTCATTCACCTTTCATCAAATTTGTCATTGTTGGCATAATTGGCTTTGTTATTGACTTTGGCATTTCTTATCTGGGTATTGAACGTTTGCAAAAACCAGTCTGGATAATCACCCTATTAAGCACGGAAACCGCTATTCTCTCTAACTTTTTATTAAATAATTTCTGGAGTTTTGCTCATAAAAAAATTGAGGGCGGACCAATGAAATATTTTCTTAATTTTTTGAAGTTTAATCTGGTTTCCTCAGGATCAGTTGCCATTCAAACTCTCGGACTACAACTATTGGTAATAATCTTTGGCAGAAAGCTTTGGTATCTTTATAAAATTTTAATCATCATCTTCATCATCATTCCCTACTCTTATATTCTTTACAATAAATTTATTTGGAAAAGCAAGTAAGATTCTAATCTACGAATTGATGCTAATCAACGAATAATTTGTAGATTAGGATTCATTCGTAGATTGGTATCTTATTCTTTAGTAGTATATTCTGCAGACACCCAACCTTCATCAAAGTCACCCGAAACTATTCCGTCATCATTACTATTAAATTTAATCTTATACCAGCCGCTCTTTTCTTCTAAAAGCTCATATTTTTCTCCTGGTTTAACCTTGGCTTCTTCAGAAGCATTAATTGAGGCGTCGTCGCGGACTCGTAACCATCCTTGTTCATTGCTATTTATTGTCACATAAGTTTTTCCCGTGTTGGCACTGTTGCTGGCTTCTTTTTTGGTAGTGTCAGCAATTTGTTTCTGCGATTGATCAATGGCTAACTTAAAATAAGAGTTAACGCGGTAACCAGGATCAACATTGATTTTTTGTGTTCTTCGAAAAAAACCCGGCATGAAAACTGACAACTCATGATCGCCTCTACTAACGTTTTCTAAAACGAAGGGTGCCACGCCTTTCTCATCATTATCTAAAGTGACAATAGCTCCTTGAGGATCTGTCTCCACGTAGATTTCGCCGTTATTAGCATTTTCTGGTTTTTTCTCCATTTTCTTAGTGGTAAAAATCTCACCAGCTGAGGTAATATCGGAAGAACCCAGCTCGCGATTAAGATAGGTTAGGGCATTTTTATAAATATTAATCTTTCCATTCCAAGAAGCCGTCTCTGTTGAAGTTCCCTCAGGAATCAACTTAATCAAATACTCGCCAACTTTATATTTATCATCATATGGGGTTTTACCAATAATTGCATTGTTAATAAAAACACTTGCTGTCGGCGAAGAAATTACTTTCAGTTTTCCGTATTCATTAGTTTTGTCCAAAATAAAAAAACGCACCAAGACAAACAGTCCAAAACCCGCCACTAAAATTGTTAACAACAATAGCTTTCCTTTCATATTTTTATTTTACCACTTTACTTTCTAAAAAATATGTTATAATAACAAAATATGAAAATACTGCTTTCAGCCAATTCGTCTTCAAGGAGACTCTTTGGGGAAGGTAGTATTTTTATGGCCTAAAGAGTAAATTTTTATTACCATCCCCCCGCTCAGCGGGGTTTTTTTATGGCCAAAATTATTAGACATTTCAACAAACATATGAAAAAACAAAATAAAAAAGTCATTCTCGCTTTTTCCGGAGGTCTGGATACCTCGTTTTGTGTCGTGTACTTAAAAAAACAAGAATACGACGTAATCACTGTAACAGTTGATACCGGAGGTTTCTCAAAAAAAGATCAACAATATATTACTAAACAGTCAAAGTTGACCGGTGCCAGCAAACATTATTTTATTGACGGAAAAAAACAACTATACGAACAAATCGTCTCTTACATCATTAAGGGTAATGTATTACGTGGAGGCATTTATCCTCTATCAGCTGGACCAGAAAGACTGATTATTGCCACCAAACTAGTCGAAATCGCCAAGAAAGAAAAAGCAGTCGCAGTCGCTCATGGATCAACTGGTGCAGGTAATGATCAAGTCCGTTTTGATGTGGCAATAAAAGTATTAGCACCAGATTTAAAAATAATCACACCAATAAGAAATCTATCTATTACCAGAAACGAAGAGATGGATATTTTAAAAAAATACAGTGTTCCTTTTAATGAAACTAAAAAAGATTATTCGATTAATCAAGGAATGCTGGGAATTACTATTGCTGGTAAAGAAACAAAGGAATCATGGGATTCACCACCAGATGATGTTTATCATATTTCCTCTGTTGAAAAAGCTCCCAATATAGGAGAAGAAATAATCATTAATTTTGAAAAAGGTCTGCCGACACATGTTAATAATAAACTCATGAGTGGAATAGAGATTATGAAATATCTTAATAAATTAGGTAGTAAACACGGC
>PFRZ01000020.1 GCA_002788805.1 Candidatus Roizmanbacteria bacterium CG_4_9_14_0_2_um_filter_35_15 | reverse complement strand
CCCGCTCAGCGGGGCGCTCTATCCAATCATTTGGTGGATCGTGTAGGATTTGAACCTACGACCCCTTCAATGTGAATGAAGTGCTCTACCGCTGAGCTAACGATCCTAATTATATTATACTTTATAACTTTATAAACTTTATGAACTTTACAAACTCAATTATTTCTTTTAAAATGAATACTTATGTCAAAAGCGATAAAAGCAGTTATAGACTTTGTCATGGATGTTTTGGAAACCGTAGTTTTCATCGGTTCGATGTTCATCGTCATCTACCTTTTTATTCTTACCCCCAATCAAGTCAAAGGCGCCTCAATGGAACCCAGTTTTTATTCTGGAGAGTACATCCTTACCAGCCGCGTTACTTATAAATTTAGAAAGATGCAGCGAGGAGACATCATCGTCTTTAAATCGCCGAAAAATCCGGATATTGAGTATATTAAAAGAATCATCGGTCTTCCTGGCGATCAAATAATGATTAAAAACGCTCAAATCTTTGTTAACAATACTTTAATCAATGAAAGGTATATCTCTGCGCCAACCAATCTTTGGGATGGCGGCTGTGTTATAGACGGAGAAGCTTATACTGTCACTAATGATAGTCTGTTCGTTATGGGCGATAACCGTCCTCGTTCGTCTGATTCTCGAGAGTTTTGCGCTGTCAAAACCGACAGTGTCATTGGCCAAGTTTTCTACCGTTACTTTCCTGCTAATAAAATTGGAACAGTCATCAATCCCCTTCCTCTTTCAATTCGTTAATTCTTTAATCGGTTAATTTTTTAATTAATTCTTTGATTGTTTTCGTCGTCTTCCCTAAATTTCCTTTTACTTCGATTACAATCTTTCCTTTCACTCTTGTCTGAATAATTTTTATATCAACTCTGCTGAATTTTTCTTTAAATTTTTTAATCAATTCCTCTTTTTCTTTAAGATAGTTTCCTTTGCTTTTTATTTGATAAAGAATCTCGCGCACCTCCTCTTCGGTCTCTTTGACGGTCAAATTTTTTGTTAACACCTTTTCATAAGTGTCGGACATTTGTTTTTTGTCTTTTAAGCGAGAGATAATAAAAAGGTGGCTGACGGTAATTAAATCTGAATAGTAGCCGTCGATAACCATCTCCGGCAATCGATTTAATCTCAATATATGAGAAACATATGAAGGTTTGATGTCTAATTTCTGTGCCATCTCTTTCTTTTTTAATCCAGAAGAGTCAAGTAGTCCTTTAAGCAGCTTTGCTTTATGAATAAAGTTTTCTTCTTGTTTTATTTTTTCGATTGTTTCCTCCATGAAAATATTTTACACCACTGCTACATAAGCTTCTCCCCATTTTTTGTAGAATTTTATGGTACCTTCTTTCAAAGCCATAATGGTAAAGTCACGACCTAATAAAGTTCCTGGCCCTGCGTTAACTTTCGTTCCTTTTTGTCTGATGATGATATAGCCCGGTTTGGCTTTTTCTCCGCCAAACAGCTTCATTCCCAGCCTTTTTGACTGGGAATCGCGATTGCCTTTAACTGTTTTTTGTGCCTTAGTATGAGCCATTAAATCTTAATAATTTTTAACGTTGTCAACTGCGGTCTGAATCCTTTTACTCTTCTATATCTTACTTTAGCCTTAAATCTAGCCACCCTAATCTTATCTCCTTTTAGATGAGAAACTACTTCTGCCTGGACTTTTTTAGTCAAATCAGGCGTTCCTAAATCAACTGACTTTCCTTCGTCATCAAATCTCGCTAAGGTTTCTAATTCAATTTTATCCTTTTCCTTAGTTTCTAATCTATCAACAGTAATTAAATCTCCTTCTTTAACTAAATATTGTTTTCCACCGGTCCTAACAACTCCATATCTAAACATAGACTTAAATTATAGCGAAAAATTTTAAGGAAGCAATGCCAATCCTATCATAAAAGTCGCGATTGAAGAACCACCATAAGAAATTAACGGTAAAGAAACGCCGGCAATGGGTAAAAGTCCCATATTCATACCAATATTGACAATCGTTTGAAAAATAAGATAACTCAATAATCCTAGACAATAGAAAAAATCCATTCTTCCTTCTTTATCTTTTTGAAAAAAATAATTAATCACTTTTTTAGCAATAGCAAAAATAATCAATCCATAAAATAAAATGACGAAGAATCCACCCAGGAAACCGAACTGCTCCGCCAGTGAAGCAAAGGCGAAATCAGTGGTATTCTCCGGCAAAAAATAAAGACGCGACTGTGTCCCCAATCCTAATCCTCGGCCAAAAAACTTTCCGCTGCCGATAGTAATCATCGCCTGAATCATATTGTAGGCTGTTCCGGCTGTATCTAGATGAGGATTAAAAAAACTAAAAAAACGCGCCTTCTGGTAGTCTTTTAAAATAAAAAATATCAAGGGAATAAATATTAAAGTAATAACAGCTAAATAACCAATATTTTTCTTATAGTTATCAGTAAAAATAATCATTATTAAATAGATAAAGAAAAAAATAGCGGCGTTTCCTAAATCAGGTTGTTTGAAAATAATAATCGCTGGAATAATAAAATACAAAAAACTTTTGGAAAACTTTAAAAAAATATTTTCCACCAGCTTTTTTTGGGAAAAGAAGTCAGCCAAAAAAAGAATAAAAAATATTTTCAGAAATTCTGAAGCTTGAAAATTAAATAGATAAAAACTTAGCCATCTTTTTGAACCTTTTACTTCAATACCAATAACAAAAGTCACGATCAACAAACCAATTAATAAAAAATAAAAAAAACGGTTATTAAAGAAAAAAAAATGACCGCTAACCTTATACTTGATAATGAAATATATCAAAAAACCAATGCTAAAAAAGATTAACTGATTAAAAAAAAGATTGATATTAATCCCAAGAAGGTTAAATAAACTAAAAACCGAAAGAAGAATCGTTGGAATAATAATCATTTTTCAACTTTAACTTCATTGGATAAAATTATTTTTTTTGCTAAGACTTTTCGTTTGATGAAATCTGTCTCTTTGACAAACTTTTGAGGAAGAGTGAGGACAATTTCATTATCTGGTTTTAATCCTAACTCTTTTCTCATTTTCTGAATACTCCTAATTAATTCTCGTAACTCTCCTTCATAACTTAACTGTTCAGCCGTAATTCTCACCTCTTTTTTGGGATATTTAATTTTTTTATTAAGAGCAATATTTTTGACATTAAGTTCATCTAAAACCAACTGCCAACTAGAAGGAGAAATTCTTTCATAACTGCCAGCTAACTTTAACTCTAATTTAGCTAAAGGAACCCTCACTTTAACCCTCATCTCTTTTCTTTTCCCATGACCAGCTTCAACGACTTTTCTCGTCGACTCCATTTCTTCTTTCAATTTTTCATTTTTAATTTTTAATTTTTCATTTATCTTTGGCCAGCTTTCCAAATGGACAGATTCTTTTCCGGTTAAGTTCACATATATCTCCTCGCTTATAAAAGGTATAAACGGAGAAAGAACAATTGATAGGTTAACCAAAACATAATATAAAATCGAATAAAAATTTTCTTTATCTCTTTTATCATCACTGTTAACCCAAACCCGATCGCGGCTCCGTCTGATATACCAGGTTGACAGATCAGAAACAAACTTTTCAATTTCCAAAGCGGCATTTTGAGCGTTATATTCTCTAAGATTTTTTTCAACCAATAAAATTAAATTCGTAAACCTGCTTAAAATCCATCTGTCCAGGACACCCTTAGGGTGGCCTTTATGTTTCTGGCCACCCTGAGGGTGTACAGACCATTTATCTAAACTTGCGTATTCCACGAAGAACTTATACACATTCCACAACATCAAATAAAACTTGCGTCTGACCTCATCAGCTTTCTTATACCCGAAAAGAAGATTCTCAGCCGGATTTTGTCGAACAAACATCCATCTCATCACATCAACCCCGATCTTTTCCGCTCCCTCATTAAACTCAATCGCATTACCCCAGCTTTTGTGCATTGGTCGTCCATCCTCGCCTAATAAAGTACCAAAGCCTAATACTCTTTCAAAAGGCGGTTCGTTTTCCAAGACAGTTGATTCAGCTATCAGGGCATAGAACCAGTTTTTAAACTGACCGGGAAAGCTCTCGGTGATAAAATCAGCGGGAAACCATTTTCTCCATTCTCTTTTATCTTTTAAATATAACGGTTCGCCTCGGTTATTTTCGGTAATCGTTGAATAAGCTACAATGCCAGCATCAAGCCAAGGATTGCCAACATCATCGATTCTGGAGACAGGCTTACCGCAACTTTTGCATTTTATCTTCACCTCGTCGATATAAGGTTTATGAGGAGTATGGCTAACGAACTTCTCCCAACCATCAATCGCTCTTTTCTCAAGCTCTTCTTTACTACCAATCACCCCAAACCTCCCACATCTCCCACACTCATAAATCGGCAAGGCTAACCCCCAGTAACGGTTCTTTTTGGAAATCAGCCAGTCATGCATATTCTTTAACCAATCAAGCTCTCTTCCCAAGCCAAACTCCGGCAACCATTTAATTTTCTTCGCCACCTTAATCATTCTTTCTCTTAATGTTTTTGTATTCAACTTTTGACTTTTGACTTTTGACTTTTGACTTCGCAATGGACTCCTGTCCATTGCGATATACCACTCATCTTCCACCTTCCATACCAATTCTGTCTTACACCGCCAGCAAGCCGGATAACGGTGTTTATATTTTTCAATCTTGAAGACATATCCTTTTTCTTGAAGATAGTCTAAAATCAATCGGGGATTTTTCTTAGCGTTTTTTCCACTTAAAAATCCAAGATCAGGCAAATAGTCAGCATTGTCTTCAATCACCGGAATCATCGGTAGGCCCAGTTTTTTTCCCATTTTGAAATCTTCAGTTCCCGCCGAGACGGCCGTATGGACCATACCGGTTCCCTCTGTAGTCGTTACCGGCAGAATATTCTGGTCAGTGCTAAAAACAGTATGAAAGTTTTTTGGATTTTCTTCAGCGACTTTTTTAACGGCTGGCAGATCGTCAAAAGGACCTGAATAACGTAGACCAACTAATTCTTTTCCTTTTACGGTTTTGATTATTCTTTTATATTCGTTTTTAAAAACTTTTTTTATAAGATCTTCAGCTATCCAAAATAACTCCCCGCTTACCCCTTCTACCAATGAGTAGTTAAAGTTTTTGTCTATAGCAACGGCGATATTGGCGGGGATTGTCCAGGGAGTAGTCGTCCAAATTAGCAGATATTCATTCTTTCGACCGAGTATAGGAAGAGCAAAATAAACCGAATCGTGGGTAATCTCTTTATAATCTTCCGTCAACATTTCATGCTGGGAAATAGCGGTTTCGCATCTCGGACACCAAGGCACTGATTCTCTGCCTTTATATATCCAGCCGTTTTCAAAACAAACTTTAAGAAAACGCCAGATCATATAGTTGTTTTCGTCACTCATCGTGTAATAAGAGTGATCCCAATCAGCAAAATAACCTAATCTTTTTGACTGTTCGGTCTGGACTGCGGAAAACTTCATCACGCGGTCTTTACAGAGTTGAACGAATTTGGCGATGGAAGCTTTTTTATCACCAGGAACTAAATTTTCAATGTCTTTTTTTGTTTTCAGTCCCAACTCTTTTTCCACCTCAACCTCAACCCACAGTCCCTGGCAGTCAAAGCCGTTTTGAAATCTTTGCCTATAACCTAATAAGTTAAAAAATCTCGGCCAAAGATCTTTGTATGTCCGGCCCCAAGCGTGATGAACTCCCATGGGATTATTAGCAGTAATCGGCCCGTCCAAAAAAGAGAAGTATTTTTTACTTTTTTTATTTTTGTTTAAATATTTTTTAACGATTCCTTTTTCATCCCAATGTTTCAACCATTTCTTTTCCATTTTAGGAAAGTTTTCATTTGAAGCAACATTTTTAAACATAGATAAATATTATAATACGAAAATTATAAAATTCGGTAGCGGGTGCTTCTTCCCATACCAATCCGCTCGATCTTTTTAATACTAATGAGTTTTTCTAATACTTGATTAACAGTAGGTCGCGCTACTTTTGTATTTTCGGCAATATCCCCGGGTGTTGCTTCTTTAACCTTTTGTAAATATTCCAAAACAGATAGTTGCTTCCCGGACAAAGTTTTTTCCACATTGTCAGCATTAAGCAGTTCAACTGCCTGTTTTGACTGGTCTAAAATAATATTTAAGAAAAATGTTAACCAAGGTACAATATCAGCCTTTTCAGACTTAAATGCCTGCCCTGAGTTAAGTTGAAGGGTAATTTGTGTTTTTCTCAAAGCAACATAATATTCCTGTTTTTTTTCTTCAACTAATTTCTCATGGGAAATATAGGGCATATAAAGATAGCCTGCCTGAAGCATTAATAAATTAGTTAAGATTCGGGATATTCTACCGTTGCCATCTCGAAAAGGATGAATCTTCAAAAATTCAACCACAAAATTAGCGATTATTAGCAATGGATGATATTTTTGTTCTTTAATCGCTTTAATTGTCCATTCGACTAATTCCTGCATTTTGATCGGAGTTAAATAAACCGGTGTCGTGTCAAAAATGGTGCCCACAATATTGCCTTTGGCGTCAACCATTTGGACTTTATTTTCCGTTGCTTTATACTGTCCCCGATGAAAAGTGTCTTTTTCTACATATTTGAGGATTTCCTGGTGAAAATGCTTGATGGTGCCTTCATTGAGCTTAATCGACTGCCAGGAGTCAAAGACGTTTTTTAAGAGCTCAAAATAGCCTTTTACTTCCTGGACATCGCGGTCCTTAAATTTTTGCATAGAAATACCCCTCATTAAGTCTTCTACATCAGAATCAGTCAATTTAGCTCCTTCTATACGGGTAGAGGCACCGGTTGAAGTAATAAGCACCGATTGTTTAAGCCTACTGAGTATTTGCGGGTGTAAATTAGCTCCAGCCATCCACCGGCCTTTCAACTCGTCAATCGAACCTATAAGCGTAAGAATATTGGCCGGAAGCGATTCCAACCTTTGGTCAAATCTAGTTATATCTGTCATAGGTTATATACTCGGAACGTTGAAAACTTACTTTTAACCTGTTTTCTTACGTTCTTAAACTGACTATATAAGATTATATTAGATTATATAAGATTAGTCAACTACTGGTTACAAAAATAAATATTTTCTTTTCATCAAGATCTTTCACGGTTATTAATAGTATAGCAATAATATTCACAACATCTAATTTACAATTGCTGTTACAACAAGATTTGGTCTTTTTGATTGGGACACTGAAATGCGCAAGTCAGGTTTTAACAAAACCGTTGCACTTAATGATTGAACCTAAGGTATTTTATTTGATTTGAAGGTAGTCTTACTTCTTCCTTAGGAAAGCAGGGATGTCAAATTCTGAAGATTCCTCTAACAGTTCTTCTTCATTAAAAAACTTTTTATCTTTTTCCTCCTTGCCCCTAACGGAGCCTTCGGCGGAGTGGGGTTCTTCTTCAACTTCTTCTTCTCTTCTAAATCTAAACATTCTTAAGCGATTATCATCAAACTTAGTAGCAATGATAGTAATTTTTATCTGATCCATCATCTTGTCATCGATAACCGCTCCAAAAATAATATCGGCATCAGGGTCGACATTTTTAGCAATTATAGAAGCCGCTTCATCAACCTCAGCCATCGTCAGATCCGGGCCGCCGACAATATTAAATAATACTCCCTTCGCACCTTGAATATTGACATCCAGTAAGGGTGAAGAAATCGCCTGTTTAATCGCCATCATCGTTCGTTTGTCGCCGCTGCCAATACCCATCCCCATTAGCGAAGTGCCGGCATTTTGCATAACTGTCCTCACGTCGGCGAAGTCAACATTAATTAATCCTGGAGTGACAATCAGTTCCGCGATTCCTTTTACTCCTTGATGAAGCACTTCATCAATTTTCCGAAAAGCCTCCAAGATAGGCGTCTTTTTATCGATGATATTCATCACTTTTTGGTTGGGAATGACAATTAAAGTATCAACTTTTTCTTTTAATTTAACTATTCCTTCTTCTGCGGTTAGCTTTCTTTTCGTCCCTTCAAAATCAAAAGGTTTCGTAACTACAGCAACAGTCAAAGCTCCAGTTTCTTTGGCGACTTCAGCGATTAGCGGTGCGGCGCCAGTTCCTGTACCTCCTCCTTCGCCAGCCGTCAAAAAAATCATGTCAGCGCCAGTTAGCTCTTCCTTTAATCTTTCTCGACTCTCTTCAGCTGCCTGTCTTCCTGTTTCTGGATCGCCTCCTGATCCCAAACCTTTAGTTAAATTTTCACCGATCTGAATTTTAATGGTGGCTTTATTGTTGAGGAGCGCTTGCGCATCGGTGTTGACGGCGACAAACTCTACACCAGGAATCGCACCCTCGTCAATCATTGAAGTGAGAGCATTTCCACCGCCTCCACCTACGCCAACTACCTTGATTCGCGCGGCTTGTCCTGCCCGAGGTTTAATTAACATAATTAAGATTCCAATCTACTAATCTATTCTAATCTACAAATATTTGTTGATTAGGATTCATTCGTAGATTGGTATCATTCTATGGAATGAACTGTTTAAAAAAGTCTTTTAACTTGCCAACCGATCCGCCAAAAGAAAAATCTTTCCAAATCCGACCAAAATTTTTTAATCCAAATTCATTTTTCATTATATTGGTTGTTCCGTACAAAATCAAACCTGAAGTGGCGGCAAACGAAGGGTCGATAATCTCTTCCACTAGTCCGGTAACCTTGTCCGGAATTCCCAAACGTATTGATAAACCAACTACTTTTTTACCGGTTTCCAGCATGCCTGCGGTTAAGGCACCGCCGCCGGTAATTACCAATCCAGCAGGAATCTGTTGACTAAAACCGCTCTTTTCAATTTCATCAAAGATAAATTTAAAAATCTCCTCTAAACGAGGAGCAATAATTCCATCGACTAAGGTTTTTAAGGAAACTTCAGTTAGGTTTTCTGCTAAATTAAGATCATGAAGATTTAGTTCGGTCAGTTTTTTCTTTTTACTATCTTCATTAAGGCTTTCGCTAAGATGAAGCTTTATCTTTTCCGCTGAATCTAAAGACACTCGCAGACCAACAGCAATATCATTGGTGATATGACGAGCGCCAATGGGAATTGACGAAGAATAGGATAAAGCGCCATCAACAAAGAGACAAAGATCAATTTTTCCTCCACCGATATCAACTAAAACTACCCCTAATTCTTTTTCTGTATTAGTAAGAACTGCCTCGGCGGCTGACATCGCTGAAAAAACAAATCCTTGATTAGTAATGCCTAAATCGTCAAAAACCCGCTCGATATTTTTTAAGTTGGTCTGGGAAGCAGTAATAATATGGGTTTCCACTTCAAGACGGACGCCAGTCATGCCGACAGCATTTTTAATCCCGGCTTGACCATCGACAATATAGTCACGGGGAATCACCTCAATAATCTGTCTTGTTGATGATAAAGAAATCGCCCGTGCCGCCTCGATTACTCGCGAAACATCGTCTTCGCTGATTTCCGCTTGAGGATTAGCCACGGCCACGATTCCTCGAGAGTTCAAAGACGAAATGTGGGGGCCGCCAACAGAAACATAGGCTGAGTTGATTTTGTGGCCAGCCATTCTTTCTGCCTTGTCAACGCTCTCTTCGACTACCGAAGCGACTTCGTTAATATCAATAATCAATCCTTTTCTCACGCCTTGGGAAGGAGTAGTATTAAAACCTATCACCTTGGCTTCCTTGGTTTCTTGGGGACAAACCGCCACAATGGTTGCGATCTTTGAACTGCCAATGTCTATGCCGCAAATTAGGTTATCGGTCATATTAAAATTTAATAACTGGTTTTTCAAACCTTAGATCTACTGCTTTAAACTGCTCTCCTTTGACCTTAAACTGCTTGATAATCTTTGTTAACTGATATTCTTGCTGTTTAATGTCTTTTTTCGTGGTGAAAAATATCTTTTTTTCGCTTAGATTACATAGTATCATATCATCTCCATTAATATCAATAGAAACAAGGTCTAGTTGCAAATCAGTGACTAGTTTTATCACTTGTAAAGCCAATCTAATATCGGCCAACTCAAGCCAGTCGCCGGTTGAATAAGAATAATAATTCAACTTCTGATAATAATTAATAACTGGATAATCAATTTTTTTTTCATCCTTGCTTTTTGCTAAAATCCGTCCATCCTCTCCAAGATAAAAAAATCCGCTGTTTATTTTTACTTGCGCTATCGGTTGGTAATACTGAGGAACTAAAATTAAAGTCGAAGGATATTTTTTTATTATTTGGACTGATTTTAAGAAAGAATTTTTCGCCACCAGTTGCTTATTTATTTCCTCTTCTTTAATCAAAAAAAGATTCATGTTTTTCCAATTATCAACTCCAGTTATTAAAGGTTTTTTATCTTGGCTAATGATTTCTATTTTTTTTACACGAAAATAGTTTTGAAAAAATACTAAAGATAAAAAAAATAATAAAATGAAGGTTAGATACCCAAAAACCAAGATAATTTTATTTAAGGATTTCTTTAACCATGAATTGGCTGGCATTTTTTTTGTAAAGATGGTGTAATGCGGCGAAATTACCTTTATAACTAATTAAATTATCTATCATTTTAACAATTAATCGATAGAGTTTCTCGCTAGACTCAATCTGGTGAAAAATCTCACCTACACCAGAACGGGCAAAAATCTCTGCATGATGCTGTTGTTCGCGGCCAGAAGCCCAAGGAAGAGGGATAAAAAGAGCCGGTTTTTCCAAAGTCAACAGTTCAAAAAAAGTATTGGCTCCTGCCCGACCTATTACTAAATCAGCTAAAAAATAGATATAACCAATTTCTTTTTCAAAAAAGTGTTTCTTTAAAAAATAACGACTGGCTAATTCTTCCGGTAATTTATTTCTTATCGTCTGTAAATCTTCATAGTCACGATACTCTTTTACATCACCTGTTTGATGTATAACAATGTAACAATTGAGCAATTGAACAATTATTCTTTTTATATGCTCATTAATGCTATGAGAACCAAGACTGCCGCCGGTGATATAGAGAACCGGTCGGTCCTTTTGTATCATAAACGGCCTTTCCTTTATTTTTAAAACTGACTCTCTCACTGGATTGCCAACGACAACAGTTTTTTTCAGAGGAAAATAGGATCGACTCTCGGAAAATGACAAAAAGATTTTTTTTGCCATTAAGGCAATGATTTTATTAGCTAAACCTGGTCTAATCGTCTGCTCGTGGGTAAAAACAGGAATTCTATATAAATATCCCCAAAAAACCAAAGGCACCGCCAGATAACTACCAAACGATAAAATAATATCTGGTTTTTCTTGATTAATAATAAAAAAAGCGTTGTAAAATCCTAGAGGAACTCGCAAAATATTTCTTAAACTTCGAGTGGATAAAATTCTTGTTAATCGGCCAGCCGTTAAAGGAATAAAAGGAATCTTTCTTGAAATAATCTCTTTATATTCTAATGAGATGGTTTTTTCCGAATCAAGGCTGTATTTTCGGCCAACAAAAATGATGTCGATATTTTTTTTTGTTTTCTTTAACTCTTCGATGATGGCTAAGGCAGGAGCGAGATGTCCACCGATTATTAGTATTTTCATAGGTTAAGTCAAAATTCAAAAGGCAAAAGTCAAAATTACAAGTCAAAATTAAAAATTTCAATACTTTTGACTTTTTAATTGTAATTTTGAATTTTTACTTTTAACTTTTTAATTATCTTATTATACTTTTACTCTTTTCTCTATATTCAACAATATCCCAATCAATGAATAAGATATTAACAGATTGCTTCCTCCATAAGATATAAATGGTAAGGAAACGCCTGTCAAAGGAAAAAGCCCGCTCATCGCGGCTAAATTAACAATAATCTGAAGATTAAAAAAAGCAAAGACGCCACAACCGATTAGTCTCGATAATTTATCTGGTGCTAGTCTAATTAAATGGTAAATTTTATAGATAAAGATAAAGTATAAAAAAATGAGCAAGGCGCCGCCAATAAAACCATACTCTTCGGCGATGATGGCAAAGATGGAGTCGGTATGGGCTTCCGGTAAAAAGAGATATTTTTGTCGCGAAGCACCAAATCCTTGACCGATTAATCCACCGTTAGTTAAAGAAATAAGAATTTGATTAATGTGATAACTGATCCCTTGCGGATCAAGGCTAGGATTAAAATAGGCTAGAATCCTCTTTAAACGATAAGGAGACAGTTTGACAAAAAGATAAAAAGCAGCGCCGGAAAAAGGAAACAAGACTAACAAATCAACAAAGCTCATCCCGGCAAAATAATACATCACCAAGCTAATTAAAAAAATAATGATTGCCGTTCCCATGTCAGGCTGAAGAATGATTAAAAATATTAAAAGACTGACTAAAAAAATAAAGGAAACAAAGCGTTTTTTTTCTTTGTTAATAAACCAAGAGGCCAGATAGATGATGACGGAAAACTTAGCCAGTTCGGTCGGCTGGATATTAATAATACCGAAATCAATCCAGCGTCTGGCTCCTCCAGCTTGAGAACCGATTCCCGGTATTAAAACAATCACTAAAAGAAAAATTGTCAGTAATATGGTGATAAAGGAAAAAAAATAGAGTTTTCGATAGTCTAAAAAAGAAAAAAATGTCAGGGCAGCAATCGCCAAAAAAAACCATAATGTCTGCAGTCTTAGATAATGAAAGCTGTCACCAAACTCATTGATGCTCCGCAAGGAAGAGGACTCAAAAACAAAGATCAAACCAATTAATGATAGGATGATGGGAACAACCAATAATGGCAGAAAAAATTTATTACGGATGAATAATTTTTTAACCATTTAAAAATAATTCCATCAACTTTTTATTATCTTGGTTTGGGTCCGTAAAAAAATAGGAAACTTTTTTTTTCTTTTTTAACTTTTCCTCAATCTCCATATGTTTTTTTAAATAATCTTTTAATTTTTTAGCTACTATATAACCCTCAGTAATAACTTTAACTTTTGGACCAACGATATTTTCTATTTCTTTTTTAACAATTTCATAATGAGTACAGGCTAAAAGCAAGCTATCAATGTTTTTCTTCCTTAATCCCTTGAGGTATTCTTCTAGAATCAATTGAAGAACCTTTCTATTTCTTCCAGAGTCCTCAATATAGGGCACCAAAAGCGGACAGGCTTGTTGAAAAATTTTAGCTTTTGGGAGAATTTTCTTAATCTCGCGAATAAATGCTTCCGAATTGACCATCGCCTTAGTACCTATAACCCCTATTCTCTGAAACTTACTATCTCCTAATTCCTCTGTTACGGGCTTAATTACTCCCAATACTTTTCTATTAGGATGAAATTTAGGTAAATATTCTTGCTGAATTTTTCGAAGCGACGTTGATGTCGAAGCATTACAAGCAATAATAATCAACTGGCAATTTTTTTTAAATAAAAAATCGATGGCTTCTTTTGTAAATTGATAGATAATTTCTGGCGAACGATTCCCATATGGAACCCTGGCATTATCGCCAAGATAGATATAATTATATTGAGGTAATTCTTTGAGCAACGCTTTAAGAATTGTTAAGCCACCGAGACCGGAATCAAAAACTCCTATATTCATAGATTTATTATTTCTTTAACTATTCTATTGAATTCGTCACCTCTATGAAATTCATTGTTAAACATAGCAAATGAAGTTGCGCCTGGAGAAAAAAGGACGCAGGAACCTTTTGTCTCTTTAGCTAACCGATAAGCTTCATTAACCGCTTCTTCTAAATTATCATAGACTTTATTACTAAGTTTATCTAAGTAAGACACCCTAAGGGTGTCCAATATTTGATCAGTAAAAGATCCAGCTAAAAGAATAACCTTTTTCACTTTAATTAAACGTTTAATTAAAGTATCTGTGGGTAAGTTCTTTGAATTACCTCCTAAAATCAAAATAATTTTTTTATCTCCGAAAGAATCTATTGCTTTAATGGTAGCAATCGGTGTTGTCGAAGTGGTATCGTTGACAAAAATAACATTGTTCTTTTCTCCAATGATTTCTTGACGATAGGGTAAACCTTTAAAATTAGAAATAATATTAATAGCTCTTTTTTCGTCAATTTTTAGAATTCTTGCGACTTGTAGTGCAGCCGCAGCATTTTCAAGATTATGTTCTCCTCTTAAATATTTTAATTGATACGAAAAATCTTCCTTCAAGAATATTTTTACCTCCGACTTCATTATATTAATATAATGTAGTAGAGTCTTATTAACGACTAAATAGTCGTTTTCTTTTTGATATTGATAGATCGCTTTTTTATCGAATAAATAGTCATCAATATTTTTATAGTAATTAAGATGATCTGGATAAAAATTAGTAAAAACTGCTATATGAGGACTGATTTTTTTGCGATGAAAACCAGATAAAGCCCAGGAAGAAAGTTCCATCACTACCCAATCTTTTTTTCCTAATGTTTTTAAATAATTAATAGTTGAGATTCCTGGTAATCCCCCACCTAAATAAATAGAGAAGCCCGATTGTTTTAATAATTTATAAATTAGATGGGTGATTGTTGACTTTCCCCGAGTACCGGTGATGCCGATAATTTTTCCGGGGAAATTAGAGGTAAAAAAAGAGAGTTCCATTTCAACAGGAATATGTCTTTTTTCCGCTTCTATAATTTCTGGCAGCGTCCAAGGAACCGAAGGTCCTTTAAAGATACTATCCGCCTCAATGAAATCTTTTAATTGATGATGACCTAAATGAAAGGTAATCGGATAATCTTTTAAAGCTTGAATTGAAGAAAATAACCGTTCTTGAGTTTTTTTATCAGTAACAGTGACTTTCGCACCCAACTCGGCAAAAAATTTAGCAATTCCTACTCCTCCGCCCTGAAGTCCAAGGCCAACGACTAATATTTTTTTACCTTGATATTGCTCCATAACTCTATTTTACCACGAAGTAAACATGGTTTATTGAAATGCAGGACTTTTTTCGAGATTTTTTATTCTGAATTCATGATTCTCCAGCTTACCATCAGTTTCTCTATTCCTATGAGCTATAACTGCTAGTTCTTCGTCAAATTTATTAAAAGCACCAACTAGCCAATCAAGAGTTCTAGTTATTCTATCTTTAAAATCGGTAAATTCTCTTTGGAATTTATTCAAGGGCTCTAATTTAAAATCAATATATTCCATTACTCGATCAATCCTTTTATTTAATCTAGTCTCACTTGCTTTTAAATCTTCTTTTGTAGCGAAGTTCTCCTTCATTTTCCCTATAAGTTTTCGGGTGTCCTCGTTTGTAATCATAGGTATTTTATTTAACTAACTTTTAATAATATTTTCAACTATAAATTACTCTAAGTTAATTGTCTATAGACTATAGTCTACAAAAGCATTAATTTAGATTGTTAAATCAATCTATTTTTCCTGATATACCACCTGACTTACTTTAATTAATTAAAGTCCATTACTTCATAAACGCAATCATCAGACCGAAGATGACGAAGATTATAGAGATTAACCAAAGACGCATAACGACTTTTGGCTCTTCCCAACCACGGTGTTGTAACCATAGATGAAAAGGGGCGACCGGAAAAATTTTCTTTTTAAGAAATCTTTTTCCAAAAAGTTGAACTGTTGAAGAAAGAATCTCAATAATAAAAACACCGCCCATAATCGGAAGAGCAAACGCCTTTCCTAAAATCAAACCAATAACAGCAAAGGTCGCACCAAAAGCCAACGAGCCAGTGTCTCCTAAAAAAACTCTGGCCGGATAGATATTAAAGTATAGAAAAGCCAGCAGTCCACCAACCCAAGCAGCAATAAATAGAGAGATAGGAACATCAAGAATCGACCGCGAAACTACCCAAAAACCAATTAAAGAAAAGGTCAGAATCCCCGACGCCAAACCATCTAGCCCGTCAGCAATATTAACGGCATTGGCAAAAGCAAAGATGACAAAAGCAGAAAATAGCAGGTAAAAATAGCCGAGATTGAAGACTCCAAAAAAAGGAATATTGATAATTTGAATTTTCAGATCGTTATAAAGGAAGTAAGAAATAATTAATGATAACACGACTTCAATAATGGCTTTATGACGAAATCTCAATCCGAAAAAGCCATTTTCTTTCCAAAAAAAGATTTTATTTAAATCATCAAAAAGTCCTAAGATCGAAAAAGAAATAAAAGTAAAGAGAACGATTTTGATTTCGCTGGCGATTGATGGATAGTTAGTGAGAATTTTTTGCCGCAATAACCAGTACATAAGAATAAAAGAAACAAAAACAAAAATGGTTGTTAAAGAAAGGAGAATACCACCGCCAACCGGCGTCCCTTTTTTCTCCTTGTTAAAGCTATCAAAGATGGGTGTTGGTTTATTAAACACATCTTTGGTTTCTTGATGAGCCCGACACAACTTCTTTTTATAAAGAAAGTCAATAAAGGGAACAATAAGAAAAAAATTCAAGATAAAGGAAGCAATTACGGCAAAAAGATAGATTGATGTCATAATATTTTTGGCAAGAAAATCATTCCCGCAATAATAGTCGATCCAATCGCATAGATTAACATGGCGGCCGCAGCTATATCTTTGGCGATTTTAATATCTTCTCTGATTTTATGATCGATCGCATCAGTTGTCTGTTCGAGACCAGTATTTAGAGTCTCAATCACCAATCCAACCGTAATCATAAAAATAATCAATATAAACTCAAAATAAGAGACTTTTAAAACAATACTGCCAATAATCGCCAAAATTGATAAAAATAGATGAATTTTATAATTTGGTTGGGTTTTAAAAGACCAAGTCAAACCATCAATTGCATGTTTGACAGAAATAGTATGTTGTTTAAGCATAAAAAATTTTTAGTAAAACTTCGGCTGCTTTTCGCGAATCATGACGCAAAATACTTCGATATAAAACATCATTAGGATTTTTTTCAAACTTTTTGTTGTCAACTAAATCTTTCTCAATGATTTTATAACAATCGTTTTTTAAATCATTAACTACTTTAATCTCATTATACTTCTTATAAAAATCAATAATATCTTTTGGTAAATGACCGTTGTTAATAAGAATATAATCAGGAAATCGACCAAGATATTTATTTAGATCGTTCAGGTGATCACTAGCTTGATAGTTAACTGTTTGACCAGATTTTGTCATTAAATTAAGAAAATAGATGATCTTTGCTTTTGTTCTTAAGACTGCTTTTTTAATTCTATCAACCAAAAAAACCGCAATTATGCTAGTATATAAATCTCCCGGACCAATGATGATGTAGTCTGACTCAAGAATTCTTTTAATTGCTTTTGGATTTGCCTCAGCCTTTGGTTCTAGATAAATATTTTTTATTTTACTTCTCTCTGCTTGATTTTCATCAATTAATCCTTCTCCTTTTACTACCTTTCCGTTTTCATATTGAGCGACTAAATTAGTCTTGGTTAGGGTAACCGGAATGACTTCACCTTTAGTCTTCAAAACATATGAAGTAGTTTCAATAGCTTCATTATAATCAGCAGAAACCTTTTCCAAAGCGGCTAAGAAAAGATTGCCAAAGTTATGACCTTTAAGCTCACCTCTCTCAAAACGATAGATAAAAAGCTTTCTCCATAAAAGAGGCGCATCAGACAAAGCAACCAAACACTGACGAAGATCACCTGGTGGCAAAACTCCTAGTTGATCCCGAAGTTTTCCAGTTGATCCACCCGAATCGGCCATTGAAACAATCACTCCTAAATCTAATGGGTGTTTCTTTAGACCAGATAGTACCACAAAACTCCCTGTTCCTCCGCCAATAACAGTAACTTTTCTCATAGATTTAAATTGTTCCTTTCTTCTCCTTTAACAAGAAACACCTTGTCTTCTAAATCATAACGGACAGTTTCATTTGGACCCACCAGACATTTTTTACCTATTTTAATTCCCGGTAAAATTGTCGTGTTTACTCCTATTCTTGTTTGAGAACCAATCATTACTCCTAATTTGGATAGGTTAGTATCTCTGATTGGACTTTCATCAAATCTTAAATTAGCAGTAACCGCTCCCGCTCCCATCATCACTTCATCAAATATCACCGAGTCACCAACATAATTTCGGTGAAGAAAAACACCGTTACCAATATATGACCGGGCAATTTCGCTAAAAGAACCAATTAAACAGTCTTTGCCAATCTGGCTTTCTCTTATTAAAGAGTAATCGCCAATGACGGAATCTTCACCAATATAACAGGGACCAACAATCTTCACATAATCGCCAATCTTTACGTTATCACCAATAAAAACAGGCGGAATAATTAGAGCGTTTTTTGATATTGAGGCGGTTTTAGCAATTTGTAAGCCTTTCACTCTGGTGAGAAAACCCTTCATCATCGTCAACACCTGCCAAGGATATTTAAGAGTCTGCCAATAGTTATCGTAACTTAGATACTGACAGTCAATATTAGTTGCCAGTAGATGGTTTATTGCCAGTTCATAAAGATCATCTTGTTTTGTTTCTACCGATTTAATAGCAGTAATTAAATCATCTATGTCAGAAAAATAATCCAAAACCAACTTCACTATTGAGGAAGGAAGCTTATTTTTTTTTGGTTTTTCCACCACTTCAATGACTTTATTTTTGTTACTAAAACGAAGATAACCACCGGGAAAGTATTCATTTTTTTTCTTGCCCACTAAAATCAGCTTGTGGGTTTTTGTCTGACTGATCAATTGACTAATAATTGAGTAGTCAAGAATATCGTTGGCATTGATTATCAATACTTCTCCATTAAGAAAATTTTTTACTGATAAGATTGCTCCAGCCTGGCCGGGAAGACTGTCTTTTTGAATAATGACGTGATGTTTTCCAATCAATCGCTTAATGGCGACGGCATTATTTTTGTTAGCGACGACAACCACTGTCTCAGTATATTGAGAAACTTCTTCTATTTGATAAAGAATAAGAGGTTTACCGAGGAAGGTAAAAAAAGGTTTTTCTTCCAGCGGCCAAAACCTGGTACTGTCTCCTCCAGCAAGTATTAAGGCAGTTTTTAGCTTTCTCATAAGTTAATTCTATCAAATTTTTCTAATCTCTCCTCCCAACTTTCTTACCTTTTCCACAAAGTCCTCATAGCCGCGCTCGAGGATGGAAACGCCGTTGATGACTGATTCTCCCTCAGCAACTAAAGCCGCGATTGCTAAACTGGCGCCGGCGCGAAGATCAGCAATGTTCAACGCTCCGCCGTGGAGTTTAACCGGACCTTCAATTTTAATTATTTGACTGTATTTTTTGTTTTTTTTGTAGTTAAAAAAGTAAAAACTTTCTGGATTTTTAACTTTAGTATCTATAAATTTTATTTTCGCCCCTAATTTTTTTAATTCGCTAACATAAGAAAATCTGTTTTCAAAAACTCGTTCATGAATAATTGATTTTCCTTGAGCCTGTGTCATCAATACCGCCCAGTTCGGTTGCCAGTCGGTCATAAAACCAGGATGAGGAGTAGTTTCAATATTAACAGCTCTAAGTGGTTTAGTAAAACTAAGAGATAGACTATCAGCCTCTAATCTAATTTCTGCTCCTGCTTTTTTAAGTTTGTTAATAAAAGTACCAATATGAAAAGATATATTACTCAATCTAATTTTTCCTCCTGTTGCCAAAACCAGAGAAATATAAGTAATCGCTTCGTTGCGATCAGAAATAATCTTGAAAGGTTTATTGAAATTTAATTTTTCAACTCCTTCTATCTCAATCCTATCATTGATTTTTTTTATTCTGGCTTCGTTCTCATTTAAAAACGCAATCAAATTATCAATCTCCGGTTCATGAGCACAGTTTTCCAAGACGATTTTGTTTTTTCCAAAAATCGACAGCATGATTAATAACTCACTCCCAGTGTGAGTTGGTTTAACAAACCGATAGTATCCTGTTGGTTTATTTGACATTTTCGCTTCATAATACCCTGTTCGCGAATTATATTTAACTATTATTCCAAGGTTTTTCATTCCCTCAACAATTCTGTCTATTGGCCGAGCGCCGATCCGGCAACCACCTGGGTTAGAAACAAAACAACTACCGAATTTATAAAGAAGTGGCGCAAAAAGCATAAAAGAAACTCTGATTTTTGAGGCGTGAAGCAGATCAACTTGATTCTTATTTAAAGTAGTTGGGTCGATTTCAACTCTATTTTTATCAATAAAATCAGCTTTTGCTCCTAAAGATCTGATTAAATGTAATAATTCAACTACGTCATTAATCCTGGGAACGTTTTCTAAAATTATCTTCTCATTAAAAAGAAGCGAAGCAATAATCATCTTTAAGGCAGCATTCTTTGCTCCAGATAAAATCACTTCTCCTTTTAACGGTTTACCACCATGGATAAGATAAGAATCTTTCATATTATTATGACTTCTTCTTCTAATTCTACTCCAAACTTCGCTTTCACTTTTTCTTTAATAATCTTAACTAATTTTAATAAATCCCGACTTTCCCCATTTCCACGATTGATAATAAAATTAGCGTGGATAGGTGAAACAAAATAATCGCCGACTGCATAGCCTTTTAACCCCGTTTGATCAATTAAGTAACCGGCAGAGGCATTACCAGGATTCCTAAAAAAACATCCTGATGAGGTGACACCAAATGGTTGGGTTTTTTTTCTATAATTAAGAATAAAAGTCGCTTTTTCCTTGATTATTTTAGGATCAGATTTTTTAAGCTCAAAAATTCCTTCAAGAACGATTTCTTTTGTTTTCTGTAAAATCGAATAATCATAAGCGAATTTAAAATATTCGCGTCTGACTTTTTTTACTCTACCGTTATTATCGATTAAATACCCATAAAGAAGACTATCACCAAAATAAACCGCCGGCTTTGTCCATTTTGAGTTCATATATATAGCTCCTCCAACTGTCCCTGGTAATCCTTGCTGATACTCAAAACCACTCCAACCGTTTTGGATTGCTTTGGCAACAAGAAGGGAAACAGAATAACCGGATGAGACCGAGATAATAATGTTGTTTTTGCTTTCTTGAATAACTTTCAGATCAACATAGTTATTTTTCACCACTAAGCCAGGTAACTTATCCTTGGTAATCGCCAAATTGCTTCCGCCTCCAAGAATAAACAGGGACAAATTATTTTCTAAAGAATATTTTTTAGCATTTATCAAGTCCTTTCTCGTTTTTGCCTCTATAAAATATTCTGCTACAACCTTTGTTCTTAAGGTTAAATAATGTGTTAGGTTTTTATTTTTCTCAATTTGTAAATTTGAAATTTGAAATTGATTTGTCATTTGAAATTTGTCATTTATCATTTTAATAAGCTTGTCCTTAAGCTTGTACACGTCCCCCGCTCCCATGGTAAAAATCACATCTTCTTTTCTAATAACTCTGTCCAATCGATTAATCAATTGAACATTTGAATCAACATAAGACAAATTATTTTTATTTTTAACAATATCTCGAGAGTCAATTTTAAATTGATTTCTATTTTCTCGAGCCGAAGCAAAAATAGGCAAAACAAAACCAATATCTGCTAGTGATAAACTCTCTCTAAATTCTTTTAGTAGAAAAATTGTCCGTGAATAAGTATGAGGTTGGAAAATAACTATAATTCGTCTATCTTTAAAACGAGCTTTTGCCGATTCAATAGTAGCTTTAATCTCATTTGGGTGATGTGCATAATCGTCAAATAAATAAATATCATTTTTTTTATAAATCATTTCAAATCTTCTTTCTGCTCCTTTAAAACCAATTAAGGCTTTTTTAATCTCATCAATTTTAAATCCTAGTTTTAAAAGCTGGACAACGACGGCAGTCGCATTAGCAATATTATGTTTACCAAAAAGTGAAACTTTGAATTTTCCAACCCCTTTTATTTCAAACTCCGAATAGTTTCTTTTAACACTCCAATTAATTATCTGATAATCTGCTCTATTTAAAAAACCGTAACCAAAAACTTTATTAGATTTTAATGTTTTAAAACATTGTAATAGATTCGAATCATCAATATTAAGAATTAGCTTCTTATTATTAAAAAATTTAAAAAACACTTTTTTTGTTTCCCCGATATTTCTATAAACATCTGGGTGGTCAAAGTCGATATTAGTACAGATAATCCAGCCTGGATTCAATTTAAGAAATTTCGGCGTTTTATCTTTTGGCGGATTAACTCCATACTCATCCGCCTCAACGACAAAGTATTTGTTTGTTTGATAATCTCCGCCCTGATAACCAGAAAAATACGGAGCGCCAACGACATAAGAAGGTTTCGTATTTAATTTATTTAATGCATAAACGAGTAGCGAGGAGGTAGTGGTTTTTCCGTGGCAACCGCAAACTGCGATTTTAATCTGAAATTCTTTCATTATCCGACCGAGAAGTTCTGCTTGAGAAATGACGGCTATGTTTCTTTTTTTTGCTTCTTGGACGATAGGATTATTGGTTCCTCCGTGGGCGGCGGAATAAACTACCAAGTCTGTTTTTTTAGGAAGAGTTTTTATTTGAAAACCAACCTGCCAATTGATTTTATTTTTTTTCAGGAGTTTGTCGGTAATAAACTCTTCTTCTACATCACAGCCATTGACGTTTTTTTCTATTCTCTTTAAAAATACGGCTAAATTGGCCATCGCTACCCCTTTAACTCCAATAAAAAACACGTTTTTAGCTTGTTTTAACATTCTAAGAGTTAATTATACTATAATTAACTTATGAAAAACCGACTTTGGCCGTGGTGTAAAACCTATAAAAATAAGATAAAACAGACGGTTAGATTGGCTTTAGAAGAAGACGTTGGCAGCGGAGATATTACTTCTCAATCAATTTTTTTTGAAAATAAAGAAATTAAGGGAAAGTTGGTTGCTAAAGAAAATGGTGTAATTGCTGGCCTTAAAGTGGCTCAACTTGTCTTTGAAACAGTTGATAAAAAAACTGTCTTTACTGCAACTATCAATGACGGAGATTTGGTAAAAAACGGGCAAATCTTTGCCGAAGTTTTTGGACCAGTTAAAAGCCTTTTGGCTGCTGAAAGAACGGCTTTGAACTTCTTGCAAAGAATGTCTGGAATAGCTACTTTTACTCATCAATTTGTTGAAAAAGTAAAAAATAAAAAAACAAAAATTTTAGACACGAGAAAAACCGCTCCAGGCTTACGGATATTTGACAAATGGGCGGTTTTTTTGGGCGGCGGACAAAATCACCGTTTTGGTCTTTACGATATGGTTCTTATCAAGGATAATCACATCCAGGCAGCCGGCAGTGCTAAAAAAGCCATCCAGCTTGTTAAAAACAATCTAAAAAACAAGGTTAAAATAGAAGTAGAGGTTAATAATATTAATCAATTAAAAGAAACGATTAAAGAAAATGTAGACATCATTATGCTTGATAATATGAATCTTAAAGAAATAAAAAAAGCAGTTGATTTAGTTAAAGGTAAAATAAAACTTGAGGTCTCCGGAGGAGTTAATCTCAATAATGTTAAAAAAATCGCTCAAACCGGAGTCGATTACATTTCTGTAGGCTCCCTTACTCATTCTCCAAAAGCGTTAGACATTAGTCTAGAGTTTTAGGTTCAGATTAAAAACACGTATTTCGTAAAAATTTTATTGTTATAGCAATCCAAAATATCTGTTTTGTAGACTATAGTCTATAGACATTTTTACTACATTATATTAATAAATTATAGTATGGTAAGAAATTCACGATTTCCATTATCTGAAAACCTCTTGGGGAAATTATTTGGCTTATTTTTTGAAGTAATGGGTAAAAAGTCCTCTAAGGAAGAATTTATTAAAGTCATGTTTGATCTTTTGTCTCCGGCAGAAAGAATAATGCTGGCCAAACGAGTAACGATTATTTATCTTCTAATGAAAAAAATCGACTATTATAATATTTGTGAAAGGCTTAAAGTTTCTCCTTCAACCGTGGCTAAATTTGCTCTTCTTATGGAAAAAAGTGAAGGAATCGTTCCTACCTTTAAAAAAATAGTTAAAATAGAAAAGGTTCGTTTATTCTTAAAAGAAATATTTAATGATTTATATCATCCTGGGTTACCTGGAATCAATTGGAAAGCGGCTTGGGAAAGAAAAATTAACTTAGACAAAGAAAAAACCTTCGGTATATAACCTCACTACATTATATTAATATAATGTAGTATGAGAAAGTACTATGAGTAAATCGCTATATGATAAAATATTTCTTATATGAATGAAATACGAGAACAAATTTGGCGAGGTAAAAGAACTTATTTACACCCTATAAGAAGATCAGTTAGACATACTGAAACAAAACCATCCTTACTAATAAATAAATCTTTAGATTTACCTAATGAACTGGATTGGGATAATCCTGGAGAATTACAAAAAAATTGGATAGATAGAATAAAAAGGGCATGTTCTTATGCTGTATTTGATAGCCTTCAGGAGTATGGAATAAAACTAGAAAATGGCGTAGTTAAAAAAAGAACAGATGGTTATAATCTAGCTATGGAAACAAGTCTAGGTTCACGCGTACAAGGTCCACTAGCAAATATTTTTCCAGACAAAGCCGAGGAAATACATATGGCTTATAGTGAGCACAAAAGAGATGCTAATGGAATTGTTATACCTATTGATTCTAATAAAAGATGGCATTATCTCGCTTATTTAGAAAAAAACGAAAATAAATTTAGGGTTATTGGGGGTGGATTTATGCATTGGTGTGAAGGTGGAAGGCACTATTGGAGTTCTATGGAAGTTCATTTTGATTCTTTGGAAGAAGCTCGATTATTTTTAAAAAATTTACAAAATAAACCAAGACTGACAATGGAACTATATCTAAGAAGTTTATTGGGAGATAACTTTCCTAAAGATCATTATACAAATCAAACAATACAGGACCTTACCTTCAATCGTTACGAATTTTACCCTTTTGACGAAACCCACGGCAAATTAAATATGTTTATAAAGGATCTAACCTTAGAATCAAAAAGTTAATTTTTTTATATTAACTTTTAATATAAAACTAAACATCTCCCCATAATTTTCTTTTTTATCGCGCCTGAAAGAGAAA
>PFRZ01000047.1 GCA_002788805.1 Candidatus Roizmanbacteria bacterium CG_4_9_14_0_2_um_filter_35_15 | reverse complement strand
TTTGGAGGAAGATACTGGTAAACTGATTCATCAGAAAGTTAACGGCCGTAATGTTTCTTTAATTGATTTTAATCGTTCAGGAGTTCCTTTAGTGGAGGTAGTTACCGAGCCAGATATCCACTCGGCCGCTCAAGCTAAAGAATATGCGAAAAAACTTCGTCAGACTGTTCGTTATCTTGATATAAGCGACTGCGATATGGAAAAGGGAGAGATGAGGTTGGAGGCGAACATATCGTTGCAAAAATCCCAAATCCCAAATCCCAAATCCCAAATAAATTCTAAATCACAAATACAAAATAATAAACTACCAAACTACAAAGTTGAGCTAAAGAATATTAATTCTTTTCGTTTTCTTGAGCGGGGAATAGAATACGAGATTGAAAGACAAAAAGAGATATTAGAAAAAAAAGAGACGCCGATACAAGAGACAAGGGGATATAATGCGGAAAAAAATATTACTTTTACCCAAAGAACCAAAGAAGAAGCCGCCGACTACCGATATTTTCCTGACCCGGACCTGCCGCCAATCAGAATTACAAACGAATGGCTCTCTACAATAAAAAAAAATTTACCGGAAAAATTAGACAATTTATTTGAAAAATGGCTGAAAAAATATAACGTCAAGCCAGAGTTTGCTGAACTTTTGTTTGAAACCAGCAGTGAGGCGAAATGGCTTAACGAATTATTTGATAAAACTTCACAAGCACGCCTTCCCGTTGATAAATTGGCCAATCAATTAATACACAAAAAAATAAAAGCAAATCTGTTTAAAGACGGACAGGACAAGATAATTGCCGAATACAAAAAAGCGACGACCGTTGAAGATATAACCGACGAAGATTTAAAAATATTTATTGACAAAGTTTTAAAAGCTAATCCAAAGGCAGTTGCTGATTATAAAACCGGAAAACGAAATGTAATTAATTTCTTAGTTGGTCAAGTGATGCGCGGAGTAAAAAAGAAGATTGAGTTTAAGCGTCTTGAGTCCTTGATTACTTCGATGCTTGGGTAATATATAATAAAGGTATGAAAATACCCAAATCGCTTCACCGGTATTTTTGGGACGTGAATGTAAAAAAGCTTGATCCCAAAGAAAAGCCATATTTTGTTATTAGCCGATTGTTGGATAAGGGAAATGAAAAGGCAGTGAGATGGATAAAAGATAATTACCGTCAAGAGCAGATTAAAGACACATTTCGTAATATTATGGATTTTAGTGAAAAAACAGGCAGGTTTTGGTCATTAATATTAAAAATTCCTGAGGAGGAAGTAAAATGTTTACAGCCGTTTTATCTAAAAATGCGCAAAACGCATTGGCCCTATTAGGTAAAAGCAAAATTCTTCCATCTAGGACTTTTCTAGCCGGCGGTTCATCACTGGCTTTGCAATTTGGGCACAGAATTTCGGTTGATTTCGATTTTTTTACTCCGACTCAATTCAAAAGTGCGGAAATTGTTGATAGGCTCAACAAGATTGGAAAATTTGTTTTTCAGGAAGCGGCAGAAAAAAACACTCTGTTGGGTTTGTTTGAAAACGTCAAATTCAGTCTATTTCTCTATAAATATCCTCTTATCTTTAAACCGATCGAGTATTTAGGTGTCTATTTAGCTGATCCAAAAGACATCGCCGCCATGAAATTAGCAGCCATCATGGACCGCGGAACGAAAAAAGATTTTATTGATTTGTTTTTTCTGAATAAAAATGGAGTTTCAATTGAGCAAGCTTTTGGACATTACGACAAAAAATACAAAAGCTTGGCTAATAATATTTACAGCTTAGTAAAAAGTTTATCTTACTTTGAGGATGCGGAAAAATTGGAGATGCCCGAGATGATTGAAAAAATCAACTGGGAAGAAGTCAAGGAATTTTTCCGTAAAGAAGTGTTAAAATTAGCTGATAAATATTTATAATGAAATACAAACGAAATAAAGGCCTTATTACCCAGAAACTAGACGACAAAACCGTTAACAAGTATATTTTATCAAAAAACCAAGCTGGGATGAGTATTTTATGGCGGGCTTGACAAAATCTGCTTTATATTTTATCATTTCATTAAATGGACAAAATTAGGAACTATCTAAAATGGGATTATTTTGAGGAAATAATCCTTGAGAAAGGATTTATTTATTTTAACCTTTATGATCTGGAGCGGCTTTTTCCTCCTTATGATAAAGCTTTAAAAAAATTCCTGACGAGAAAAGTCAAGGAAGGAAAGCTCATAAGATTAAAAAAAAATCTTTACTGCCTAAAAAGAAAAATCCCAAGCGATTACCTTATTGCCAATCTACTTTATCAGCCCTCATACCTTTCTTTGGAATTTGCACTTTCCTATTACTCGATTATTCCCGAGACTGTTTATAGCATTACTTCGGTTACCAGTAAACCAACCAGGGAATATGTCGTTGAAGGAAAAGTTTTTAGCTATCAGACAATAAAAAAAAGGGCCTTTTGCGGTTATCTGCCGAGACAGACGGACGGCAAAACATTTTTAATAGCAACCGCGGAAAAAACTTTAGCCGACTATCTTTATTTCGTCAGCTTGGGGAAAAAGAGTCTAAATGACAGAACTGATTGGTCTAAAGTTGATAGAAAAAAAGTAAAAACATATCTATTGGACGATTTTCAACTGAATCCGTTAACAGTAAAAAAACTAATCCCATGATTGACAAAGACTTTATTGACAACTTGAGAATAAAATGGCAGACTACGGAAATAAACGTGTTGAGGGAGTATGTCCAGCATCTTTTTTTAGCCAATCTTTACAAACAGCGTGAAGCAGAAGGACTTTTTTTCAAGGGCGGAACGGCATTAAGGGTAGCATATCAATCACCAAGATTTTCCGAAGACCTTGATTTTTCCTCCGCCATACGTTCAGCTTCCAAGATAGAAGATCTCATTCAAGAAACGTTATTAGAGATGGACAAAGGCGGGATAAAATTGACAATTGCCGAAGCCAAAAAAACAAGCGGCGGATACCTTTTTGATTCAAAAACAAATCTTTTTGGACACGATATAGAAATAAAACTTAATTTTGTAATAAAGAATAATTTGGACGGTGATTCAATCGTAGTCAGGTCGGTTTTTATCCCGCCCTACAATATCACTGTTTTAAAACAAGAAAGTCTTATAGGCGAGAAAATTCAGGCTTTTTTGACAAGAGGAAAAACGCGGGATTGGTTTGACCTATACTTTATAATAAGAGCTAATTTAGGAGGAAAAGCGCTATCCGAGGATTATGAGAAAGCAATTAAAAAGGTTGAAAAAACCAAAATTAACTTTTCTGAATTGAAAACTTTTCTTCCCCACAGCTTTTGGCCGGTTGTTGCTGATTTAAGGAAAAATTTATTAAATGAGTTAAAGAGAGTTTAAAGATATAATTAGGCTATGAAAAAGCCAAAATGGGACGAGTATTTTATGAAACTGGCAACCGTTGTTAGAGACAGAGCGGACTGTACGAGAAGGAAAGTCGGTTCAATCGTGGTTAAAGACTTTCGCATTATTGCCACTGGTTATAACGGAACTCCTCGTGGGATAAAAAATTGTAGTGAGGGAGGCTGTTTACGGTGCAGACGAAGAGATAAAGGAGAGATTGATAGCTTTGAATATGAAGAAAGCTGTGTTTGTATTCATGCTGAACAAAACGCGATTATCCAGGCTGCTTACTTAGGCATTTCTACTAAAGGCGGAACTCTTTATTCAACCACTAATCCCTGCTCAAGCTGCGCCAAGATGCTCATTAACGCAGGAATTATCAGGGTGGTTTGTAAGATAGAACACCATGATGAAGGCGGAATAGAACTTCTTAAGAGAGCGGGAGTTATTGTTGAGATAATGAAACCTTAAAGCTGGATTCACACTGATAAAAAAGCGGATTAACACAGATATCAATGAAAATCCGCTATTAAAAATCCGCGAAAATCATTATGCTAAAAAAAATCACAACACTAATAATATTAGTTTTTATATTAATAAATGTCTCCAATATATATGCAAATCCCAACAATAAATACGGTATTCATCTGGCTCAACCGCATTTGGAAGATTTGGATTCAGCCGCTAAGTTGGTTAATTCAACCGGTGGCGACTGGGGATATATCACTTTAATTATTCAAGAAAACGACCGCAACCGGGAAAAATGGCAGAGAATTTTTAACAGACTGAGAGAACTCCATCTAATCCCGATTATTCGTTTAGCCACTCAGTCAGAAGGCGAAAACTGGCGCCGGCCAGAGGAGAAAGATGCTGATGACTGGGTAAAATTTCTTGACTCTTTAAACTGGGTGGTCAAAAATCGTTACATAGTCCTTTTTAATGAACCTAATCATGGGTTAGAGTGGGGTGGCGAAGTGGATGAAAAGAGTTATGCTGAAGTGGCTTTTACTTTTGCCAAAGCTTTGAAGGAAAAAGACCAGGACTTTTTTGTTATGCTGGCTGGGTTTGATGCGTCAGCGCCATCATGGCCATCGGGGATGGAAGATGAAGAGATCTTTCTTCGAAAAATTTTTAATTTTTCATTTTTAATTTTTAATTATATTGATGGTTGGGTGAGTCATTCGTATCCGAATCCGAACTTTTCCGGTAGTCCTTGGGCGAGTGGTCGAGGAACAGTGAGGACTTATGATTGGGAACTAGCATTATTGGGGCGATTAGGGGTAAATAAGGAATTACCGGTGTTTATTACGGAAACGGGGTGGAAGCGCGGCAGCGAAGAGGGAGTGGCAGAGAACTTTCGTAGTGTTTATGAAAATGTTTGGCAGCCAGATGATAGAGTAATGGTGGTGACACCGTTTGTTTTTGATTATCAGTCTGATCCGTTTTTAGAGTTTTCTTGGAAGAAATACCAGTCAAGCGATTTTTATCAGCAGTACTACACAGTGCAATCACTTTTAAAAACCAAAGGTGAACCAGAACAGATAGAAAAAGGTAGTATTAGCTTTGATCTGCCAAAAGAACTGGTAGCTCAGTCAAAATATAACTTCCGCGTTAGCTTAAAAAACCAAGGTCAGGCGGTTTGGGATAAGAATGAAAGTTATGAGTTAGGAGTTATGAGTTATGAGGGAAATAAACTAACTAATTTTTTAATCTCAGACATCAAAGATATAAAACCGTTTGAGGAAAAAACAATTGATTTTAGTTTAAAAACTAATGAAGAAAAAGAAAAGGAAGAAATTAAATTTTTTTTAGTTAAAGATAATAAAACAATTTTAGAATCTAAGCCTTGGCAGTTTAAGATTTTACCCTTACCTGATCTGAATGTTGAGGTTAATTTCTGGCCGATAAGACGAGCTAAGGGAGATAATTTTGAAGTTCAGCTATTTGACGTTGATGAAAGATTGGTTTTTAAAAAAACAGGAGTCAAGGTTGATAAAGGTTTAGGAATGATTAAAAACATTCAAAATATTGCCATTGACGAGCTTTACCGTGTTGTTATTCTCAAGCCTGGTTACCTGCCTCGCCAGACCTATATCGTTTTCAAGACCAAAGGCAATCTAGCTAAATTCAAATCCATGCTACCATTTGATCTAAACTCAGATGGTAAATTTGATTTTAGAGACGTTAAATTTTTATTTTATCATCTCACAAAACTTTTGAAAACGGTCTAGGCCGCGTTTAATATGTTCTAGTCCGGTGGCAAAGCTAAAGCGGATAGAGTGATCATCGCCAAAGCCAGCGCCAGGGACAACAGCCACATAGGATTTTTCCAAGAGTTCTTGGCAGAATTTCACCGAGCCATTAATTTTTTTATTATAAAGACGAGAAACATCAGCAAAAACATAAAAGGCGCCCTCGGGCTTTTGCGCCTTGACTCCTTTTATTGAGTTAAGTTTTTGCACCATATAGTCCCGTCGTCTTTGATACTCTTTAACCATTTTTGGAATATGATCTTGAGGACCGTTTAAAGCGGCTAAAGCCGCTTTTTGGGAGATGGAGCAGGGATTGGAGGTTGAGTGGTCTTGAATCTTGGCGGCCGCCTGAATCACCTCTTCTGAACCAGCAGCATAGCCGATCCGCCAGCCAGTCATCGCATAGGTTTTAGAAACGCCGTTAACAACCACGGTCTGCTCTTTAATTTTGTCATTAATTGAGGCGATGCTGACAGCCTTTTTTCCATCATAGATTAATTTTTCATAACACTCGTCGCTTAAAACATCGAGATGATTTTTCACACAGACCGAGGCGATTGTTTTTAACTCTTTTTCGTTATAGACGACCCCTGAGGGATTAGAAGGAGAACAAAGAATGAGAAGTTTGGTTTTTTGAGTAATAGTTTTTTGCAGTTCTTCAGCGGTCATTTTTTCTCCTTTAGGCTTTAAAAAAACACAGCGGCCACTGGCAATTTTTACCATCTCTTCGTAAGAAATCCAATATGGAAGGGGAATAATCACTTCATCACCAGGATTAACTAAGGTTAAAATAATATTAAAAAGAGACTGTTTGGCGCCGGTAGAAATCAAAATATTTTTTTTCTCATAGTCTAACCAGTTATCTCGTCTCAATTTGGCGCAGACAGCCTCTTTTAATTCGCTGATTCCCGAACTAGTCGTATATTTGGTAAATCCTTCATCAATGGCTCGTTTAGCCGCTTCTTTGATATGCCACATAGTGTCAAAGTCAGGCTCACCGGCGGCAAAGGAAACAACATCTAGTCCCTGTTTTTTCATCTCTTTGGCTTTGGCAGTAATTAATAAGGTGATAGAAGGATCAATAGATTGAACGAGCTTAGATAGTTTCATATTTTTGGTCGGGAATTTTTAATTTTTGAAAGTTCTCTATAAATAGTTTAGCTAAATTATTAGCTGCTTGTAAATAGGCAGTTTTATCTTTCCATAAAGTTGACGGGTCCATGATCTTTTGGTCGACCCTGGGGATTTTTTTGGGAATAAAAAGGTTAAAGATTTTATCATGGCGGCAGGAGAGTTTATCAACCATACCTTTCAAAATAGCGGTGATAATATTTCTGGTTTCATAAATAGGAATCCGGTGACCGATTCCATATGGGCCGGCAATCCAGCCGGTATTTACTAAATAAACTTGGGTTTTGTATTTTTTCAAATATTTTTTTAACAAATTTAGATAGACTATTGGTTTCAAAGGCATAAACGGAGCGCCAAAAAAAGCGGAAAAAGTCGGTTTCGGTTCAACTATTCCTCGTTCTGTTCCGGCCAGTTTTGAAGTGTAACCAGAAAGAAAATGATAACAGGCTTGATTTAAGGTTAGGTGAGCTACTGGGGGAAGGACACCACTGGCGTCAGCCGTCAAAAAAATAATATATTTTGGCTGCTTTCCAACTCTAATAGAGACAGAGTTTTTTATAAACTCCAAAGGATAGACGGCGCGGGTGTTTTCGGTGATTGAGTCGTCGTCAAAGTCAAAATCGCCGTTTGGTTTTAAAACGACATTTTCTACCAAAGCGCCTTTGCGATGAATGGCGTTCCAGATCTGGGGCTCTGACTCTTTTTTTATTCGGATACATTTGGCATAGCAGCCAGCTTCAAAGTTAAAAATACCGCTTGGCCCCCAACCATGTTCGTCATCGCCAATCAGTCGTCTTTTTGGATCAGCCGAAAGAGTGGTTTTTCCGGTGCCTGAAAGACCGAAGAAAAGAGTGGTAGTTTTTCCATTTTTTTCAATATTGGCCGAACAGTGCATGGGAAAAATATTTTTTTGGGGAAGCAAATAGTTCATATAAGTAAACACAGATTTTTTGATTTCACCAGCGTATTTTGAGCTGCCGATTAAAATAGTTTTTTTGTCAATGTTTAAAACAATAAAGGCTTCAGAGTTAGTGCCGTCAGTTTTTGGATCAGCGGTAACTGAAGGAAAGCAGTATAAAGTTAAATCTGGTTTAAAATTTTGTACGGACAGCGCACTGCGCTGTCCGTACGTTGTTAATCGTCGAAATAAATGAGTGACGAACAAGGCTTGATAAGCATATTGGCAATAAACCCGAAGTTTAACTGAGTATTTCTTTTGAGCGCCTACTAAGACATCAACGACATAAATTTCTTTTTGTTGAGAAAGAAATTTATTAATTTTTTTTTGAAGTTTTTGGAAATTTTCAGGAGAGATTGGAAAGTTAATCTTTCCCCAATTGATTTGCTTATGGACTTTTGGCGTGTCAACGATAAATTTATCATTCGGCGAACGTCCGGTGTATTTACCCGTATAAACAACTAAGGTGCCGGTTTTGGTTTGGACTACCTCTTTTCGCTCTAAACTATGTTTTATAAGAAAGTTAATTGAAGGATTATGATAGACTACTTGTCCTTTCATTTTGATATTATACTCCTTTTGTTTGGTTCTTGATTAACTCAATCACTTGTTCTACTTCTTCATCAGAAGCAAGATAGTAATGCTTTAGGGGTTTGGCGTTTTCGTCGAATTCATAGACTAAAGGAATACAGTAAGGAACATTAAGATTAACCACCTCTTCATCGGAAATTTTATCAAGATACTTAATGATCGCTCGAAGGGAGTTATGATGACCGGAGAGAATAATTCTTTTGCCTTTTTTAATCAAAGGCTCGATGGTTTTTTGAAAATAAGGGACGGAACGCTGATAGGTCTCCTTTAATGATTCGCCGTTTGGCAAGAGCCGCGGATTAATATCTTTATACAAAAAATCACAGGAAGGATGACGAGGGTCGTTAATGTCTAACTTAGGAGGAGAGACATCATAGCTTCTTCGCCAAAAAAGAACCTGTTCTTCGCCGAATTTGGCGACTGTTTCCGCTTTGTTTAAGGTTTGTAAAGCGCCGTAATGGCGTTCATTAAGATGCCAGTCTTTAATAATAGGGATATTTGTTTGTCCAAGGACTTCAAAAACAATTTCTAAAGTTTTATAACCTCTTTTTAAAACCGAGGTAAAGCCAATGTCAAACTGATATTTTTTTTCTTTAAGTCGAAGGGCATATTTTTTGGTCATCTCAATGCCTTCTGGCGCTAGATCAATATCAGTCCAGCCGGTGAAGCGGTTGGACCACTCGGTAAGGCCGTGGCGGATGATTACTAAACGATTCATAGAAATTAGTTACTGGAAACTGGTAACTAGTTATGGAAATTGGAAAATTGAAATTAGTTTTTTCTAATTTCTACTTTCTATTTTCTATAACC
>PFRZ01000001.1 GCA_002788805.1 Candidatus Roizmanbacteria bacterium CG_4_9_14_0_2_um_filter_35_15 | reverse complement strand
TTGCTAACGCCTCAACAGTCTTTTGCGGATGTGTAGCTTTAAACTCTCCTGAATAATCAATGTCGTGGATTAAGCCCGCCAGCATCCAATCTTCTTTTTTTGGTTCGTTATCCGTTAATCCGTTATTCGTTAATAAATAATCGTATAATCCGCCCATGCAGGCCTCAAGCGCCAAAGAATGATAAAAAATATTGGTTTCTAACTGACTTTTAACGGCATCGTAATACTTTTGTCTGTCCATATTTAAATAATTAAATTTATAATTTTTCCCGGAACATAGATGATTTTTTTTGGTTTGCCTGTTAAATATTTTTTTATTTTTTCACTGTTTAATGCCAATTTTTCAACTTCTTTTTGACTTTTGACTTTTGAATTTTGAATTTTTATCGTGTCTCGAAGCTTACCGTTAACCTGAACAGGGATAGTAACTTCTTCCTCTATTATCTCTCCTTCTACTTTTGGCCATGTAGATAGATGAATTGAGTTTTTTTCTCCAAAAACACTATGCCAGATCTCTTCGGTTAAGAATGGAGCAAATGGAGAAAGGATCTGTAAAAACTTTTTCGCGTTTTCTTTTGACAATTCTTGAGGATTCCGTTCCCATTCATTTAAAAACTCCATCATGGCGGCAATGGCCGTATTCATTTTTATATTACCAATGTCTTCTGTGACTTTTTTTATTGTTTTTTTTAATTTTATTACTAATTTTTCATCTTCTTTTTGATTTTTGATTTTTGATTTTTGATTTTGCTTTTGATAAATCTCCCAAACTCTCGTCAAAAACCTATTAACACCGGCGATTGTTTTGGTTGACCAAGAAGATGTTCCTTCATAGGGCATCATAAAACAAAGGTAAAGCCTGACTGTGTCTGAACCGTATTCGTCAACGACGTCGTCAGGGTTGATGACGTTGCCTTTCGACTTACTCATGCGGTTTCCATCAGGTCCCAGAACGACTCCATGTTGAACTCGCTGTAGAGCAAATTCGTCATAATTTAAAAGTTTTTCGTCATGAAAAAACTTTGTAAAAAATCGGGCATATAAAGTATGACCTAGAGTGTGTTCTGATCCGCCAAAATAAACATCAACGGGCGTTAGTTTTTTAACTTTCTCTTCATCAAATGGTTTTCTGTCGTACTTCGGGTTGACATATCTTAGAAAATACCAGGAAGAGTCAAAAAAGGTATCCAGAGTTTCAGCATCTCTTTTAGCAGGTTTTCCACAGTTTGGACATTTGACATTCAGCCATTTCTCATTGGTCGCCAAAGGAGGCTTACCATGAGGAGTAAAATCAACTTCATAAGGTAATTCTACCGGTAAATCCTTATAGGGAACTGGTACGATTCCGTCAGTCGGACAATGAATCATCGGCACCGGTGTCCCCCAATAACGCTGTCTGGAAATCGACCAGTCCCGCAGATGATAGATGGATCTTTTTTTGCCATTAGGTTTTGCTTTTAAACTGGTTTTAATTATCGGTAAACTATGTTTGGTAGCAAATTCACGATCTCTTTCGTCCTCAGCTGGAACCGCCATAATTGCTCCTGTTCCATAACCAAAAAGAACGTAGTCAGCTACCCAGACCGGTATTTTTTTGCCGGTAACTGGATTTTTAACATAACTTCCGGTAAAAACGCCGGTTTTATCTTTATTCTCCTTTCTTTCCATCTCGGTTTTTTGGGTTGATTGATTAAAATATTTTTTGACTTTATTTAAATTATCTTTCGTTGTCATTTTTATCACAAAAGGATGTTCTGGAGATAAAACTAGGAAACTGGCGCCGTCAATAGTCTCTGGCCTGGTAGTAAAAACTTCAATCCCACCAAAATTAATAATTAATCCTTCTGATTTACCTATCCAGTTATTCTGGCCGACTCGAACAGAAATCGGCCAGTCGACCCTTCGACTTCGCTCAGGGCTAGCTTTTGGTTTATCAGGCCAAATCAACCTTTCCGCATATTCGGTGATCTTCAAAAACCACTGCTCGACTTCTTTTTGGATCACCTGACTACCACATCGCCAGCATTTACCGTTTTCAATATTTTCATTAGCTAATACTGTCTGACAGCTAGGACACCAGTTGGATAAAGCTTTGCCTCTAAAAGCTAAACTTTGCTCATACATTTTCAAAAATATCCACTGATTCCAGCGATAGTATTCGGGAACACAGGCAATCGTCATCCAGTCCCAGTCGATCATTGTCCCCATCTGTTGGAACTGTTTAGTCATCGTCGCTATATTTTTCATCGTCCAGTCTTGAGGATGGACTTTGTGTTCAATGGCGGCATTTTCCGCCGGCAGTCCAAAAGCATCATAACCCATTGGGAAAAAAACATTCCAGTCATTCATTCTTTTATACCGAGATAAAACATCAGGGATGGTAAAGGTAAACCAGTGGCCGATGTGTAAGTCGCCTGAAGTATAAGGCCACTCGACCAAAACATAGTATTTCTTTTTCTTTGAGTCCGGATCGAAAACATTTAATTTCTTGTTTTTCCACTCCTTCACCCACTTTTTCTCAAACTCTTTTGGGATGTATTTATTCATAAAACTCATTCTATCAAAAAATTATCTAAATTTTTTGACTATTTGGGAAGCTTTTTCCTTCATTTCCTCTGTTACCTCAACTCCAATCACTCCCAACTGCCAGTGGCCGTAAAAAACCAAGCTTCCCAAAGGCGAAAAAAGAATCGCCGGAAGCGCCAACAAATCCTCCTCACCATCGATCACCAACCAAGATTGAGGCTGGACACCCTTAGGGTGGCCAAGCTGTTGATGAATTAATTCCTTTAACTTCTCGGCTGTCTTAAGATTAATGGTTCCTGGTTTATTAATATACAACTCTTGTGCGGCCGTCACAAGGTGGTAACGATTTAGATCATTCTGTTTTCGTCTTGTTTTAAAATCTATAATCTTCACCTCCGGCCCGATCCCGTTTTTCATCAAGGCATCAACAATAATATCGCCAACAGCCACAACCATTGTCCACTTCAATGTTTTAAAACATTGTAGTAGCTCTTTAGTACTCTTGAAAACACGACCCAGTGGCTTTCTTAACTCTTCCCGCAAGTTTTCCGGCATAACTAATTTCTTTTTTTCTCTCAACTTAGCACTTAACTCATAACACCTACCATCTCTATCTATCTCTCCCGCCCTAATTCTTTCCGAACTGATTAACCTTCCATCGTCTGCCAAAATGTCATTGACAATAACTATTCTTAACGGCTTAAGATTGTTTTTCTCTCTAAGCTTGTTTATTTTTAACGCATTAGGATAAGTTAATCTGGAAACAATAATTGCTTCAATATCTTTTCCCTTATCCGCTCCGCCTGTAAACTCGGAAAAAGGAACGATATCTATATCACGATCGTAGGGTAGATATTTTTTGAGGTTTTTTTCTCTTTCTTTATATGATTGAATCGATTGTTTAAAGAATTTATTTTTGTAGAGTTCCTCGGTCGTCAACCCTATTGTTATTTTTCTCCCAGTTTCTAAAGCTTTGTCTATGAACGCTTTGTGACCCTTATGAAAGTGATCGAAGGTGCCACCAAGAACTATATGGTTAAATCGTTTTCCATTAACAATTTGACCATTTAACAATTTAACAATGTAATCCGGAACTCTCTCTTGCCATTTTTTTCCTGTTTTAATCAACTTCCTAATCCTCCACCCTTCATAAATACTACGTCCGTAATATGGAAATTGCTTAACTTGATATTCTGCTTCTCTCATAATCTTATTTGTCCAATCATTATTGCCAACCACTAGATCAAATTCGCCTACTTGTTTCTTAACGTTGGCCAACCATTCTTGATCATCAAAAAAATCTTCAAGCGGAACGATTTTCAAAACTCTCTCCTTAATTTTTTCTTTTTTAATGACTTTTTCCAACATTTTTTTTCTTTCTTCGTAGCCTAAAGGGTTATTTTTATCAAAAATGCCAGCACTGCCGATGCCGAAAACGATTTTTTCGCTGATCTCTAAGCTCTTTTTTATCAAATAAAGATGGCCGTTATGGAAAGGCTGAAAACGACCGATTAATAGGCCAATTTTAAATCTCATAATTTTGACTTTTTACTTTTGAATTTTAACTTTCTTTAGTATACTATACTCATGAAACCTTTGCTTACTATCAATCCAAAACTAGAATCTAAAAAAATCATTAATTTCATAAAAAGAACCTTTCGCCAGCAAAAAAAAGAAAAAGCTATCATTGGTTTATCAGGAGGAGTTGATTCGGCTGTCTCTTTTACGCTTCTTGTTAAAGCTTTAAAACCAAAACAGCCTATCGTTCTTTATCTTCCTTATTCTCTACCGTTTTTAAAAAACAGAGATGTTAACTACAGAAATGTAAAAAAACTCGTAAAAAAAATTAGGTTGCCAAAGAAAAATTTTTTCATTATTCCCATTGCCAAACCAACTGATAAAATCATTGATTTGATCAAAAACGCCGGTCTGACTAGATGGCAAAAGTTCATCTACGGCGCCAACGAATGTTTCAACTGCTCTAATACCAGCACGACCACCAGAATCCGACTGGGTAATGTGATGACGAGAATAAGAATGATTTTGCTTTTTGATTTTGCTAAAAAATATAATGCCATGGTCTGCGGCACGGAAAATAAATCAGAAAAACTGTTAGGTTACTTTACCCGCTTCGGCGATGCCGCAAGCGATATCGAACCAATCAGTCACCTTTATAAAACTCAAGTGATTGAGTTAGCAAAATTTCTAAAAGTTCCCAAGGAAGTCATTAATCAAAAACCAACTGCCGGACTTTGGCATGGGCAGACTGATGAAGCTGAATTTGGTTTCACCTATCAAGAAGCCGATCAGGTTTTAACTCTTTATTTTGATAAAAAAATATCAACAGAGAAAATTAGGAAAAAAGGGTATAAGAACGCTAAAAAAATCCTGGGTTTCGCTAAAAAGAACAGTTTTAAACAGGAAACACCTTACTGTCTTAAATAAATAAAATCTCAGTTAAAATAAAAAGGACGTAGACGAGAAGAAGAATTTTACCTTCATGTTTGGAAATGTCATTTTTTGTCCGCGAAAAAAGATAAAAAACTCCCA
>PFRZ01000021.1 GCA_002788805.1 Candidatus Roizmanbacteria bacterium CG_4_9_14_0_2_um_filter_35_15 | reverse complement strand
AGATCATTTTGAAAAAGGACAGTTCATTCTTCTTGGCCCAAAAGCCTCGGTGGGCAATTTCTTTCTTCCTCCTTTTTGGTATTACCTGATGAGCGTTGCCTATATTTTTTCCAAATCACCTTTGTCCCCGGCTTTTCTAACTGCTTTACTTTCTAGCATAACTACAGTTGTTATTTTTATTTTTATTAAAAAATTTTATGATGAAAAACTAGCGTTTATTACCGCTACTTTATATGCCGTCTCGCCTTTATCAATCGAATACTCCCGCTTTGCCTGGAATCCTAATCCGATTCCTCTGTTTACGATTTTAACTTTTTACTTTTTATACGAATATTTATTCAATAAAAAAAATAAATCTTTTTATTTAGGAATAATAACCGCCAATCTCGCCTTTCAACTTCATTATCAAGGATTGGTCATATTTATTTTCTATTTTTTAGTTATTTTATTCTCGAAAAAATTTACCTTAAAAAAATTTTTTCAATATTTACTGATAAATCTTATTCTTGTTTTACCTTTTATCATCTATGAAATTCAGAATAATTTTAAAAATTCTTTGGGAATCATTAATTTCTTAATCGCCTCACAAACAACTGCTAAATTAAAACTTTTTGGTATTCCTTTCTTTATCAAATTTATCTTTAAAGACTTTTCTTTATTTTTAGCGAGAGTAATGTTTTTTAAAAATAAAATCTTAGGATTTTTTGCACTTTTAATTCTGGGTTTTTCTTTATTAATTTCGCTTCTAAAACTCGCTAAACTTTCTAAACCTTTTAAACTCTTAAATTTGTTTTTAATTTTTTCTTTTATAATGCTTTTCTTTTACAAAAATTCGCTAATTGATTTTTATCTGTTGTTTTTAATTCCTATCGTAATTATTTATTTTGTTTTAATATCAAAAAATATCTTAGGAGAAAAATTAACTTTGGGTTTATTTTTTATCTTAATTTTAATTAACCTTCTTAAATCACCAACTTTGGGAGTTTATGATAAAACCTTTCTTTGGATTACAAAATCAATAAAAAAAATTACCATAACTAAAAACTACTGTGTCAGTTATAGTATCTTTCCCCAAAATTTTATTGAAAGTAAGTATCGTTATACAATGACTTTGGTCAAAAACAAACCGGTCTACGAAAACTGTGACCTGACTATGTATTACCGTTGCGATCCCAAGGTGAAAACCGGATATTATCTTTGTGAAAATGCCATCTGTACTAGAACGCCAATTGACTTATCATGGGGAAAACTAATCGACATGAAACCTTTAGATTATAGTGTTAAAATATATGAATTTGACTTCTAAAATCATATGTCAACAATTCATAAACTAATAATTGGAAACTGTATGAGCATGGAGGAAATCTCCGATAAAAGCGTTCATTTAATGGTTACTTCACCGCCTTATTTTAACGCTCCATTCGATTATAAGAAATTATTTAAAAACTATGACCAATATCTTGGAGTCTTAAAAAGATTTGCTAAAGAAACCTATAGAGTTTTACAAGATGGAAGAATTGCGGTTTTGAATATTGACGACATGCTAATAGACGGCGAAAAATTTCCAATCGTAGCTGATGCGATAAAAATTTTTCAGGAAGCAGGATTTAGATACAGAGATAGGATTATTTGGAAAAAACCTGATGGTTATTTAAGAATTAGTCGTCGTAGCGGAGTAATTCTCCAGAATCCTTATCCGATGTATTTTTATCCTGATAATTTACTTGAAAGTATTATTATTTTTCAAAAAGGTAGATTTGACTATCGATCAATTTCTAAAGAAATCCGTATTGCTTCAAAAGTTGACATAAAAGAATTCTCTAGTAAAAAATGGTATATGACTCTTTGGGAAATGAATAACGTAATGCCCGGTTCACCGCTAGAAAAAAATATTGCGGCTTTTCCTGAAGAATTACCATACCGAGCGATTAGACTTTTTTCTTATAAAGGAGAAACTGTTCTTGATCCTTTTGTTGGTAGTGGAACAACTATGAAAAAAGCGAGAGAACTTGAGAGAAATAGTATTGGTATTGAAATAAAAAAATCACTCGTTCCTATTATTAAGGAAAAATTAGGTTTTGGTAATGGTCAAAGTACAATTTTTACTAATAAAAATGACAAATTAGAAGTAATCTATCGTAAAACAGAAAAATATGGATATATTAGCTAAAATCAAAGGTATAAAATACAATCCTTTTCTTTGTCGTAATTTAAAAATTTTTGACTTTGAGAATTTAAGAATGGCTTTAGATTCTTGCGCTTCTTTTATTCTTAATATTAATAAAGAAAATAAAATTGCTATAAGTTGGTGGGTTTCATCCAAACGCACTCGTTCTTATCCTTATGCAAGAGTTTATGACACTTTGAACTTCTCTGGAAAAAAAATAACAATAATCCCAGTTATTAAAGATGAAGGGAAAGAAGGTGATAGAGATTTTTTACAATGGGATACTGTATCTTTAATGAGCTTGTTAGGAATTTATGTAATTATCGCCTACTATACCGAAGCTGAAAAAAGTAAAAGATATAGACATAAAATTACTAATCAACGTTTTGATACTGATTACATTAAAGAACAAATTAATAAAATCCTTTCTTATCAGTCAGATGCTTTACATTGGAATTTATTTCATGTTGATAAAGTTGGATATATTAGTCAAAAAGCAATCGAATCATATTTAAAAATCTCTAAAAAATTAAAAATAGAAATGCATTCATGGACATCTGTAGAAAAAAGAATCAATAAGCTTTTAAAAGGCAGGAATGATTTTATGAAACTATCGAGAATTTTAGCAAAAAAGGCTCAAAAACGAGAAAGCTTGACTATTCAGCCAAAAGAAAATCTTTCAGGTATAAAAGCAAAAATCACAATACGAAATTATTTAGGTGGTTATTATTATTTTACCTCTGACGAAATTGAATTAAAAAATGATACTGTTTTTTTGATTGAAGGAAAACATAGTAAAACTAATTTCTTACCCTCTTTAGAAGATATAAAAGATGGACTATTAAAAATGATTTTATTTACTAATCTAGAAGATATAAAAATTAATGGTAAAAAATATCATCCAAAATCAGTATTAAAATTAACAACTAAGGCTAATTTTGATCTACAAAAACTCAATAATACTCAAAAACACATATTAAAATTTCTTGATAAAGAGGCGAAAACTAACGGATTTTTGGTAAAAATTAATTAATCTATGTTCGACATCTTTAAAATCTGGTCATTTCTCAAAAAATCTTTTTCTAAAAAAGACCTTTTGATTATTTCTTTAATAATCGCCCTATTTTTTTTAACCCGCCTTATCAACCTAACCAGTCTGCCGATTTTTGGCGATGAAGCCATTTATATCAGATGGGCCAAGGTCGCCTGGCATGATCCTTCTTGGCGTTTTATCTCCTTAACCGACGGCAAACAACCGCTACAAACCTGGGGTACCATTCCCTTTCTTAAACTTTTTCCTGACAATGCTCTTTTGGCCGGTAGACTTTTCGGCGTTTTAGGCGGTTTCATTAGTTTAATCGGAATACTTTCTTTAATTTTCTATCTTTTTGATAAAAGAACTGCTTTTTTGGGAGCTTTTCTTTACCTTTTTACTCCTTACTTTCTTTTTTATGAGAGGATGGCTTTAGTTGACTCCTGGGTTAATGCTGCTGCTATTTGGATTTTTTTGCTATCAATCATCATGGTAAAAAAAAGAGGGTTAGATTTTTCCTTAATATTAGGATTAACGGCCGGATTTTTTCTTTTAGCAAAATCATCGGTACGAATTTTTTTAATGTTATCCGTCTTTGCTCCGGTTTTAATCTGGCAGAAAAACAAAAAGAACCTTTTTAAAGAAAGTGTTAATTATTTTGTCTTACTAGGCATTTCTTCAGTGATCGCTTTGATACTTTATAATGTCCAACGCCTTTCTTCTTTTTTCCACTACGTTGCTCAAAAAAACCTTACTTTTGTGATGAGTTTTTCTGAATTTTTAAAAACACCGTTTCAATACTTCTGGAACAACCTTAGATATACACCACTCTACGTCCTCTGGGAGATGGGGTTTGTATTGGGAATAATTGGATTAATTGGATTTATTAGACTTATTAGAAAGGATCAAAAGCTGGGTCTTTACTTTTTGCTCTGGATACTTCTACCATTTATTGCCATTGTTTTTTTTACTAAAGTTCTTTTCCCTCGTTATTTAATCTTTTTCGCTTCACTACTTTTAATTCTCGCTACCTATTACTTATTTCATATTTCCTATCGCTTAAAAATATTTTTATTCATCTTAATTTTCTTGTCAATTTTTTTCTTTGATCTCACTATTCTTTTTGGTCACCGATATATTCCTTTTCCCGCTGTTGACCGCGGCCAGTATCTCGAAGGCTGGCCAGCTGGCTGGGGAATCAAGGAAATTGTCGACTATGCTAGAGAAAAATCAGCTATAAAACCGGTGATATTAATCTCTGAAGGAAACTTTGGTATGGCCGGCGATGCCCTAGAGGTTTTCATAAAATCTACTGATAAAATCATTCTCAAACCATATTGGCCGTTGGATGAAAGACAACTTTTTCAACATCAAAAAGATTTAAAAAATAACTTCGTCTATGTCGTTTTTCCTCACCGAGAAGAGTTCCCTGACTTCTGGCCTTTGAAGCTTATTAAAAAATACGAAAAACCCTGGAATAAATCAGCTATTTATTTTTTTCAGTTAACCCCTAAATGATAAAAAAAATAATCTTTTTTATCACGGTTATTGCCATTATTTTGTTTCTTGGCCGAAACCTTAATCCCTTTTCCTCTTTGATGTTTGAGTTTCATGACGCTACTCAACCGGCGCGCATTCAACAGTTTACCCTTAACCTAAAACAGTTAAACATCCCGCCTCGAGTCGCTCCTGATTTTAACTTCAAAAAAGGCTATCCGGTATTTAACTTTTACGCGCCCTTTTCCTATTGGTTAACCTCATTAATCAATCTCATTGGTTTTGATATCGTTTCTTCTTTAAAACTGTCTTTTCTTTTTGCCATCTTAACTGCCTTTTTCGGCAGTTTTGTTTTCTTGAACGGTTTTTTCGACTTCTACCCTTCTTTATTAGGCGGAGTTTTTTATATCACTTCTTTATATTTTCCGGTTGACATCTTTGTTCGCGGCAATCTGGCTGAGATCTGGTTCTTAGCGCTTTTTCCTTGGGGATTCTATTTTATTATCAAAAATAGTAAGCGATTAACTAAACTAGAATTTTTTTTCGGAGTTTTAATTTTATCCTTTCTTTTCACCAGCCATAATATCTATTCCCTAATTTCTATCCCCTTAATAATAATCTTTATTCTTCTTCTAAAAAACAAAAAACCAAACCTTATGATGATCGGCCTTGCCATTCTTCTGTCTTCTTATTTCTGGCTACCAGCTTTAATGGAAATGAAATATATTATTGCCCAACAGATGGCGGCTAAAACCAACTTTCGCGACCATTTTTTATGCCTTTTCCAACTTTGGCAGTCACCCTGGGGTTTTGGCGGATCAACCCCTGGCTGCGTGAACGACGGAATATCTTTCAAAATTGGAAAGCTGCAGATTATTTTCTTTGTACTTGGAATTTTGTTATTTTTATATAAATTATTTATTAAAAAAAATAAATTAAACAAAGTTTCTTTATTCTTTATTATCTACTCATTATTATTTTTATTTTTAACCATTTATCAATCTCAATCCATCTGGGAACTTTTCTCGCCTGTCCTATCAGTTTTCCAGTTTCCCTGGAGATTTATTGGTCTATCTCTCTTAGGAATTTCGTTCCTTAGTAGTTATTTTTTTGACCAAATAAAATTCTTGGGGAAAAATTTTGTTGTTTTAGTATTAATAACTGCCGCCTTAATTATTAATGGTAAATATTTTTCCGGCCAGGAAATCAAAAAATCTGTTTTTGAGAAAAAATACCTATCGCAAAAATATATTGAAAATGTGGCGGCTTTAAAAATCCCTGAATATTTTCCTAAAGACAATGTCAGGATAGATTATGGAAGAACCACGATAAAAAAAACAGGAAATATTTTATCGTTAATTACTATTATAGGATTATTTATATGGACGATCTTAAGAAAAAAACCATCATATCAACCCTAAGCCTTTTTTTCCAAAGCGGTTACTCGGCTTTTTTAGGCCTGGTGGCTAATCTTGTTCTCACTATTCTTTTATCGCCAGCCATCTTCGGCATCTATATCGCCACCCTGTCAATTATTTCTATTTTTAACTACTTTTCTGATATTGGTATGGCCGCCTCTCTTATCCAAAAAAAAGAGATCGACCGTAATGATGAAAGAACCGTCTTTACTGTCCAGCAACTTTTGATCATCACCTTGGTAATTATCGGTTTCACCTTAACTAAATCTATCCAAAATTTTTATCGTCTGCCTTCTCAAGGAATTTTGTTGTACCACGCCCTGCTTATTGGTTTTTTTCTTTCTTCATTAAAAACTCTACCCTCAATCATTTTGGAAAGGAAGATTCAATTTCAAAAAATCGTCCTTGTCCAAATCATTGAAAATACCTGTTTTTATCTAACCGTCATAATCTTGGCCATTCTCGGCTGGGGATTGAATAGTTTTTCTCTGGCAGTAATTATCAGATCGATTATCGGTGTCATCACTATCTATATCATTTCTCCTTGGAAACCAGGAGTCGCCTTCTCTTTTCCTTCTTTTAAGAAACTGGTCTCTTTTGGCCTGCCCTTTCAAACCACTAGTCTCTTGGCTCTAGTTAAAGATGATTTGATCACTCTCTATCTGGGTAAAGTGTTAGGTTTCCAATTCTTAGGCTATATCGGCTGGGCAAAAAAATG
>PFRZ01000017.1 GCA_002788805.1 Candidatus Roizmanbacteria bacterium CG_4_9_14_0_2_um_filter_35_15 | reverse complement strand
GAAAGATAAAATGGCCTTCGAAAGAAAAAAAGAAACAGGAATATAATCATTACAATGATTTAAAACATTGTAATGGATTAATGTGTTTTGTTTGAAGATTATTTTTTCTTGTTTTTCTTTAAAGCAGTAATTGGTTGTCTTACCATTTCAGCGAAATATAACCCAGGTAATATAAAAAAAGTAGGATTGGCATGAAGTAAACCTATTAAAGCAACTGAAGAGCCCAATGCAATTGAGTCAATTAACGTTCGGTTAACATTAGACATTGGATCTTTAGGAGGACAATTAAGAATATCCTTTAGAGTGTGGGATTTGGATAATGCCATCTGCCTTATCGTCTCTCCTCCGTATATAATAGGTAATGCTAAAAAACCAGGAGGTAAATGTAAAAAACCTATAGCAGCTGATGAATAGCATAATGCTATTGCAGCAATTCCTGTTCGCATTTCATTAGACGTAGCATCTTTAGCAGGACCATTTAAAATAACCTTTAAAGGTGGAAATCTATATCTCCCTTTTTTTCAGTAGACATCGATAGTAGTTTACTTTTTCTTCTTTTTCTTGTCAAGGCCGATAGTATTTTTTGAATTAGATAATTTTATATAGATAATTTTATAAAGGTATATCATAAAATTTTTATTGTCTCAATGGTCTAAAAACATAGTTTTGTAGGTTATAAGCGGTAGACAAAATAATTGTTCCATGGTTTCATTGTTTCATGGTTATAAAACAAAGGAAACCCAATCGATTAAAAAATTTTGATTATTCGTCAGCAGGATGGTATTTCATTACAATCTGTATAAAAAATCGTCAAGAATATTTTGGAAATATTATTAACAACAGAATGAATTTAAACAAATATGGTGAAATTGTTAATAAATATTGGTTGGAAATTAAAAACAAATTCAAAAATATTACATTAGATATTTATCAGATAATGCCGAATCATATTCATGGAATAATTGTGATTAAACAAAAAAATATTGTAGGGGTTTCATTTATGAAATCCGAAATGAGAATGAAAATTTCAAAATCAAATCGTCACATGGGTTTGATGAATCAAACCCCTACAATAGGATTAATTATTCGATATTTCAAATCAAAATGTACGTTTGAAATACATAAATACGGATTGAATAATAATTTATGGCAACGTAATTATTACGATCATATTATCAGAAATGAATCATCATTGAATAATATTAGAGAATATATTCAAAATAATCCTAAAAAATGGGATAATGATGAAGAAAATCCGAAGAATATTAAATGATTTTATTTATTTTTAAATCCCAGTTTATCCAATACTTTTCCCAAAGTCTCCATTGGACCTGAAGTGTAAGTATCAATAGTAAGTTGGTAATATTTAGGATCGAAAAAATTATAGTTACCGTAATACTTTCTCCATTCACGAAAGTTAGCCTCTTCTCTTTCTTTAATATATTTTTTTGCCATAGCCACTGAGATTTTATCTCTGTTGACGACCCGATCAATCTTTAAAGCATTGTCTTTACAGATAAGAAGAACTCGAAGAGTATTTTTCATATTTCTCGCAAAAAAACCAGCTAGCCAAGCTTCAATCACATAGTGGCCTTCTTTTAGAAGTTTTATGGTTCTTTCGTCAATCAGATTATGAATTTTTTTATCAGCCAGACTGGCTAAAGGTTGGACATATTCTTTGGCAAAATCACGCAAGATTTGACCGCCAGAGGTGAACTTCCATCCGTGAGATTCAAGATATGGTTTAAGATTGTCTGAAAGAGTATTTTTCCCGGTTGAAACACCACCTGAGATAGTAATATTGGTAAAAAACATTATCTTATTATTTTAATAATATCATGAATGGTTATCAATATTCCTAATGATAACAAAATAATCATGCCGATAAAGTTGGTATATTTTTCAATATTCTTATTCGGTCGTTTTTTGGCAACCGCTTCATAAAGAACAAAAATCATTCGGCCGCCGTCTAAAGCAGGAAAAGGAAGAATATTAATAATGGCGAGATTAAAAGAAAGTAAAGCTAAAAGTTCAAGAACCGCGTTTTTTCCAAATTTAATCGCGGAAGATGTATAACTGGCGATACCTAATGGTCCGGAAACGTCAACTTGGGGGTGTTGAAAAGTTATCAATTGAAAAATGATTCTTAATAGTTCACTGGCAATTTGATAGGTAATTCTTACTGCTTCGTAAAGACCAAAAAAAGGTGCTTGATACCAAGGATATTTTTTTTCTAGATAAGAGGTAATGGCAATGCCTAAAGGACCTTCTCCTGTAGGCGGGTTTTTCCGGGGAATAATGGTCATGGGAAAAATTTGATCATCTCTTTGGATAATAAGAGTGATCGGTTGACCAACATATTTTTGAGTTAGGGAGATTAGGGAGGTTGGAGAGGTTAGGGAAAGAGAGTTAAACTTAAGGACAACATCTTTCTCTTTGATTCCGGCTAAATCGGCAGGAGAGTTTTTGACGACTTTATCAATAATGACTTTATTAGTAGGGACAGGAACTCCTTGGGTAACCAAAAAAGACAGAAGAAACCAACCAAGTAGAAAATTGCCAAGAACGCCGCCAATAACGACTAACGCTTTCTGCCAGGGTTTTTTATTAATAAAGGTGCGATCAGATTGTTGATGGGTTTTTATTTCGTAGTATTCTTCACCATAGAGTTTGGTAAACCCTCCTAAAGGAATTAAATTTAGACTATAGATTGTTTCTCCTATTTTTAAGCCAAACAGTCTTGGTGGAAGGCCAAAACCAAACTCTTCAACCTTAATTCCTTGCTTTTTAGCCATAAGAAAATGACCGAGTTCATGAACTAAAATGAGGATGCTTAAGATAAGAATAAAGATTATAATCGTCATAAAGGTTATAGCGGTTATACCTCAAGGACTTCGTTAATTTTTTTTTCTTTGATAGTCTCAATTTCTTCCATAAAACGTTGGCTAATATTATCAACCTCTTTTTCTAGGCGGAACTTTTCATCCTCAGAGATTTTTTTGTTTTCAAACTGAGTCTTTATTTTTTTTCTAATATCGTCACGCTGATTTCTGATATTAACTTTTTTTTGTTCGACAGTTGATCCAATCAGTTTAACAAATTTATCTCGTTGTTCAGCAGATAAAGGAGGGATGGTGATTATGATTTGGTTTCCTTGAACAGCTGGTGATAAGCTTAAAGGCGATTTGAGAATTGCTTTTTCAATGTCAGCTAGGATCGATGGATCAAAAGGAGCAATCACTAAAAGTGACGGTCCAGAAGTCGTAATGGTTGACAGCTCCATCAGTCTTAATTTAGTTGAACCGCCATAGGTTTCGACAAGAAGATTTTCAATAAGGGAAGGATTGGCGCGACCAGTACGGATGGATTTAAGGTTTTCTTTTAAGGAGTCGATAACTTTTTGGGCGTTCTGTTTGAATTGTAGAATAAGATCCATTTTAGATAAAATAACAAATTACAAATGACAAATGTCAAATATTTAAATTTTGAACTTTGAGCTTTGTCATTTGGATTTATTTTATAAACTCCATCTTACAATTCTATTTATCTTAATATTCTCTCCAAACTTTAATACCGCTTCTTTTATTAAGTCAGAAATTTTTTTCGATGGATCGCGGATGTATTCCTGTTCCAGTAATTCTTTGACTTTTTCGGCCTTAAGGGAAGCGACCTGCATTGCCAGTTCGTTACCTAAAGTTTGAAAGTCTTTGTTTCCGGAAACAAAGTCAGTTTCGCAGTTAAGCTCAACCAAAGAGGCAACTCTTTTATTATGATGAACATAGGAAAAAATAGCTCCAGCAGAAGTTTTTCTATGAGTTTTATCGAGAGCTTTATCTGCTCCCCATTTGCAAAGGAGTTTTTTAGCTTTTTCTAAATTATTTTTAGTTTCTTCTAACGCTTTTTTACACAAAGAAAAAGAAACACCGGTTTGTTGACGAAGAATTTTAAGCTTATTTATATCGTACATGTTTAAATCTTAAATACTAAATCCTAAATCACAAATAAATTATAAATTCCAATTTTTTAAATTCTAAACTGTTTAGAATTTGTGATTTATTATTTAAGATTTGTTTGGGATTTAGTGCTTAGAATTTAGGATTTATTCTTAGTATACGCTTCAGTAATTTCCTTAACAAGATATTCAATTGATGAGGCAGAGTCGTCATTGGCAGGGATAGGGTAATTGACGGTCGCCGGATCGACATTGGTATCGGTAATGGCGATAACAGGAATATTCATCTCCGTGGCTTCTTTAACGGCGTTTTTTTCTTTTTTAACATCAATGACAAACAAAGCATCAGGCAATTTCTTTAAAGCAATAATCCCACCATAAAATTTTTCCAGCTTAAACAGTTTTTTTTGCAGTTTTATCTGCTCGTGTTTAACAAATTTATTCCACTCCCCTTTTTCTTTTTCTTCCTTCATTGTCACAAGTTTTTTGACATTTTTCATAATCATCTCAAAGTTGGTGAGAAGACCGGCTGGCCATTTTAGGGTAACATTAGGGATATTGTTAGCTTGACAAAGACTATTAATGAGATTGAGAGAGACTTTTTTAGTGGAGACAAAAAGGATAGTTTTATTACTTTTTATCAGTTGGCTGATAAATTGTTTGGCTTTTTCCAAAAGATCAACTGTATAAGTTAGGTCGATGATAGAAACGCCGTTTTCAAAAGAATAGATATATTTTTTGGCTTGAGGGTGGACACGGTTTTTTTTATGGCCTAAATGACAACCAGCATCAAAAAGCTCCTCAATTTTTTTATCATTATTATTCATAACTACAAATTCTATCAGTGTGAGAGTAGTTTTGCAATTATATTTTTAAAGATTTTAAGAATTTTTTGAAGTTGCCATTAATTTCCTTGTGGGTAAGAGCAAATTCAATGACGGTTTTAAGATACTCGAATTTATCGCCGGTATCGTAGTATTTGCCATTTTCAATCACCACAGTATATAGGGGAACGCCTTCGTTTTTTAAGAAATTGATAGCATCAACCAGCCAAATCTCCCCGCTTTTTCCCGGTTTGATTTTTTTTAGAGCTCTAAAAATCTCTGGCGGTAAAATATAACCACCGTGAGTAGCGATATTTGAAGGTGCTTCTCTCGGCTCTGGTTTTTCAATAATCTTATTGATTTGATAGACATTTTTTTCGATATGAGTTAAGTCGGCAATACCATATCTTTTTAGATCTTCTTTATTGTCAATTTTAACGCCGGAGATGACAATACCGCCATATTTTTCGTAGACTTTTATCATCTGAGCTAAGCGGGGCGGTTTTGAGTAGATAAATTCATCGCCCCACAAAACAGCAAAAGGTTCGTTCTCAATCACGGATTCAGCGGTCAATATCGGCGTCCCATTTCCATAAGGTCCTTTTTGACGAATATAGATAAAGTTGGCCATTTCTGAGATTTTTCTAATCTCTTCTAAGAGATGAAATTTTTTTCCTTGGATTAAATTTTTAGTTAAGTCTTCCGAAGGGACATCAAAATAGTCTTCAATGGCGCGTTTATTGCTTCCAGTTATGATAATGATATTTTTTACTCCAGAATCAATCGCTTCTTCCACCACATACTGGATAACTGGTTTATCAACAATAGGAAGCATTTCTTTGGGCATGGCTTTGGTCTGGGGAAGAAAACGAGTGCCGAAACCAGCGGCTGGAATGACAACTTTAGTGACCTTTTTCATAAATAACCAATAAAAGATACTAATCTACTAATCTATTCTAATCTACTAATATTCGTTGATTGGTATTAATTCGTAGATTGGAATCTTATAATTCGAATTTAACGGTAACTCTTTGGTTCAACTCTATATTACTGTCGATGATGGCAGTTAATTCAGCTGTTCCTGGAGTATCTGAGATTAAGGAAAAAGTCGCCTGACCAATATTATTTGTCGTGCTGTTGGTAGTGGCTATTTGTCCCAAAGTGGTATTGACGTTGACAATTCTATTGGCGATGGGAACATTATTAGTATTTCGAACAAAGATATTAACTACAACTTTATCATTAACTTTGGTGGAAAGAGGATAAGCAAACATCAGTGAAGCTGAAGAGGAAGGCACAGATTCTTGCTGGGCGCGAGTATAATTTTGAATTGGTTTATTAAAAACAACAATGCTTATAAAAAGAACTCCCGCTAAAAAAAGGATAGAAATTAAACTTAGTAATTTTTTGTCCATAGCTTTAAACCAATAATAACAATCAAGATAGGAAAAGTCAAATTAGATATCTTTTACTTTTTAAAACAGCCAAGATTTTTTGGTGAATAAAGTTAGGAGAAAGAAGTTTTTCATTTTGATAGCAGTCAATTTTTACCCAGTATTTTCTTAAACTGATTAAATAGAGATACATTTCCTCGACTTTTTTTAGATAACTGATATTTTTTTCATATTGATCTTTGACTTTACCTCTTTTTTCCAGCAATTTTTGAGCTATCTGAAGAGGAACATAGAGAAATATAACGAGATTTTCTTTGGGAGTGTTAAAGATTTTATATTCAAGAGTTTCCGACCAGTTTAGGAATTCTTTTCTTTCTTTGGCTTTAATTTTAGCCAATTGATAGGCAAGTGAGGATACATAGCGATTACAGAGGATAATTTTTTTTGTTTTTAACGCCTGATAGATTTCGTCTTTTGCCTGCCAGCGGTCGCCGGCGTAAGGAAACATAGCAAAATAAGGGTTAATACGACTGAAATGACCAAATTTACCATTAAGAAATTGACCAACAAAGTCGCCAAAAAAAGTCTTGCCATATTGAGGGAAGTCAAAAAGGGCAAAAGAAATATTATTTTGAGAAAAATAATCAGTTAATAATTTTATCTGAGTGGTTTTACCAGACCCATCCGTCCCTTCAATAACAATGAGTTTCCCCGAATTCATGTTTTTATTATAACAGATTTTATGGAGGGCTTCACAAAGAGATGATTTCCCCTTCTTTGACTGGTTTTTCCAGAATGATTTTAGCCAGAGTGTCTTCGATTTGCGTCCTAATGGTCCGCTCTAAGTTTCTGGCGCCGAAGCGGGGGTCATAAGCTTTTTCAATTAATTGATTAATTGATGCCTCGGAAACCTTAATATATACCTTATATAGAGCATAAATATCTTTTGAGATGGTTTCGATCATTTTTTTGGCGATGAGAAAAAGTGATGGTTGAGTCAAAGGTTGATAGACAATGACGCCGTCGAAACGGTTGAGAAATTCAGGAGAGAAAATCCCGTGCTCAATAAGATAGTTAGGGATATTAGGGAGATTAGGGTTTTTGTAAATAGCTTCTGAAGCTGCATTTGAGGTGGCAATGATTATTAAATTTTTACAGTCAACTCTTCTGCCAAAGCCGTCGGTAAAGTAGCCTTCGTCTAAAATCGTCAAAAAAATATTTAATAAATCATGATCAGCTTTTTCGATTTCATCAAGAAGCAAAACTCCATAAGGGTGTTCGCGGATGGCTCTGGATAAGAGTCCAGGATTGTTGGTGGTGATGTCGCCGATTAATTTGGGAATATCAAACTTGGACTGATAGTTGGACATGTCGAATCTTATCAGATGGCTTGACTCGGACACATCCTCTCGCCAATTAATTTTTTGGGAAAATTGGCTCGATGACGTGTCCTTTGTCGAGAAAAAAGTTTGGGCGACGGCTTTGGCAGTCTGGGTCTTCCCGACTCCGGTTGGACCTAAGAATAAAAAAGAAGCCAGGGGTTTTTTTCGTTTACCAAGAAGGAGGAATGAGCGGCGAAGGGCTGAGGATAAATCTTTAATGGCTTCATCTTGTTGGATGATTTGTGACATGAGGAGAGTTTCTAAATTCAAAAGTTTTTCTTTCATTTGGGAAGTTAAGGAGACTGGGATATGGGTTTTTTCTTCGAGAACCTTGTCTATAAATTGTGGATAGACAATATTTTGATTTGTTTTAGTTAGTTTAGTTAATACACAGGCTTGATCTAAAAGATCAACGGCTTTTTCTGGAAAAGGAATATAAGTAAGATAAAACCCACTTTTTTCTATCAGTTCTTCAACCGTCTCGTAAGGGATGGTGACTTGATGATATTTTTCAAAATCAAAAACAGCACTAAGAATAATTTTTAAGGCATCAGTTTTTGAAACTTCATAGACATCGACTTTACTAAACAGACGATTGATTTTTTCATTGGTTCTAATATATTTTTCGTAGAAAAAAGGAGTGGTGATGCCAATAATCTGTAGTTGGTTGGTTTTCCCGTATTTATTAATAGAGGTTGTCAGGTCAATCTTACCGATTTCGTTAGAAAGATATTTTTCCAAATCGTCAATAAAAAGGATCGTGTTTTTAGCATCGCTGGCTTCCTTTAAAAGTTCTTCAAAAAAATTTTCTCGTTGTTTTTGGTCAATAAATTCCATCAAAATCCTTTCAAGATTAAGTTTTAGAATTCTTTTATAGATTAATTGCTGATTGGTTTTTCCCAAATAAATTTTTTTAGCGAGAGCATCAATAATCGTATGTTTACCAACTCCTTCTTCACCAACGACAACGACGTTAGCTTCGGCGTTTTTGGAAAGAATCGTTTCAATTTCCGAAATTTCTTTTTCTCGATTAACAATATTTTTAAGATGATGGAGATAAGAAGAGGTGGCGAGATCGGTTGAGTATTGATTAAGAATGGGTGTATAACCAACGGCCCAATCGCGTGCTAACGGAGGAAAGGAAAAAAGATTGGGTAGTTTCCACCAAGAATTTTTTTTAAGACAGTTTTGATAATAAATCTCAAACCAAGTCTCGACTTTTTCTTTGTTTTCTTCTTTTAAAAGATGAGGGGATATAAATTTTTCTTTTAATAGTTGTTTTCGTTCATCAGGAGTTTTACAGATAGAAGATAAGAGATAGAATATAGGAGATAGAAGGAGAAAAATAAGAGCGAGAAAAGGAAGAGAAAACATAAAAAAAGTTTGCAAAAGGAAATAAAAAGTAATAACAGATAGCCTCATGAATAAACCAATCACCCGTGAAATAAGATTAAAAGCAAGACGGTTAAAAAGTTCATTAAAGGCAAAGCCCTCTGTTTTTTTGACAACGATTAAATTTTTCCAAGGAAAAAAAAGGGTTTTTAATAAAGTGGAAACAGAAAAAAAATATGGCAAGAAGATGAAGAGATTAACAACTACTTCCAGGAAATTTTTCAGAGAATCCTTAAAATATTGAAGAAAACTTGGTTTCATAATTTGAGTATAACAGAAATAATTTTCAATTAAATAGCCCTTGACTTTTAAATAAATTATTTAATAATAAATACAGCATTAAAATGTCAAATTCTTCCATTCACGTTTTTCGAAAAATCAAAAGAACCGGAGTTGAAATAAAAATAAAAAAGAAAAAATATCTCCTTCGTTATCCTGCCTATATCTGGAATAAATTTCCTAAAAGCCTTCACCGAACTTTTGCTGATAGTGTTACCTATATTGCTACTTGGCACTTGCCTTTAGTTGAAAGTTCCTCGATTATTTATCACTTTCCTCATCCGCCAATTGAGTCAATTTTTTTTAAAATGCTTTTATATTCCATTCCGATGAATATTTTTGAAGAAAAAAGTCTTTATACTTCTGAACTATTAAAAAATTTTTACAATGCTAATTTTCAGACGCAGTTTCGCGGACTTAATTTTACTAACTCAGGAAAAAAAGTAAAAAAACAGTTAAAAGAAAAAGCCATTCTCCTTTTTTCTATTGGTAAGGATAGTCTTTTAACTTATGGTTTATTAAAAGAATTAGCGGTCACCCCGATTCTTGTTTTTATGAGAGAGCCGCAAAGCGCTTTTGAAAATGCTCATAAAAAAAGACTGGCCGATAAATTTTATAAAAAATTTAACGAAGAGGTTGATTTTTTTCCTTTGTCAATCGGTCGGCTTCGGCAAGCGATAGATCTTTGTTGGGGTTGGGATATCATTTTATCACAGTATAGTTTTATTCTTGTTCCTTATTATTTTTATCATCAAGCTCGCTACCTTTTTTTTGGCAATGAACAAAGTTGCAATTTTTGTCTTAGAGACAAAGAAAACTATTTGGTCAATCCGGTTTTTGAGCAAAGTGTCCCGGCAATGCAGCTTTTACAAGATATTCCTCAGTTATTTTTTATTCAGACTCATATTGGCAGTCTAGTTGAGCCAATTCATGAGATATTTATCACCTATATTCTTCATCATCGTTATCCAGAGATCGGTCGTTTTCAGATGTCTTGTTTTTCTGAAGAAGAAGCGGCTAAGAAAAAACGCTGGTGCGGCGTCTGCGAAAAATGCGCTCGGATGTATATTTTTTTTAAAGCCTTAGGTATCTCGCCGGAGAGAGTCGGTTTTTATAACAATGACATGCTTTCTTTTAAAAAAGAAAAATACTATGTTCTCTTTAATGGAGAGAACAATATTAGCGTTTATGGAGGCAGTGGCTTGGGTCGAGATGAGCAGCTACTGGCTTTTTATCTTGCTTATAAAAATGGCGTCAAAGGCGAACTCATCTATAAATTTAAATCTCTGTTTTTAGAAGAAGCGGAAAAAAAGAAAGAAAAATTGATTAAAGAATATTTTGGTATACACAGTTCATATTCTTTGCCTTCGAGTTTAAGAAAAAAAACCTTGAGAATTTTTGAAAAAGAAAAAAAATGCTTGACATTTTTAAAAAAACTTTAATAATTTATTAATCATGAAAAAAATTCTTCTTCATCCAAAAACTGCGGCGATTATTTTTTCTGAAGTTAAGAGAGAATACTTCCCAACAGAAGCTCAATATTTGACAGAAAAAGATGCTTTTCGAGATGCCAAAGTGATCGCTAATTATTTACGAAAACTAAAAATAAAACCAGTCTTATATCCAGCAAACAAACTTTTAGCCTATCGATTGCGCAAAAGTAATGTAGATCTTGTTATTAACTTAGCGGCATCTGTACGAGGTAATGAGTATCTCGCTTCAACCGTACCGGCCTTACTGGAGCTTTTAGAAATTCCTTATACCGGAGCAGGAATTTTAGGCGAGTCTTTGTCTTACAATAAATTTATTATAAAAAAATTGCTTCAGCAAAACGGTGTCCCCGTCCCCAACTATCAACTTTTTAACTCTTATACTGATCCAATCGACTCGACTTTGAGATTTCCTCTTATCTCAAAACTCAATGAAATTCACGGAGCTGTTGAAATCACCCGTCAGGCAGTTTCAGAAAATGAAAAACATTTAAGAGAACGGCTAAAATTTTTAATTAAAACATATAACCAACCTGTTGTAGTTGAGGAGTTTATAGTAGGTCGGGAAATTACAGCCATTCTTCTTGAAGGATTGAATAAAAAAGTCTATCTGGCTGAAAAAAGGTTTAATAAGCCAAATGAAAAGTATATCTTTGCTACTTTTGAAGATCAATGGTTGGAAAGTAAAGTAGAACCTTTTTACTATCAAAAATATAGCGATTCAATCCTCAAGGAGTATGTAAAAAAAGCTTTTGAAGTGGCCGAGATGTTTGATTATGGAAAGTTTGATATCCGATTAGATCAATCTGGTCGATATTTTTTCGTTGATGCGAATAGTAACCCGGCTTTTGGATCAAAAGAATTGGAATGCGCTATCGCCAGTATTTTAGATCTCTATGAAGTGACCTTTATTGAGATTTTGAAAAGATTGATTGAGAATACGATGCGTGATGCTATGGGAAAAAAACTCCTACCGATTACTAAAAACGGCAATAACAGTTAATTTTTCATATGAAGATAAAAACAGTTGTTTTTCTTTATAATGTCCGCCATATCTATCCTGACCCAAATGATTATAGAAATCAGATAGAAGGAGATTTTGACGATCCTATTACAATAAAATGGCAGATAAAACATCTTCGGAATCTTGGTTTTAAAGTGTATCCTATCGAAGCCGATGAAAAAGCTTATTTTAAATTATATCGTTTAAGAAAAAAAATCGACCTCGTTTTTAATATCGCTGAAGGACTACATGGAAAAGATCGAGAGCTGCAGATTCCGGCTATACTTGAGATGCTTAAAATTCCTTATACCGGTTGCTCTCCTCTTACCCAAGGATTAATTCTTGATAAGGCTAAAGCGAAGGAGATTTTCATTAAAAATAAAATTCCGACCCTACCTTTTCAGATTTTTAAAAGTGAAAAACAATTGCTTGAGAAAAAATTAGAGTTTCCTTTGTTTGTCAAACCAGTAGCCGAAGGATCAAGCATGGGAATTACCAATGAAAGTGTTGCTTACGATATCAAAGAACTAAAAAAACAGACCAAAAAAATTATTAATGTTTTTAAAGAACCGGCGTTGCTTGAACCGTATCTAGAAGGAAGAGAATTTTCCGTAGCAATGTTAGGTAATCCGCCAGTAATTTTACCAATCATTGAATCAAATCATCAACTTCTTCCTAAAAAATATAGGCCTTTTGACTCTTTAGAAGTCAAATGGTATTTTGAGGAACAAGGACATGCTGATTATCTTATTTGTCCTGCCAAGATTGATAAGAGATTAGAAAAAAAAATTAAAAATATTTGTTTTGATGTTTGGGATTCGCTTGATGTATTGGACTGGTGCCGGATTGATATCAGATGCGATAAAAAAGGAAATCCTTATGTTTTGGAAATCAACTCACCACCTGGAATTATACCTCCTGAAGTGTCAACTGCTTCTTATTTTCCTTTGGTCGCTAGGAAAGCAGGGATCGAGTATGAAAATTTGCTGCTTAAAATTATTGAGACAGCGATAAAGAGATACGGATAGTGGTCGCTGAGGGATTCGAACCCCCAACCCTTTGAATGTAAATCAAATGCTCTAGCCATTGAGCTAAGCGACCTAATGATATTTTATCAAACTGATATAATATTAGTTATGCAACTTATTGATAAAGTTATTACTATTAGTCAACTGAAAGAAATGTCTTCTAGGATATTTGCTGGTTTGGTAAAAGCCGTGGTTGATATTGAAAAAGAGACAATGGTTATTGATGGGGAAATGCATGCCGACGAAGAGAGATATTTATTAGATAGCGGATCAAAACAAGACGATCTTTGGGGGATTAATCTTTACCCTGATCAAAAAAATGATGATTTTATTGAATTTGATTCAATTATTAATGTCAGGCCGAGATTAAATAATTTTTCTCGAGGGATTGAAGATGAAAAGATAAGGAAAAAAATAATTACTATTGTTAATAAATTAGTTAAAAAATGAACCTTTTTCATAAGAATTTAATTTCTCGCTGGAAAAAGTATTCTCTCCTTGAACAAATGGCCAATATCGGAGCCGAAGTAGGACGAACAATCAATTGGCGAAAAAAAGGTAATCAGGAAATAAGTAAAAATGCCTTTTATAGAGCGTTGGAGTTAATTGATTTTACCATCGATGATCCGAAAAACAAAAGTTCTCTCAAAGAAATTTTGCGTGTCAGGGAACTTCTGGTTGATTATTTTATGGGAGATAATATTTATAAGTCTTTCGACCAGTCTTGGGAAAAATATTTTTACCACTTTGCCTTAGCTGCCCGTAATCGTGCGGTCGGGAACGGATTCTAATGTGCACTCTGATGGAATCGAACCATCGGTCTGTTCTTTATCAGAGAACTGTTTTACCATTAAACTAAAAGTGCAGATTATTAATGAATAATTGTTATAATTATTATAACATATAAATATGATCTATTTTTCAGAGATCTACCGGAAAAATGTTGTTACCGAAGATGGAATTTATGTAGGAAAGTTAGAGGATTTTATTTTTTTAGTAACAGAAAATCCTTTAGTAACAAAGTTTGTTATTCGCAATAAAACTGGTCAAAAGCTTATTGTCCCGATTGATTATTTAAAAAAGATTAACAGTAGTTTCATCATTGAAAAAGATTTCTTGACTTCTTATCTTGAAGAAAACGAACTTTATTTAGTGAAAAATCTTCTTGACAAACAGATCATCGACCTTAAAGGAGATAAAATCGTTCGCGTCAATGATGTCGTCCTCCAAGAAAAAGATAAAATCTATATTGCCGGAGTAGATATAGGAATTTTAGGAATGGTAAGAAGAATTAGATTATGGACCGATTATATATATAAATTTATCAGATTCTTCAATATTAAACTGACTTCAAATTTTTTATCTTGGGCTGATATTCAGCCATTAGAGTTGATTCGAGGACAGGTAAAACTGAAAAAAAAAGAAGAGAAGTTGGAAAGAATCAGGCCAGAAGATTTGGCGGATTATCTTGAAAGAACCAATGTTTTAAATGCGAGGAAGTTTTTAAGAATGCTCGATACGGAAAAAGCAGCCGAGGTAATCAGTAATTTGAATATTAACTATCAAACTGCTTTATTTAAACAGTTTAAGCCAGAAAATGCCGCCAGACTAATAAATTACATTGATCCTGACGAAGCAGTTGATGTTTTACTAACTCTACCGGCAAAAAGAAGAGAAGAAATAATCAATTTTCTCAAAGATAACACAAAAAAAAAAGTTCTTCATTTATTAAATCTATCTAAAACTCCGATTGGACAGTTAATTACTACCGAGTATTTGACCATAGAATCAAATGCCTTAGTAAAAGATCTTATTAATAAGATAAAAAAAGAAACAGTTGATTATTCAACTTTTGACTATGTTTATGTAATCAACAAAGAAGAACAGTTAGTGGGAGTACTTTCCCTTCATGATATGTTATTACAAGATTTTGATATGCCAATTTATAAATTTATGACACAAAATGTCGTCATCGCTCATCTGACAACGCCAGAAGAAATAGTCGCTAAGAAAATGTTGAAATATAGACTTTATGCCCTACCAGTTATTGATGATAGAAAACTTATTTTAGGAATTATTACTTTAGATGATGTGAGCGCTTGTTTATTAAAAAAATTTCATTAACAATGAGAAAAATGAAGGTAGAGATTCTTTCTTAAAATTTAGTCTAGTAAACGGGTTAGGAAAAAGAAAAAAAAGAAAGGAGGTGATCCAACCGCTTCTTCCAAAACGGTTACCTTGTTACGACTTAACCCCCATCGCCGAAATTATCCTCCCCCGATTAAATCGGGGTTCAGATGATCTCAACTTTGTTGGCTTGACGGGCGGTGTGTGCAAGAGGCAAGAACGTATTCACCGCGGCAATGCTGATCCGCGATTACTACCAATTCCGCGTTCATGAGGTCGGGTTGCAGACCTCAATCCCCACTGAGAGAAATTTTCAGAGATTTGCTTACAGTTACCTGCTAGCAAAGCTCGTTGTCATTTCTCATTGTAACATGTGTGTAGCCCAGGACATAAGGACCATGCTGACTTGACGTCTGCCTTACCTTCCTTCCCGACGAAACGTCGGGGCAGTCTCTTGTGAAATATATAACACAAGACAAGGGTTGCGTTCGTTGTCCCACTTAAGGGTACTCCTCACGGAACGAACTGACGACAGCCATGCAGCACCTGTGCTATCATCCTTGCGGATTTCTTACTATTTCTAGCAAGATAAACGATAGCATGTCAAACCCTGGTGAGGTTTTTCGGTTCGTGTCGAATTGAACCACATGTTCCACTGGTTGTGTGCCTCCCCGCCAATTCCTTTGAGTTTCAACCTTGCGGCCGTACTCCCCAGGTGGTCTGCTTAACGGGTTGCCTTCGCTACACCCTCCCCGACTAAGTCGGAGGAAGTGCGGCTAGCAGACATACGTTTAGGGCTAGGACTACGCAGGTCTCTAATCTGCTTCGCTCCCCTAGCTTTCGTGCCTCAGTGTCAATAAACTTTTAGAGAATCGCCTTCGCCACTGGTGTTCCCCAGGGTATCAACGCATTTCACTACTCCTCCCTGAGTTCCATTCTCCCTAAAGTAAATTCAAGTTCGATAGTATCTTATCCTTTTCTTTGGTTTAGCCGAAGAATTTAAAATAGGACTTATCGGACCACCTACGCGACCTTTTACACCCAGTAAAACCGGATAACGTTTGGGGCCCACGTATTACCGACGCTTCTGGCACGCAGTTAGCGGCCCCTTTCTAGTAGGGTACAATCAGTCCCGCTAAGCGGGATTTTTTCCCCTACCACAGTAGTTTACATTCGTTAGAACTTATTCCTACACGCGGCGTCGCGCGGTCAGGCTTTCGCCCATTGCCGACTATTCCTGATTGCTGCCTCCCGTAGGAGTGAGGGCCGTGTCTCAGTCCCTCTCTGGCTGACCATCCTCTCAGACCAGCTACCCGTCATAGGCTTGGTGAGCCGTTACCTCACCAACTACCGTGATAGGCCGCAGGCCCATCCCTAAGCAAATAGTTACATCCTTTACTCCAACAAAAAGTCGGAGACTATAGAGTATTATCTCTTCTTTCGAAAAGCTATCCCCTACTTAGGGGTAGGTTCCTACGTGTTACTCAGCCGTCCGCCACTCCCACCTTGCGGTGGGGCGTTCGACTTGCATATCTCAAGCACGCCGCCAACGTTCATCCTGAGCCAGGATCAAACTCTTAAAAAAAGTTTGCCCCGCCATTGCGGGGTACAATCCTAACCCGATTACTATACTAAATTGATTTAAATTGGCAAAGAAAAACTACCTGAATTTTCAAAGTGCAAAAAATCTATACTCAAAAAATTGAGCAGATTAAATTCTATATGAATGGTTTCTAAAATGCAACCTTAAATATTGTTTTCTAGTTCAATGAAGTTTGTTTCTACTTTAAGTTTTTCTTTGATGAGTTTTTCCAACGCCAGTATCCCAAACCTTTCCGTATGATAATGTCCGCCGGCCAGGTAATTGATTTTTACTTCGCGGAATATCTCCCTGATCCATTCAGAGTTTTCTCCGGTTATAAATAGATCAACTTTATTATCAATTAGATATTGGATGTCAGAAGGCAACGGCGTCCCTCTTCCTGAAATTGCCACTACCCGATTAATATTTTTCGGACCAAAATCATACAAGATCATTGCCGGACTTAATTTTGGTTTTAATTTATCAATGATTTCCGTTAACGAAACATTATTTAGTTTTCCAAAATATCCCCAGGGATCGCCTTTGTGCAAAAAAGGTTTTTCCACTTCCCCACCGATTTCTTTAATGATCAAAACATTATGACCGAATTTTGGATGACTGTCCAGCAAAAAATGATAGCCAAAAAAAGATAGATTATTTTTCACTAAATATGAATACCGGTCTTGGAAAAGTTGGTCATACTTGACACCGACTGGAAAATTAAAGGCATGATGAACAATCAAAGCCTGACAACGAGTTTTAACTGCTTTTTTAAAAACCTCCCAAGAAGCCGAGACGGCCAGACCGACTTTAACAATCTTTTTCTCACCTTTATAGACCAAGCCGTTAGCCATATAAAGATCAATCCTGCCTAAGTCAAAAAATCGCTCATAGACAAGAGCTTGATTAAGAAAGTCTCTCAGTTTTTGAAAAGTGATCATAAGATTTTAAGACCGATTAATAATTAATTTAGAAAAGTTCTCCTCATTTTTAGTTATTTTCATTATACCGGTAATCGTTGCCAAATCAGGATTTTCGGCAATAATCGTCTTGATTTTTATTTCATTAGCAATAAACTTGTCAATTCCTTTTATATTGGCTAAACCACCGGTCAAGATAATGCCGTTTTGAAGAATCTCATCAACCACTTCAGGCGGTGATGATTCAATCAACTCTTTAATTGCGTCAACTAACTGATTAAAATTGACAAGGAGAGACTCTTTGATATCGCTGGTTTTGATTTTTACTGATTTGGGAAGGCCAGTCTCAAGCGACTTGCCTCTGATGGTTAAGATTTTTTCTTCGTCGGAAAAGTTAAGAAGAGTTATTTTTAGCTCTTCACAGGTGGCTTCACCCAAAATTAAACCGTACTTAAGATAGAGATAGTTATAGATGATTTTATTCATTGCATCAGCGGCGTTTTTCAGAGTTTTTTGAGCGATGATCCCTCCTGAGCCGACGATTGTCAGTTCAAACAGACCGCCACCTAAATCAGCAATCAGGTAGGGTTGGTGGGAAAAGATATTGATGCCGCAGCCAGTCGCCGTGGCTAAGGGTTTTTCAATCAGATAAACCTGGGCCATCCCGGCTTTCAAAAGGGCTTCCTCAACGGCTTTTTGTTCTATCTCGGTGGCAATAGAAGGGGTGATGGCGACCGCAGTCAAAAGAGGTTTTACCAGTTGTTTTGAAAAATACAGATAGACCGATCTTTCTAAGAATTTTTTTAAAAGAACCACTTCGGCATCGAAATCAGAGATAACACCAGCGATAATCGGTCTAACAATTTTTATAAAATCAGGTGTTTTTCCGATTATAGTCTTTGCCTCGGCGCCAAAAAAAAGATAGTCTTTGATTTTATTGTTAAGAGCCAAAAACGACGGTTCTTTTAAGATGATTCCTTTATCTTTAATAGCGATTTTAGTGATAGATGTTCCTAAATCAAAATAAATTTCAAAATTAGTAAAAAAAGGTAGCTTGATTTTTCTTAGATAATCAATTAGATTTATCTTCATGATTAATAAAATTCTTCAATTTTTATATTGTTTGCTTTTTTTGTTAACTCCTCTGATAATGTTACCCAATACCTCAGAGCTCTTCGAATTTAACAAAATGCTTTTTATTTATCTAATTACAGTTCTGATCGCTTTTTTTTGGCTGCTAAAAATGATTTTTGCCAAAAAAATTATTTTTAATAAAACGCCTCTTGACGCGGCTATTTTTCTCTTTCTTCTTTCACAAGTGCTTTCGACGGTTTTTTCCATTGACCGCCATACTTCCCTTTTTGGTTATTATGGTCGCTTTAACGGTGGTCTTCTCTCTATTTTAAGTTATATCATACTTTTTTACGGTTTTGTTTCCAATCAGGTTGATTTTAAAAAAATATTAAAAATTTCTCTTCTTAGTTCAATTCTCGTGATTTTATGGGGTTTGCCAGGTAAGTTTGGTCACGACTTGACCTGCCTAATTTTTATGAAGCGGTTTGATAATCTATGTTGGTCAACAGAAACCAATGTTTTTAATCCGGCCGAAAGGATGTTTTCTACTTTAGGTCAGCCTAACTGGCTGGGTGCCTATTTAGCAATAAACTTTTTCATCGGAATATACTTCCTTATTAATCAATATCAAATATCAAAAATCAAAAATATTTATTTACCAGCTATTTATTTATTATTAAATTTTTTAACAATTCTTTTTACTAAGTCCCGTTCGGCATTAATATCAGTCGTTATTGGTTTATTAATTTTTTTTGTTTACCGTTATTTTTCTTTAATAAAAAAAATCCTCATAAAGTATAAGTTTTTTTTGCTTTTAATTTGTATTATATTTCTATTTTCTATCTTCTATTTTCGTAACTATTTTCCAATTTCCAACAACCACTCTCCAACTTCTAATCCAAGCGTTACCGAGTCCCTAGATATCCGGAAAATCGTCTGGAAGGGCGCCATTGATTTGGGACGTAAATATCCATTGTTTGGTACCGGAGTGGAAACTTTTGCCTATAGTTATTATTTTGTCAGACCAAAAGAACACAATCTTACTTCTGAGTGGGACTTTATTTATAACAAAGCGCATAACGAATACTTAAACTATTTAGCGACTACTGGATTTATTGGGATAGGAAGCTATTTATTATTAATATTTTCATTTATTTATTATTCATTGAAAATTTCAAATTTCAAATTTCAAATTTTAAATCAATTTCAAAATCCAAAATATCCATTTCTTCTTCTTGCTTGGTTAACGATTTTGATCACTAATTTCTTCGGCTTCTCAACAACGACGATTAATTTATTTTTCTATTTGATTCCAGCATTCATTGTGTCATTGCGAGGAACGAGCGAAGCGAGTGACGAAGCAATCTCTTCTAAAAACTTAAATGTTTACCAATGGGGAGTTTTATTTCTTCTCCTATCCTCTACTCTCTATCTTCTCTTTTCTATTTCTATCTATTGGTTAGCCGATAGTTATTATGCCAAAGCTCTTCAATATCTTAATCCTCAATCCAATTCCTACCAGCAGGCTGTTTATGATTTGGAGCGTGCCTACAGTTTGAGAAAAGAACCGGTTTATGCGGATAGATTATCGACCGCTTTAGCCTATCTCTCGGTTCTCGCTTCTTATCAAAAAGAAAAAGAAATTGCCAAAAAATTGGTAACGACCAGCCAGTATTACAACGAAATGAGTTTAAAATCTTCGCCAGCTAATATTTTATACTGGAAAACTAAAGTAAAAAATCAACTTTTATTTTATCAATCTACTTTAGATAAGAAAGAATTGCATAAAGGAATAGAATCCTTAAATCAAGCAGTAAAACTTTCTCCTAATGACCCAAAGCTATTTTATTATCTGTCATTTTTTTACCAAACATTAGTTTTAGAAGATCAGGCGCTAAGAAACATCAATAGATCAATAGAGTTGAAACCTAATTATCAGGAAGCGATAGATTTTAAAACTGAGCTTTTAAAAAAGGTTAAGGATTGACATTAGGACTAGAGATACCCCAGATACAGACGACTGTTCCGCCGGCTTGATTTTTACAGTTGCCGCAAGTCAGCGAATAACCAGATGATTCGTAAGGAAGGATTTGTTGATCATTTTCTAAACAAGCGAACAGCTTATAATCCGTCCCATCAGCAGAAAGATATTCGTAATTTTTACCTGATATGGGATCATTAGGGACTTTTTGCATATAAACTTTATCAGATGCACCACAAGGGTTATTCTCACAAAGCTTGCCTCCAAAAGTCAAACCAGCCGTAACAGGATAAGCCTTTTTATCTTCATAGTACATCTC
>PFRZ01000045.1:5274-21156 GCA_002788805.1 Candidatus Roizmanbacteria bacterium CG_4_9_14_0_2_um_filter_35_15 | reverse complement strand
CAAGTTAGCTAATTCTGGAGTCGAGTTTACTATTACGGAAGTTGGTTATTTTAATCCGGACCTAATTCCTAATGAAAAATTAAATCAAGGAGAAATTGGTTATGTTATTACCAATCTTAAAGATATTCATCAGGTGAGAGTTGGTGATACGATTACGAATGTAGGGACAGGTCGCCACCTGTCCTTACTCGGTTATAAAAAGGTCAAACCAATGGTCTTTGCCTCAATTTTTCCAACCGATAGCAATGACTATCTTAATTTGAAAAAAGGATTAGAAAAGCTATATCTTAATGACTCGGCTTTACAGTTTCAGGGAATTTATAGTAAAGCCTTGGGAGCTGGATTTAGGGTGGGATTTTTAGGATTACTTCATGCCGATGTTGTTCGGGAAAGATTGGAAAGAGAGTTTAATCTTAATTTAATACTAACGCCGCCGCAGGTTGAATTCAAAAGAGAAGATAGTAATTTTTTTGAACCAGTGGTCAAAATAATGATAATTACACCAAATGATTATTCGGGAAGAATGATGCAGTTGGTTCAAAATTACCGAGGCAGATTTATTGGGATGGATAGCGTTGGGACAAGTCGCGACCTGTCCTTGCAATATGAAATGCCGATGAGTGAGTTAATTTCGGATTTTTACGATCGATTAAAAAGTGCTACCTCTGGTTATGCTTCTTTGGACTGGGAGTTTTTGGAATATCGCCAGGTTAAAGCAGATAAATTGGAAATATTAATCAATAATAATTTAGTTGAGGAATTTTCTGAAGTAGTTGTTAGTGAGCGAGCTTATGAAAAAGCCAGTAATTTGCTAAAAAGAATCAGAGAAATTATCCCTCGGCAACAGTATGAAGTGAAACTGCAAGCAAAATATAAAGGAAAAATAATTGCCAGCGAGAGAATTTCTCCCTATCGAAAAAATGTTTTAATAAAAAGTGGAAAAGTCATCGGCGCCGGTGATGTGGGAAGGAAGCGAAAGCTTTTGGAAAAACAGAAAGAAGGAAAGAAAAGAATGAAGATGATTGGCCGGGTGGAAATACCAAAAGAAGGATTTTTAAAGTTATTTAAAAGATGAAAGAATTTACCAGTTTTTTAAAATCAGGACGAAAAAGAGCAAGAGCATTGGGTTATCCAACGATTAATCTGGAAATTCCTAGAGATTTTGATATTGAAGAAGGAACGTATTCGGTAGAGGTAATTGTTTACCGACGGAATTATCAGGCGGTGATGCACTATGGTCGTTCACCGACTTTTGGAGATAGGGAGAAAATATTGGAAGTTCATCTATTAACGGATTTTGATTTTTCTTTGTTAAGAAACTATCAAAAAATTAGTGTAAGAATAAAAAAGTTTTTAAGAAAAAATAAAAAATTCGCTACGAAAAAAGAACTTATTGACCAGATAAAAAAAGATATCAATCAATCTCAAGCCAGTTAATGTTTTTATCATTTTTCATAAAGGTGTTTTGGCGTTTGGCGTATTGAACTTCGGCAGTAATCCATTGTTTGATCGCTTCTTGTTTACTAATTTTTCCTTCTAAATAACTGATTATTTGTTGGTAGCCAATCGTTTTTAATCCTTGGTCGGTTTTTTTGTAGCCTCTTTTTAAGAGAGATTTGACTTCTCTTATGGCGCCTTGTTTGAGCCGTTTCTCTACTCTAGATTTTATAGCATTAACAAGATTTTCTTTATTTTTGTATCTTAAACCTGTTATTGAGAAGCTCGACACCGAAATTTTTTGATTCCATGAGCGTGCTCGCTCCGCTTCTTTACCTAGATGTATTTCTATTTTTCTTATTAATCTTCTTGGATTGTTACGGTCGCTGTTGTTTAATTGATTAATCGATTGAACATCTAATTTTTTAAGAATTTCTTGCAGTTGAGAAACGGATTTTTTGTTTAATTTTTCTCGGAGTTTGAAGTTAGGAGGAACCTTATTCTCAAAACCATAAAGAAGATGTTTTAAATAGAAATAACTGCCTCCGACTAAGATGGGTGTTTTGCCTCGTTTTTGAATATCTTTAATTACTTTTGTTGCCTGTTGAACAAAATCGTAGGAAGAAAAGTATTGATCAGGAGTGACAATATCATATAACCATATTGTTTCATTGTTAAATTGTTTCATTGTTGATTTGTCTTTGCCAGTGATTATGTCTAAGTATTTATAAACCTGACGGGAGTCAAAGTTGACTAATTCTCCATCATATTTTTTAGCAAAATCTTGTGCCAGCTTGGTTTTGCCGGTGGCGGTTTGACCAGTGATAATAATAAGCATGATTCTAATCTACTAATTTATGCTAATCAACGAATATTGATAGATTAGCATTCATTCGTAGATTGGTATCATCTCTGTAGTTTCGCCGCTTCGATGAGATTTTTATAAAGATAGATGATGTCAATTGGTCCGGCTCCGCCTGGTGTTGGCGTATAAAAACTAGCGATGTCTTTAACTTCTTTTTCTTCATAATCGCCTTTTAATTTTCCGTTTTCTTTTCTTAAGCCAACATTGATAAGAACAACACCTGGTTTTAGTGTTGAAGACTCGATTACCTTTTTGCCAACGGCGGTGATGATAATGTCCGCGATTTTAAAATAGTTTTCCGGATTGATGGTATTTGAGTTGATGTTTAGAAAATTAATCTTCATTGCCGATAAAGTTTCTCCAATTGGTTTGCCGCCAGTCAACCCCCGTCCGACCAAGACGACTTTTTTATTTTTAAAAATTTTTTTTAGATCGGTGATATCTTTTTCAAAATTAACAAAGAGGTTTTTATCAATTCTTTTATTAAGAAAAATATATTTTAAGATAGTGAGAACGGCGAGGCCAAGAGGAGGAAGAAAAGGCGATTTTCTTTTATGACCTTCAATCTCTTTTTCCAAAGAAAGATAGTCATAGATGCTATTGGTGGCTAATTGGGCTGGTAAAGGTTGTTGAATAATGATTCCCGTAGTGGTTTTGTCGTCATTGATTGTCTTTAATTGACCCATAAGTTGAGAAAAATTAGGGGTAGTTTTAAGATGAATAAAATTAAAACCTATCTTCAGTTTTTTGGCAAAATTTTTTTTGATCTTGACGTAAGAAAGTTGTTCAGGTGATTGACCGACTAAGATGGTAACTAATTTTGGTTTTTTTTTCAGAAGGCGAACTTCTTGACGAAGGAGTTTTTCTAAATAAGAAGCAATTTTTTTACCCTCAATCTTCATTAACTAATTATATCAAACCGTGGTGGCGCTGGCAATAAAGTCGCCTTTTTGAGAAAAGCGCATCAGAATCACGCCTTTGGCGGTTCGTGAGCGAGAAGGAATCGAAGATAAAGGAATTTTAACAATCTGGCCGTGGCCGCTCGTTATAATTAAAGTGGTGTCTTCGGAATTGATGATCTGGGCAAAGGCGATCAAACCGAACTTTTTATCAATAGAAACAATCTTTACTCCTTTACCGGCACGGTGCTGACCCTTAAAGTTTTTTAACTTGGTTTTTTTACCAACACCATGATTACCCATAACCAAAATATCTTTTTTAAATTCATCATCGCTGAAAACATCAGCAGCAATTACTTGATTATCTACCTCATTAAACTCCATTCCTCTGACGCCAATTGAGGCTCGGCCAGTCGGACGAATTTCCTTTTCTTTGAAGACGATAGCTTTACCATATTTAGAAACGAGAATGACATTTTTTTTACCATCGGTTAACTTTACCCATAAAAGTTCGTCTTTTGCCCCAAGTCTAATGGCAATAATACCGTTAGTTCTGATATTGGAGTAGTCTTTAAACGAGGTTTTTTTGACCACGCCTTTTTTCGTGGACATAACAACAAAGTACTTATCAGCTTTTTCTAAAATGTCGCTATCATAGGTTAAGATGGAAGTAATCGTTTCGTCTGCTTTTAAAGGAATAAGATTGATGACCGCTTTACCTTTGGAGATGCGTGAACCTTGAGGGACATCCCAAACACGAGTTTGGAAGACTCTTCCTTGATTGGTGAAAAAAAGCATGTAGTCGTGGGTCATCGCAGTCGTAATATAGTAGACATTGTCAGTGTCTTTGGTTTCAATTCCGCTGACTCCTTTGCCGCCCCGATGCTGGACGCGGAACGACTCTTTAAGCACCTGTTTAATATAACCTTCTTTAGTCAAAACAACAATTACCTCTTTGTTTTCAATTAGCTGTTCGTCGGTGATTTCGCCTGGTCGGGATTTTATAATCTGGGTTTTTCTTTTATCGCCGTATTTTTCCTTAAGATATATAAGCTCCTGCTTTATTACCTTTAAAATCTTAAAAATGTCTTTGAGGAGTGATTGAAGATAAACGATGGTTTCTTTTAACATGGCCAGCTCATCTTCAATCTTAGTTCTTTCCAAGCCGGTTAATCGCTTAAGTTGCATATCAAGAATTGCTTGGGCTTGGATTTCCGAAAGGCCAAATTTTTTCATAAGAGAATGTTTGGCGGAAGCTTCGTCTTTAGATTTTTTGATGATTTCTACGACTTCATCAATATGTTTTAAGGCGATGAGATATCCTTCCAAAATATGGGCACGGGCTTTAGCAGCAGTCAACTCATACTCGCTTCTTTTAGTGACGATTTCTACCCGATGCTTGATGTAGATCTCAAGTATTGTTTTTAAAGATAAGGTCTGTGGTATGCCATCGACCAAACAAACAATATTTATTGGGAATGAAGTTTGAAGTTCTGTATATTTAAAAAGATTGTTTAAAACTTTTTTATATGAAGCATCGCGTTTAAGTTCAATAACAACTCTTATCCCATCCCTGTCTGACTCATCGCGAAGATCAGAGATACCGACAATTTTTTTGTTAGCCACCAGGTTGGCGATTTTTTCAACAAGAGTGGATTTATTAACCTGATAAGGGATCTCATTGACGATAATGGCAATTTTTCCTTTTCCCATGTTTTCATCTTCAATTTTGGCCCGAACCATGATCGAACCTCGACCCGTAAGGTATGCTTGTTTTATATCGCTGGCTCCATAAATAATGCCACCGGTCGGAAAATCCGGGCCCTTGACATACTCTAATAAGTCTTCAAGAACGACATTGAAAGTTAAATTATTATTTTTTTGTCCGTCCAACATTTTCGCCTTGCCGATCATAAAAATAATCGCATCAACAAGTTCAATTAGATTATGAGGAGGAATTTTTGTCGCCATACCAACAGCAATACCTTCAGCGCCCATAAGAAGTAGATTGGGCAGTTTGGCAGGTAGATAGACTGGTTCCTTTAAAGTACTATCAAAGTTGTCAATAAAAGAAACAGTCTCTTTTTCTATGTCCGAAAGCATCTCGTCGCTGATTTTAGCCAGTTTGGCTTCGGTATAACGCATGGCGGCCGGCGGGTCACCATCAACTGAACCAAAGTTTCCTTGCCCTTTTACTAAAGGATAACGCATGGAGAAATCTTGAGCCAGACGGGCGAGGGCTTCGTAAACAGAAGCGTCTCCATGAGGATGATACTTTCCTAAAACCTCGCCGACGACTTTGGCGCATTTGGAAAAACGAGCACCTGATGTCAGACCCATTTTATACATGGCGAAAAGAATTCGGCGGTGGACTGGTTTTAAGCCGTCGCGGACATCAGGGAGAGCACGTGAAACAATGACACTCATCGCATAGTCTAAATAAGCCCTTTTCATCTCGGAAGTTATCTCGGCTGGTTGGATGTTAGTCATGATTATTTACCTATAAACTGTATTACATAAGGTGCAATTAATAAAGCAATAATCTGGACAATCTTCATCATCGGGTTTAAGGCCGGACCAGAAGTGTCTTTTAAAGGATCGCCGACGGTATCGCCGATGACACTGGCTTTATGAGTATCACTGCCTTTACCGCCAAAGTTACCGTCCTCAACATATTTTTTAGCATTATCCCATAGTCCGCCGCTATTACACATAAATAAAGCCAAGGTTAACCCAGAGACAACTACCCCGCCTAAAAATCCACCCAATGACTCAGCACCTAAAAAAGCCGTCAGAATAGGTAAAATAATAACAATCATCGCAGGTATAATTAATTCTCTTTGAGCGGCCATGGTCACAATCGCCACTGCCTTTGAATAATCAGGACTACTTTTTCCTTCCATAATTCCTTTAATTTCTTTGAACTGGCGTCGTACTTCTTTGACGACTTCAAAAGCGGCTCGGCCGACTGAACCAATCAAACGAGAGCTAAATAAAAATGGCAGCGCTCCACCGATTAGCAAACCAATAAAGACTTTTGGATGAGCAATATTAATTGAACCAAGTCCGGTCGCTTCAAAATAGGTAGCAAAAAGCGAACAGGCAGCTACAGCAGCCGAACCAACGGCAAAACCCTTAGTCAAGGCCTTAGTAGTATTGCCGACAGCATCTAAACTAGCGGTAATTTTTGGCGCTTTTCCTTTTAACTGAGCCATCTCTACCATACCTGAGGCATTGTCACTGATTGGGCCAAAAGTATCTAAAGACATAATAATTCCTGTAGTGGCAAGCATCCCCATGCCGGCTAAAGAAATACCGTAAAAACCCAAAAATAAATAACCAACTAAAATTGTTGCCGCGACGATTAAAACAGAGAAAAAGGTCGACTCCATACCTAAAGCGATTCCACTAATAAGATTAGTTCCCGCTCCGGTTTCAGAGGCTTTCGCGGTCGCCACGACCGGTTTTTCACCCGGTCCAGTATAGTATTTAGTCACATAAAGCAAGGCAAGCATGGAAATGATTCCGGAAACAGCGGCATAACCGGCTTTCGGCTCACCTAAAAGATAGATAGCCAAAGCCATAAAGATAACGGCAGCGGCGACAGCCGAAACAATAAAACCACGGATTAAAGGTTTGATTGGATTCTCTTGGTCACTTTTAGCTTTGACAAAAAATGTACCTAAAATCGAGGTTATAATCGCTCCTGATCTGGCTAAAAGCGGAAAAACAACTCCTTTTAAACCAAAAAGATATCCACCCAAGATCATCGCGGCAACAATAGTTAGGGCATAAGACTCAAAAACATCAGCGGCCATCCCAGCGCAGTCGCCGACATTATCACCGACGTTATCAGCGATGACAGCTGGATTTCTTGGATCATCTTCAGGGATGCCCTTTTCTATTTTACCGACAAGATCAGCTCCTACGTCAGCTGCTTTGGTAAAAATTCCTCCGCCAACGCGCATAAACAGGGCTAAAAGAGCCGCTCCGAAACCATAGCCAACTAAAATTTGAGTCGCATATTTTGTCACCATCTCTGGTCCTTGGCTGATTTTTGTAAAATATGACCAGATATAAATTATAGAAACACCTAAAAGGCCTAGTCCAACAACCAACATGCCGTTGACAGTACCAGCATTGAAGGCAGTTTTTAAAGCCGCATTTAAACCCTTAAGACTGTTATTGGCAGTGCGAACATTGGCTTTAACAGCAATCCACATGCCAAAGTAACCGATGATAGCGCTAAAAATCGCTCCCAAAAGAAAGGTAGCGGCAATACTTTGTCCTAAGCCAAAGTAGATTCCTACAGATAGAACTAGCATTAAAGGAAAGACGACAGAGAACTGTTTTTTTAAATAAGCCATAGCGCCGTCTTTGATGGCGCGACCAATTTTTTGCAAATTTTCACTACCCTCGTCTTCAGCTAAAACTTTTTTGGTTAAAATCAGACCATAGACTAAGGCGGCAATGGCCGTTATCGGTGCTGTTAAGAGAGCGATGATTTGGATATTCATATATTCCTATAATAATTTATAATAGATTCCTCGCTTCGCTCGGAATGACAAGCGGCGGGGATTATAAATCTAAATTAGCCATCTTTGCATGGGTAACAATAAATTTTTTCCTTGGTGGTACTTCTTCACCCATTAACATAGAAAAGACATAGTCGGCTTCTTGAGCATCGTTTATTATCACCTGTTTTAATACTCGATTAATTGGATTCATGGTGGTTTCCCAAAGTTGATCAGGATTCATCTCGCCTAAGCCTTTATAATGTTGGATGTTGGGGGTGTTGGGGGTTTTGGGGGTTATAAGGGAAACGACGAGTTTATCTTTTTCTTCATCAGAGTAGGCATAGGCGATTTTTTTTCCTGATTGGACTTTGTATAACGGTGGTTGGGCAATATAAAGATGGCCTTTATTGATAACATCGGGTAGATGACGGTAAAAGAAGGTTAATAAAAGGGTTCTGATGTGTTCACCATCAACGTCGGCATCGGTCATAATAACGATTTTATGATAGCGAAGGCGCGAATAGTCAATATTTTCACCAATACCCATTCCTAAAGCCACCACTAAATCTCTAAGTTCTTTAAAAGAAAGGACTTTATCCAAATAAGCGCGTTCTGTATTTAAAACCTTACCTCTTAAGGGAAGAATCGCTTGAAACTTTCTATCTCTTCCTTGTTTGGCAGTGCCACCAGCTGAGTTACCCTCGACCATAAAAAGCTCAGATAAAGCCGGATTTTTTTCCTGGCAGTCAGCTAGTTTTCCTGGAAGAGAAGCGCCTTCTAACGCCCCTTTTCGTAAAACCGCTTCTTTAGCGGCTTTAGCGGCTAGCCTGGCTTTTTGGGCGAGATAGATTTTTCCTAAGATTTCTTTAGCATCTTTTGGATTTTCTTCAAAATAAGTTTCTAAATATTCAAAGACGGTTGCCTGAACGATGGTTTGCACTTCTGAGTTGCCGAGTTTTGCTTTAGTTTGGCCTTCGAACTGGAGATTGGTCGCCGGCATCTTAACATAGACAATAGCGGTTAGTCCTTCTTTGACGTCGTCGCCAGTCAGGGTTTCTTCGCCGTTTTTTTCTCCCAACTCTTTTTTGGCATAGTTATTAATCGCTTTTGTTAGGGCGGTGCGAAATCCGGTTAGGTGAGTGCCACCTTCAACCGTATTAATGACATTGACAAAAGAATGAACATTTTCGTTAATTGAGTCATTGTATTGGATGGCGACTTCGACCTCTTTATCATCAGCTTGTTTTTTAATATAGATAGGACTATGAAGAGGTCTTTTTCCACGATTGAGGTCGCGAAGGAGTGAGATAATTCCACCATCAAAAAAATAAGCCAACTTATCGCTAGTTTTTTTATTAAAGATTTTAAAGTAGACATTGTTAATTAAATAAGCCCGTTCCTTAATCTGTTTTTTAAAAATAGAATAACTTATCTCAATGGTTTCTTTGAAAACTTCTTTATCAGGGAGAAAAGAAACAGCAGTTCCTTTAGCATATTTGAACCCGATCATAGAAGACGAGACTGATTTTACTTTGTAAAGCGGTACACCTCTTTTGTACTCCTGGCGATAAAGCTTGCAGTTTCTTTTTACCTCAATAATAAAATGTTCCGATAAGGCATTAACCACGGAAGCGCCCACTCCATGAAGACCGCCGGAAACTTTATAAGCGCCGACAGTGAACTTACCTCCAGCGTGAAGTTTTGTCATGACAATTTCCAAAGCAGAAGTTTTGTATTTGGGGAGATTTTCAATTGGAATTCCTCGACCGTCATCAAAGACAGTTAAATAGTCATTATCTTCAAGACGAACTTCGATGTTTCGGCAAAATCCCGCTAAAGCCTCGTCAATTGAGTTGTCAATGATTTCGTTAAGACAGTGATTGACACCTGGTTGTGAGGTAGTGCCAATGTACATGGCTGGTCGTTTTCTTACTGGCTCGAGTCCTTCAAGAACAATAATCGACTCGGCACTGTAGGAAGATTTTTGAGGCTTTTTAGTCATATATTATTTTACCTAAAATAAGGCTGTTTTTCACCACTTTTTGTCATCAATAATTACTTCAATTCCACTTTCCCTCCAGCGGTTTCAATTTTTTTCTTGGCTTCTTCAGCGGCGTTTTTTTTCACATCCTTCAATAGTTCTTTAGGAGCCGATTCAACCAATTTTTTCGCATCCATTAAACCTAAGTTAGGGAGAATTTCCCTGACCGCTTTAATTACCGCCAACTTATTAGCACCGGCATCAGTTAAATTAACAGTAAAGATTGATTTTTCTTCTTTGGCCGCCGTAGTCCCGCTCTGCGGGACGGAGGCGGAAGCTGGTGCGGCAGCGACGGGCATGGCGGAAACACCAAACTTTTCTTCTAAATATTTGGCTAAATCAGCCATTTCAACAACAGTCAGTTTCTCTATCTCAGTGGCGATTTTCTGTAATTTCTCGTTCAGTTTTATGTCTAACATTTATGATTTCACCTCCTTTGTCTTTTCTTGTAATATATAGACAAATTTATTGGTGTTGAATTTCAAAGCGTAAACGAATTTGCTTACCGGTGATTTTAGACTGCTGATAATATTGGTAATTAATTCATTTTTACCGGGTAGTTGAGCAATCTTTTCCAAATAATTTTTATCGTAGATCTGTTCGTCCAAAATGCCTATTTTAAAAGCAAGGGTGGTTTCCTTTTTTGTATAATCAAAAAAAGTTTTCAGTCCCTGATTCCAGTTTTTTGACAAAAGAAGAATCGCCGTAGGTTTTTTTAGAGGAAAAAACTGCTTTCTAAACTGAGAAAAGGCAACATCTTTTATTTTATTTATTGCTTTTTCAAGAAGAGAGTTTTTAATCACTTTTAACAAAGCTTGAGTTTTTTTTAGCTCTTTTCTCAAACTTTCCAATGATTGATGCTTGGTTTTTTCTATGGAGATAAGGATAAAGTTTTTATTATTAGAGAGGATTTTAATTAAACTATCGGTTTGTGACTTTTTTTTTAGAGAAACCATATTTTTTACCGTCCCCCGCTAAACGGAGGGAATTTATTCAGGAACTTGTTTTACTTCTTTTTAGGAAAACCTGAAGTCTTAGGTAAAGAAAATTATAACAGTTTAGCTTTCACTTAGCAACTCTTTAAGAGTTTTGACTTTTCTCTCTTCTTTCTCCTCTTTTTTCTGCTTTTTGTTTTTACTGGTTGTTTTATACTGTTTGGCAAACTGTTGTTTTTTCTTAAAACTATCAACCCGTCCCTTAATGTCTATAAATCTGGCTTCACCGGTATAAAAAGGATGACATTTGCTACAGACTTCGACCGTTATCTTTTGTTTAGTTGAGCCGGTAGTAAAAGTATTACCACAGGCACAGGTAACTATAGCATCTTCAAAGTATTGAGGATGGATTTTAGATTTCATAGGAGAATAATTATAACACAGAATTTAATAAACAAATAATCAAATAAACAAATAAATGTCTCAATAGAGAAAATAATTAAATAATTAAATTTATTTACTCATTTAATTATTCATTTGTTTATTAGTTTATTTGACTATTTTAACATTACTTTATCCCACCTGCCTTCGGAAATAATATCTTCAAGATTATAAAAGCTTTTACCGATTCGATGATCAGTCAACCGGTTTTGGGGAAAGTTGTAAGTGCGAATTTTTTCTGCCCGATCTCCTGTTCCCACATCTTTGACATATGAGGCGGTCGTGCCTTTTTTCTTTTCTTCTTCAAGTTGGTAAAGCTTTCCTATTAAAAGTTCTAGGGCAATTTTCCGATTAACTTCCTGATAGCGTTCACGCGAGGCAGTAACAACGATTCCTGATGGACGATGAGTGAGACGAACAGCAGTTGAGACCTTATTGACGTTTTGGCCGCCATGGCCACCTGACCGGTAAAACTGCCAGTCAAGATCGGATGGATTGATGCGAACATCTGATTGGATAATCTGTGGTAATACGACCATGATGCAAGTCGAGGTATGGATACGGCCTTTTCTTTCGGTTGAAGGGATTCTTTGCACGCGGTGAACACCGGTTTCTTTTTTAAATAAAGAAAAAGCATTTTCGCCACTGATTTTTATAATATTATCCTCCAGGTAAACAAACTTAAAACCTTTTTTTTGGGCAAATTTAAGATAAGAAAACAAGAGTTCCTTCATCCAGAGTTTTGATTCATCTCCGCCAACTCCTGGCAGAGCTTCGATAATGGCGGTATTGGGATTAATAAGCATAATTTCTAAATATTAAATATTAAATGTTAAACTGTTAAACATTTTGTTCTTTAATATTTAAAACGTTTAATATTTTTTTAACTGTTTAAGTTTTAATATTTAACTGTTTTAAAACTTCTTCTGTAGTTAATTCCTTCTGTTCCCCTGTCTTCATCTCTTTTACTTTTACAATATTTTTGCTGGCTTCTTCCGGCCCGATAATAATAACATACGGAATTCCCTTTTTATCGGCGTACTTGAGCTGTTTGTCTAGGCGATCATTAGGATCAGGATAGAGATCAGTGTTGACTTTTTTATTTCTTAATAACTGAGCAATTGTTAGCGATTGATTGGTTAAAGCTTTATCAAAGACGGTGACCAAAACTCTAGTTTTAGTTTTTAATACGGGAAAAAGACCAAATTGATCCATTGCCAAAACAGTGCGATCAAAACCAATGGCAAAACCAACACCAGGGATACTTCTTTTGGAAAATCGCGAGACTAAACTATCATATCTTTCGCAACCAGCTAAAGATCCCTGTTTAAATTCTTCAACTATAATTTCCCAAATAGTACCATTAGAATAAGAAAATGATCGAGCCAGTGCGGGTTTAAAAAGATAGTTTTCTTTCATTCCATATTGATCAAGATAAGAAAAAATAGTTTTTAAATTTTTATTTGGTTTGACCAAAGCAACTTCCTCTAAAAGTTTTATCGCTTCTTCTTTTTGATAACCTTTTTTAATCAATTCATTAATCACTTCTTCTTTGCCGATTTTTTCCAGTTTGTCAATAGAAACTATGGCTTTATAAGGAATATCTTTATATAAATCGCGATCATTTATGATAGCGATAGGTTTGTTAAAGCCAAGAGCCTTAAAAATATCGATAGTTAAAGCAATTGTTTCCGCATCAGCTAACCTATCCTCTACTCCAAAGATATCAGCATCGCATTGTAAAAATTCGCGATAGCGACCAGCCTGAGGTTTTTCCGCTCTCCAGACGGTTGCAATTTGATACCTTTTAAAAGGTAAGGTGATTTTATCTTGATATTGGGCGATGAATCGACAAGTTGGTACAGTTTGATCGTATCGCAACGCTACTTTTCTTCCTCCAGCATCTTCAAATTTATAAAAGAGTTTTTCGTCTTCACCAATATTGCCAGTAAAGACCTCAAGGTATTCGATCGCCGGTGTTTCTATTGGTTCGTAACCATAGAGTTCAAAAACTTTTCTAATAATGTCAATAACATACTGTCTTTTTAACGCCTCCTCCGGTAAGAAATCTCTAAACCCTTTTAATATTTGTGGTTTTATTTTTGTATCCATACTATTAATTATACAAAACTTATAATATTAAACTAAATTAAAAGACTCTTGATAAATTATTTTAACTTTTCCGATTAAATAAGGTTGAATTTGATTGTTAACGTTTTTAACAGAAATATATAAAGAATTTCCGCTTGGTTGAATTACTTTTAACTTATTAATTGATCGATTTTTTATTATTAATTGATATATGCCAACAGCGGTCGTGGCGCTACCGCAAGCGGTTTCTTCGACAATTTCATATTTCAATCCTTTTTTAAAATAAACATAAGGTTTAATTTTCATAAATTTACGTTCTTTTTTAATAAAAACAATCGCCACGGCTAATTCTTTTTCAAGACCGTTATTTTTAATTATTCTTAAAGCCTCATTTTTTTGCCAGTTATTGTTTTTTTGAAAATTATTTAATATCAGTATTTGAGTAATACCTTGAAGAGGAATTATTGGATATTGTTCTTTTGTTTTATTTAATTGACCGATTAATCTGAGTTTGGGCATCTGTCCATTTATAAAATCTTTTTCATCAACAAAAATTCTTAATAACTCATTTGTTCCGGAGATTTCAAATAGATCTTCTTTATTGCTTTTGAGTTTTAGAGCGCCTAAGCATAAAACAGCATTACCAGAAAATTCTTCTCCAACAAGAGAGAGACGTGATAAGGCTTTTTTATTTTTTGGTTTTTCAATAAACGCAACCTGCTCGATTTGTTTATCTGAAGATTTGTTTTTATTATAAATATTAATAATTTTTTGAGCCACTAAATCATAATCTCGTTTTGGAACAGGGTCCTCAACGATTGCGTTAATATTACCGCCGGGATAACATATATAAAGTTTTTTAATTTTATTTATCATATTTTTTAATTAATTTATAATCAAAAAAAATCCCGCCGTTGGGCGGGTTTATCTTTTTACACAAAATAATCATCTCCCGCCAAAAAGCAGGTGATGATGAGAATTCGCTATGATATTTATTTTCATAAAAAGTATTATACCATATTTTAATCAGATATTTTTTTGATTATGCTACACCGTAATGTTACGATGTAACTAATGTTATAAATAGCTATAGTCCTCGTTCTTTACGACGCTGTAGATTAATTTTTCTTTCCCAAGCTGCTTTCCAGTTAATTCCAGGTAAACCCGGATGAAAAATCTGACTAAAAATGTCTTCAAAAAATAACCAGATTTTTTCTTGTTTAACCATATTTTTTAAGACGGGAACGATTCCTTCACTTCTTTCCATTAATAGTTTATATTTATTAACAGTGGTATTTGATACCTTAAGGACTTCACAAATATTTCTGTAATCAATATCTTTCATTAAAAGATAAATAATGGCAATTCTTTTTATAAGCATTATTCTTTCAGCCGGAGTTAATAAATCAAAAAGAATTTTATTAAATGCATCTCTATCAGTAGTTTCGCCCAATACTTTATAAAAAATAGAGAATATCTTTTCATAATCTTCTTCCTTTATTTGTAAATAAGATATTCTTACCATATTACATCGTAATGTTACACTGTAATAAAATATTTGTCAGTCGTTTATATCCTACAAAATGATAGTTTTAGATTGTCAGAAAAAGTTATTTATCACGAAGTACTACCCCCTTTGCTCCACCGGTCCAGTGGAATGGCCTTTTGCTTTTAATGGATTATAACGGCTTTTTCGAGTTTTCCGATTCTTATTTCGTGATCTTCAAGCATGTCTCGGTGACCAGAAATCATAGTAAAATCATCACGTAAAGCAATTATTTCATGTAGAATCTCGTCTTTGAACACGATAATATTATTTGTTAATCTTTTTTCAAGTTGTTGTAGTTCTTCTTTTAGATTTTCTTTAGTGGCATATCTTTCTAAATCTTCTTTAGTGGCAAATCTTTTTAGATCTTCCTTTGCGGCAAATTTCTTTAGGTCGTCCTTAGTAGCAAAGATCTTTTTTAATTTTTTTATATCGCTATCTGTTATCATAGTTTTTTAATTTAAACAAATTACAACTAGTTATTCAACTATAAAATACTACAAGCAGTTTGTCAGTCGGTTATAACCTACAAAACAGTGTATTTAAATTGTTAGGAAAGGAAATTTTTGTCGACATACCATTACTTAGCGGCTTCAAGAATAAGAGTGAAGGTTTTTACTTCTTTGTTTCTCCAGACCTTTATGGTAATGGTTTGACCGATTTTTTTCTCCATAATCAACTTGGTTAGCGTTTGATCGTCATTACCTTGGATCTTTGTTCCGTCGAATTCGGTAATAATATCCTCTTCTTGAAGACCAGCTTTTTGCGCCGGCGAACCGTCAATAACCTGGACTACATAAGCGCCTTCAACCACCTCATTTAAAATCGCTGTTTGTTTATCAACCATTTTATAACGGACTCCGATATAAGGACGATCAAAACTACCATCTTTCTCATTAAAATTTTTTATTAAGTCATTAATAACATTGACCGGGATAGCAAAGCCGATATTTTGACTGCTTTCAGCAATCGCCGTGTTGATACCAATAACTTCTCCTTTTGAGTTTAAAAGTGGACCACCAGAGTTGCCTAGATTTATGGCAGCATCGGTCTGAATAACATTGTCAAGTTTTTCCACAAATCCCTCATACGGACTACCAGCGGTAATTC
>PFRZ01000045.1:0-5261 GCA_002788805.1 Candidatus Roizmanbacteria bacterium CG_4_9_14_0_2_um_filter_35_15 | reverse complement strand
AGAAATAATTCCTTGAGTGACTGTATTAGTAAACTCGCCTAGAGGTGTGCCAATGGCGACTACTAATTGGCCGAGCTTAAGATGAGAAGAATCACCTAGTTTTAGAGGTTTTAAGGAGTTTTGAGGGGTTGGGGAGATTTTTAGAATGGCTAAATCGTTTAGCGGATCGCGGTAGATTTTCTCCACATTGTATTTTTTATTATCGTTAGTCAAGACTTGATAGGTAGCAGTAGTATCAGAAACAACATGTTTATTAGTAATGACTAACCCATCTTTAGAGATAATAAAACCACTAGCGATATTTTTTTCCACTTTTTGAGTTTGTCCGGGAATTTGTTGCAAAGGTGAGAAAGGATTGAAAGGATTAATTTGGAAGACACTACCAGTCGAAACGGTGGTGTTAATTCCAACCGTAACAACCGATGGTAAAGACTCCTCAATCACTTTAGTAATCACCGATTCTTCATAGACAACGGTTTGTTTTTCAGTTGAGACCTTGGGGGTGTTAGGGAGATTAGGGAGGTTTTTTAAAAGATTAGTTCTTTGGATAACTCCAACAAGAATAGCTAAAGCCACAATGAGAAATAAAAGTTTTTTCATAATATTATTTTAACAATTCTAATGCTTTCGGTAGTTGTTTGTCTTCTTCTTTTGTTAGGGTATTTCCTTCTTTAACTGTATTCTCTATTTTAATATCTGGTTCGATCCCTTTGCTATTAATCCAATCACCATTAGGAAGAATCCATTTGGCGACAGTAACATGTAGACCAGCGCCTTCTTGTAAATCGAGCGCTTCTTGAACCGAGCCTTTGCCAAAGGTTTTTTCACCAACAAGTTTTGCTCGTTTATGATCTCTTAAAGCACCTGATAAAATTTCCGAAGCCGAAGCAGAGCCTTGATTAATTAAAACAACCAAAGGAATATTAAGAAGTTTTCCCTCTCTTTCGACTAGATAGTCGCGAGATGGATAGGTGGTCGATTCTTGTTTGACGATAAGTTTTTCTATCGGTAAAAATTCCGAAGCGAGATAGACCGAGCTTTCAAGATAACCACCCGGATTATCTCTTACATCTAGAACCATTCCTTTAATCTTTTTTTCCTGCCATTTTTGAGATATTTCCGAAACAGCCTTATCCCATTCATCATTGGTATTTTCACCGAATTGATTAAGTTTTAAAACGGCAACAGCTCCTTCGTAGGAAAGTTCAACCGAGGAAACAATAATCTGATCGCGGACAATCTTTTTATCCAATTCCTTTCCCTGTCTTTCCAAAGTGAGGACAACCGGTGTTCCTTTTGTGCCGCGAATTTTAGAAACAGCTTGAGGAAGAATCCAGCTACGTGTAGAAGCACCATCGACTTTATTAATAAAATCCCCAGCTAGGACGCCAGCCTTTTCTGCTGGCGAATTCTTAAGAGGAGCAATAATAATAATTCTTCCGTCTTTCAGTCCTAGTTGAGCGCCGATTCCTTCAAACTTACCTTGAAGATCATCTTTAGACTGTTTATTTTCATCAGGAGTCAAAAAGAAGGTATAAGGATCTTCGAGACTGGCAACCATTCCTTTAATCGCGCCATAGAACATCTTTTCAGAATCGAGTTTCTTTTTATCAATAAATTTAGCTTGTAGATCTTTCCAAACTTCGTAGATTAAGTTAGAGTTAAACTTAAGAAGAGTATCTTTGCGTTTATTTTCGTATTCACCAAATTTAAAACCAACACCAAAAATAAAAATACTAACCGCGATAATAAGAAGATAATTAGTAAGTCTTTTTAGCTTCATAGTGACTGGTAAAAAATTATTTTACTTGATGGTTGATCGACTATGCAATAGGAATATTGGTAGTCAAAGATTTTTTTAAAATCCTCAATTTTTTTTATTTGACAAGAAAATAAATTAGTCGGCTCATTGACTTTTGTTAAAGTGATAAATCCACTGGCACCCAGTGCCTCAGTTTTTATCTGATTAAAAGATTTTAGTGTTTCGCAAACAATAATTTTTTTATTAATTTTATCAGCGGTTAATTGGTCACTTTCTTTTAAATAAAATACTTCTCCTCCTTGATCTTCATTAATGTTTTTTCCCTCAATATCAATTTTTTTTCCTAGTTCGACTTCAATCTTATTTTTTTCAATTTTTTTTATTTTGCCTTTAAAATAGCAAAGCCGCAGTTGTTGATTTTTTTCATTAATTTCTAGAGTAATTTCTCCTAAATCGTGATTAATCTCTTTAATTATTCCATCATTAGAAGAAACGATTCTTTTGGAGGATAAAAAATTTTTTTTCTCAGCGATAATTTCACATTTTTCTACATTTTCTCCTACTAATTTTTTCAGATATCTAAAAATTTTGTCTGGCCTAACGAAAAGTTTTTTAGCAATAGAGATATTAATGGTTTTTTTCGTTTTAAATTCAAAAAAAGGTGTTTCAAAATCAACTGATTGATTTTCTTTAATAAGCAAATGAACATTAGCGGGGATTTTTAAGACAATCGTCATAAAAATGATTATACATCTATTATTTATTTTTTATTAGTCCTTGGTAAGAAACATAAGAAACAAGGCCTAAATAACGAGCATATTTTATCTCTTTGGAAAGTTTTCGTTGATGTTTAGCACAGGTACGCGTCTTATCTCGACCTAATAACTTTCTTCTTGGTGATAAAAATTTTTCCAAATTTTCCGTATCTTTAAAACTAGGCTCGATTTTATATTGGCAAAAAAAACATTTAGTCATTGCTAAATTGTTAAATTGTTAAATTGTTTTTAAAACGGTATATCATCGGGATTGACGTTTTCTTCCTGAGATTCTTCTTTTTCTTTTTTCATTTCAATTTTTCGTTCACTAGTGCTGTTTTTTTCGTCTGGCTCTAACTTTTTTGGTAGTGGCTCAGTTGGTTTTTCTTCACTAACAGTTGTTTCCGCTGGTCTTCGGCCGTCGCCAAAAACGATAAAATCATCCAAGACAATCTCAGTAATCGATCTTTGTTGACCGTCTTTGCCAATAAAACTCCTATAGATTAAACGACCATCCAAATAGACTTTTCTACCTTTTGTCAAAAGCTTACCACAAAGCTCGGCTAACTTTTGCCAGGCAACAATACGGTGATACTGAACTTCTTCTCTAGTCTGACCATTAGCGGTGGTCCAACTACGATTGGTGGCAACGCCAAAAGTACAAACAGCGGTGCCAGCGGGCGTGTATTTTAACTCAGGATCTCGGGTTAAATTACCGATTAATGTCACACGATTCATCGAACGGCTACTCATAGTTTTTATTCTTTAACTAATAATAAATATCTAATTATTTTTTCGTTAAAATTAAGCTTTTTACGTAGTTCTAGAATATTTTTTTTCTCAATCTCTATTTGCCATTGATAAAAATGAACGGTTCGGTTTTTTTTAATCGGATAAGCGAGAGTTTTTTCTCCCCATTTCTCTTCTCCGCTGATTTTCCCACTAAGAGATTCTACAAGTTCTTTAAGTTTTATTAGCTCTGCTTCTTCATTAAGAAGAAAGGTTAGTTCATACTTCATAATCTGTAATATAATACAAATTATGGAAGGGAAAATCAACAGGAAAGAAAATTTTCAATTTTCAATTTTCAATTTTCATTTATTTATTTGGTTATTGGTAATTGGTTTATTGGTTTATTCGAGGTTTATTAATCTTGGCTGGGGTCTTCCCTACCCGATGCATCCTGATGAACACAATATGGCCAACGCAATTCAAGGATTGAATTGCGAAATTTCAAATTTCAAATTTCAAATTTCAAATTGCCTAAATCTTCATTTCTATGCCTATGGGCAGTTGCCGCTGTATTTGGCTTATTTTTTGATTTGGGTGGTTAGGGGGTTTAGGGAGATTGGTAAGATGGGAATAAACCTTGAAGAAGCGGTTTTGGCGCTTCGGACGATTTCGGCGGTGGCGTCGGTAATAAATGCAATAATTGTTATAAAAATTATAAAAGTTATAATCAAAAAAAAAGAATATCCATCATGGATGATGTGGACACTGGTTATTTTTTCTCCGTACACCATCCAGTTTGCTCATTTTGGGACGACTGAGTCGCTATTAATGTTGTTTTATAGTTTAATAGTTTATTATTCACTTAAAGCACTGGATTCCCGCCTTCGCGGGAATGACATTTTTTTCTTATCTTTGTTTTCTGGGCTAGCATTAGCTACTAAAGTTTCATCGGCGATTTTTTTGGCAGTTCCGATCATTGTCATTGCGAGCGAAGCGAAGCAATCTCTATCTTTGAGATCGCTTCGTCGCCTTCGGCTTCTCGCGATGACACTAAGCAATGTATTTCTATATATTATTTTTACTTTTCTTTTTGCGATTATATTCTCTCCTCATAATCTTCTGAACTGGCCGGAGTTTATTGGCGCCTTGAGATACGAATCGGCGGTAGCGATAGGAGCGATAAAGGTTTTCTATACGCGGCAGTTTGAGGGTACGATTCCGGTATGGTTCCAACTGACTAAGGTTTTTCCTTATGCGTTGGGGTGGCCCTTATGGATATTGGGGGGATTAGGAGTGTTGGGGTTGGGGTGGAAGGACAAGAGAATCAACCTTCTCCGGTTTGCTTTTCTGATTTATTTTTTGCCGACGGCTTTTTTGTTTGCCAAGTGGAGTCGATTTATGGCACCATCTTTTCCTTTAATATTAATATTTTCTATATTGTTTTTATTAAAATTGTATGATTGGTTTTATCATTATATTTGGATAAATTTAAAATTCAAAATTCAAAATTCAAAAGTACAAATCAAAATTAAAAATTTTAAAACTTTTGACTTTTTACCTGTATTTTTGACTTTTACCTTTTTACTTTTGACTTTTATCAGTATTTTACCAGGTATTTCTTATCTTTCTGTTTATCAAAAACCCGATGTCCGTTTTCAGGCGTCCGAATGGATTTATAAGAATATTCCCAATAATTCATACATTTTATCTGAGACGGCAAATGTTGTTGATATACCAATAGAGTTAGAAAGTTATAAAGTTCATAAAGTTTATAAAGTTATTTCATTTAATTTTTATGACTTGGATGAAAACTCACAACTGCAAGAAGAATTGAAAGAACATCTGGCAAAAGCTGATTATATTTTTGTACCATCGAGGAGAATTTTCGCCAATTTAAACAATAGATATCCTCTTTTAAATAAATACTATACTGATTTATTTAGTGGTAAGTTGGGATTTGAAAAAGTAGCAGAATTTTCCGCTGGTCTTAATGATGAACAGGCAGAAGAAAC
>PFRZ01000013.1 GCA_002788805.1 Candidatus Roizmanbacteria bacterium CG_4_9_14_0_2_um_filter_35_15 | reverse complement strand
GCCAAAAGGAAAAACAACAAGGATAATAAAAATCAATAATAAACCAGCAGAAATAGCGATGTAAAGTTTTAAATTAGGTGTATTCATAATAATTTAGAATTTATAATTCATAATCACTTTTTTACTCCAATCGCCACCCGATACAACGGAAACGGATAACGCATGTTTTCGTTTAAAGGCGGATCAGAGTATCTTCCATAATAAGGATCATAAGCCCAGATATTTCCTTCCTCATCAACTTCAGTTACCCAGAAATAATGACCACCACCTGACTGTTTAAAACTGGCAAGAACAAAAAGAGTCCAACCGCTATCAGTGTATTTTTTGAAATCTGGAGCGACTTCATCGGCTTTTCCATAACTATAAATTAAGTAATCGGTCGTTTTTAATCCCAAAAATTCAAAAAGAGCTTTCGCGTCTTGATATCCTGAACCACCACAACCCAAAAGATAACCTTTAGATTGGTAAAGATTGACAATGGTTTGCGGATCGTAAGCAGTCCCTAGATATAATGAAGCAATCATCGCCACGGTCGCAGGACCACATCCGGCCTGACAAAAATTACAGCCAGAAGGAAGAGAGATATTGCTGTAGCCGTTACATTGAGCGTAGTAGGCCAAACTGGAAGATGGAGGATTGAGGGAGGAGGATGGGTTTGGAAGCTGGTTAGGAAGTTCGTTTGTAGAAGATGGATTTTCCAAAACAACTCCTTGGCCGAAGTTGAGGAAGATATTGAGAAATTCAATTAACGGATTAAAACTAGGAGTTGGGGTTATTGATAAACCTTGACCAGGTTCGCTAAATTCTACTAAATCAGAATTTTCAATAAGCTCTGGAGTTTGATTTTCATAGGCCCAGCTTGTAAATTGATCATAACCTTGATCAGTCTTTAATTCAACTTGGAATTTATCGGTTTCCGGCAAGTATTCTAGTTTAAAATCATCGGTTTCAATCGGTGAAGAAGATTTTAGATTGTTGATTGGCTTCTGTTCAAGAGGAACAGTAGTGGAAGTGATGGTTAATTGCTGATTGCTGATTGCTGATTTTTTTGTTCGGGTAACAATAAAAATAACTATAAAAAGAAAAAAAAGAATAACAGTTGCAATAATAAAAACTTTTTTCATATAATGAAATTATGCCCGACTATTTTGATTTTATAAAAAACCAGAAGCAGAATGCAACCGGTAATCCACCGGTAGCAAATCCAAACGGTCAACAACTAGTAACCAATCACAAACAACCATCTTCTAATCTTGATCTAATGACTCATTTAACCCAACGATCCAATAGGGTTTTTATGACCGCCCAAACAAAAGCAAAAGAACTAGGTAGTGATCTGATTGACAGCGAGCATTTACTTCATGGTTTACTCTCTGATAATGAAATTTATAATCTTTTTGTCGAGTTAAAGCTCCAACCGCAATTAGTTGAAGAAGAATTAACCAAGATATACAAAAAATCACCACCAGCGACCGTTCCCAAACCAATTTCTCCTTCTCCGCGGGTAAAAAAGATTTTGGCTGACTCGCTAGTTGTTGCTAGAAAGCTTGGCTTTGAGTTTATTGCGCCGGAGCATCTTTTGATTACTTTGTACGAAGAAGGTGAAGGAGCTGGGGCTCGCGTACTGGCTAAGCTAGGTCTTAAAAAAGAAGAGCTAAATAAAAAAGTGACGGGAAAAAAAGAAGGACTATCAGAAGAAGAAATAAAAGCGCAAAAAAGAGAAAAAGCCTTAGAAGAGTACACGATTGATCTAACCGCTAAAGCGTCTCAAGGGCTTTTAGATCCGGTGGTTGAGCGGTCAGCGGTAATTGAGCGGGTAATTCATATTCTTTCTCGTCGCACCAAGAATAATCCTTCGTTAGTGGGTGAAGCTGGGGTGGGAAAAACCGCTATTGTTGAAGGATTAGCGCAAAAGATTGTTGCTAAAGAAGTGCCCGAGCCTTTGTTAAACAAAAAAATTCTTCAACTGGATTTAATGAGTATTATAGCTGGCGCCTCCCACAGAGGAGATTTTGAAGAGAGGATGAAGGATTTGATTGAACAGGTAAAAAATTCTCAAGGCAAGATTATTCTTTTTATTGACGAGATTCATAACATTGTTGGCGCTGGGGCCAGCGGTGAGGGCTCGCTAGACGCTTCCAATTTTTTAAAACCAGCTTTGGCTCGCGGTGAGATTCAATTAGTGGGAGCCACTACTTTAACCGAGTATCGTAAATATATTGAAAAAGATCCGGCTTTAGAGCGCCGGTTTCAACCAGTTTTAGTACCGGAACCAACCGAGGAAGAAGCGATTAAAATGCTCCAGGCGATTAAAGACAAATATGAGGCCTTTCATAAAGTAAAAATTCCCCAGGAAGCAATTGAAACGGCGGTTAAACTGTCAAAACGCTATGTAGGAGATCGATTTTTGCCAGATAAAGCAGTTGATCTAATCGATGAAGCCGCTGCGGCTGTTCGTTTACCTCTTATCTCTCTTCCTGAAGAGATAAAGTCTTTAGAAACCAGAGTCGCCCAACTTAATCAAGAGTTAGGAGAAACGGAAAAAAGACACGATCAAGTGAAAACACGAATTCTTCGTTCAAAAATTAACGAGATTAATTCTCAGTTAAAAGAAAAAAAAGACGAATACAATCTGAAAAAAGCGCAAACAACCACGAGTATCAATCCCGAAATCATCCGCGATATCATCTCTCGTTGGACTGGTATTCCTATCTCCAAAATTACCTCCAGCGAAGTGGAGAGATTAGCTCATCTGGAAGAGATTATTCATAAGAAGTTAATTAATCAGGAAGCGGCGGTTTCCTCGGTTTCCCAAGCGATTCGGCGCGGTCGAGCTGGTTTGAAGTCAGAGACGCGGCCGATTGGCAGCTTTATTTTCTTAGGTCCGACCGGCGTTGGCAAGACCGAGCTAGCGAAAACTTTAGCCGATGTTTTATTTGGCACCGAAGAGGCGATGATTCGTTTTGATATGACCGAGTATATGGAGCGTCACGAGGTGGCGAAACTTTTAGGCGCGCCACCTGGCTATGTTGGTTATGAAGAAGGAGGCAAGTTAACTGAGTCGGTCCGTCGCCGGCCTTATTCAGTGGTTTTATTTGATGAGATAGAAAAAGCTCATCCTGATATTTTTAATATTCTTCTTCAGATATTAGACGATGGCCGTTTGACAGATAATAAAGGTCATGTAATTTCGTTTAAAAATAGCGTAGTTATCTGTACGTCAAACATTGGGACGAAAATGATACAAGAGGAAATGCTTAAAGATAAATCCAAAATCCCAAATCCCAAATCCCAAATAAATCCAAAATCCAAGATCCAAAATAAAACAAAAGAAAAAACTGAAAAATATAAAGATAATTTTCAAGACATAAGAGAAAAAGTGATGGCGGAGTTAGTGAAGTTTTTTAGGCCGGAATTGGTCAATCGATTTGACGAAGTGACGGTTTTTGAACCTTTAAGTTTCCAAAATATGGCGGAAATTGTTAAGTTACAACTAAAAGGAGTAGGTAAATTACTTGAGGATCAAGAGATAGGATTTTTCTATGCTGACGAGGTAGTCGAAGAAATTGTTCAGGCGGGATTTGATCCGATTTACGGCGCTAGACCTTTAAAGCGTGCTATTCAGCGCCTGATTGAAAATCCAATTTCTAATTTCATTATTGAAGGAAAAATCAAACCAGGCGATCAGCTGAAGGTAAAGGTGGTTAAAGATGAGTTAGTCTTTGATATTGAAAAAACAACTATGGTTACTGTTCCAACTTGTAAATACCACTGTTTAACTTGTGGTTATCGTTTTGAGAATGAAGTGGTAAAAAACTCAACTGTTATCTGTCCGAAATGTTTATCAAGGAAATTGGAAGAAGTTAAATGAAAAATTATTTTTTATCCCAATCAGTCAACCTCAACGGCCAGACGATTCAAGGACCATTAGATACAAACATCCAGACTCTTGGAGATTTAATTAATAAGATTCTTGTATTTTTAATGCCAGCGGCTGGGCTGATTTTGCTTTTTGTCTTAATCTGGGGCGGTTTTGATTTTATGATGGCTCAAGGCAATCCAGAAAAGATAAAAAGCGCCTGGGGTAAAATCACCTCAGGCATTATTGGTTTTATTCTTTTAATTGCTTCTTATCTTATTGTTAGATTAATAGCGAAGATTTTTGGCTTAGAAAATGGAATCTTATAGCTTTTTATCAGAAACTAAGGTACCAATTTTTTCTCCATAAAGAATTTTTTCCAAATTTTCCTCATTGAATTGAAAAACAATAATTGGCATATGTTTTATTTGACAAAGAGCAAAAGCGGTATTATCCATTACCTGAACACCTTTTTCTAAGGCAGTCTGATAGTCGATAAAATCGATTTTTTTAGCAGTAAGATTTTTTTTTGGATCCTGTTCATATACACCATCAACATTAGAAGCTTTCAAAAGGACATCGCACCTAAGTTCGACTGCTCGCAAGGCCGCCGCCGAGTCGGTGGTAAAATAAGGATTACCAGTGCCACCGGCTAAAATTACCACTCTTTCTTTTTCAATATGACGAAGAGCTCTTCTTCTTATAAAAAGTTCGCAAAGAGGATTGATGGGGATGGCAGACATTACCCGAGTATTATTACCTAACCGTTCGATTTCTTCTTGGAGAGCTAAAGCGTTAATAACAGTTCCCAACATTCCTATTTGGTCGGCGACCGCGTGATCAACCTTGGTTCCCTCAACATCACGGCCACGAAGAATGTTTCCGGCACCAATGACTATAGCCATTTCCACTTTTGTGTTTTCTCTTACTTTTTGGATGATAGAAGCAATCTTATTTATCTTTTCAAAATCAACACTTTTTTTTTCTGAACCAAAGACTTCACCTGATAGTTTAAGAAGAACACGTCGGAAAGCAAGTTTACTTTTCATATTTTATAATATTGTAACATACTTTAAAGTAAAGCGCTATGATTTTAAAACAGATTTATTTTAAAAACTTTCGCAGTTTCAAAAAAGATAGTTTTTCTTTTAATCCTTTTTTAACCTTAGTCATTAGTGAGAATACCAGAGGAAAAACCAATCTAATTGAAGGAGTTTACTTTTTAATCATGGGCACTGGTTTTCGTGAGGAAAAAGAAGAAGAATTGATTCATTTTGCTAATCAAGACTGTTTGGTTGAAGGAGTGTTTCAATCAAAAGACAGTCATTTTAAATATGGAATTATTCTTGTAAAAAAAAACAATCAGACAAGCAAAAAATTTTATTTAAATAATGTTGAAAAAACTTTTACTCAGTATAAAAACGAGCAGATAAAAGCGGTTCTTTTTAATCCCGAGCAAATAAATATTATTATTGGTCAACCAACCAATCGCCGCGACTACTTAAACAAGGTGATAAGCGCTTTTGATTTAGATTACAAAAAACATCTGGTTAACTTTGAGAATGCCCTAAAAAAAAGAAACAAAATTTTAGAAAAAACTTATCAAGTGGAAAAGCTTGAAGAAGAACTATTTTTTTGGAATAAGTATCTGGAAAAAGAGGGGAATTACTTAACTAATAAAAGAAAGAGTTATTTAGATTTTTTAAATCGTTACCAAGAGGTAGACGCAAAAACATTTAAAGTTGAGTATTTGAAAAATGAGTTTACCCAACAAAGACTTAAAGAAAGTTTATCTTTGGAAAGAAAAATAAGAAGAACCCTCATTGGTCCGCAAAAAGACGATTTTCAACTATTTTTAAAAGAAAAAGACAGTTGGAGAAACATTCACCGGTTTGGTTCAAGGAGTGAGCAACGATTGGCGCTTGTTTGGCTAAAATTGGGCGAACTAAAGTTTTACGAAGATAATTTTCAGATAAAGCCGCTTCTTCTTCTTGATGATATTTTTTCTGAACTGGATAAAAAAAATCAGCAGTTAATTTTTTCTTTGATTAAAAAGTATCAAACAGTGGCGACCTCGACAGAAATTAACTTAGTTGATCTAGCAGAAATCCCAAAGAGTCTAATTGTTCTTTAGTTGATTTTTCTTATTACTGCCTTAACGATTCCATGAATGTTTAATTCCTGTTGAGGAAAGAAGTTCGGGTACTTGGGATTGGCGGCTTGAAGATAGATATTTCTATTAATACGATCTTTTTTTAAGATCTTTAAGGTCCACTCATTATCGATTTGAGCTAAAACAATATCACCATTTTTGGCTTCTTTTTTTTGTTCAATAATGACAATATCACCTTCAAAAATTCCAATACCAATCAAAGAATCACCGTTGACTTTAAGAAGAAATGAGAAGGCAGGATTTTCAATTAAATAGTCATCTAAAGTAAGATAGCTTTTATTTTCTTCGGCCAAAATAGGGAAGCCGGCCTTAATAATACCAACCAAAGGTAAAGCAAAAAATTTAGGAGTGGGCGAGAGTTTTTTGTTATATTTTTTAATAAAGCCTTCATCCACCCAACGATTAATCAGTTTAAAAACCGCATTTTTTGAAGCAAAGCCAAAAAGAGACAACATCTCCGAATAAGAAGGCAGCCGGCGATGTTTTTTAAAGAATTTTTTTAAGATGTTAAACCTATCTATTGCCATATTTATTCTTGTAGGGAACGCATATATGCGTTCCGTACCGTATTGTTGATTATAGTAAACATTTGTTCACTTTGTCAAGGGGGATACAATTCTGTATCCCCCGCCGACCCCGTATACGCGCTCCTCCGACGCGTGGATGTAGACCACGGGAGGAGGTAAGCGTTATACTGGGGTCAAGGGGAATTATGAAAAAATTATTTTTCGCTTACTGACAAATGAAGACTTTTTAGAGTAAAATGATTTCCTTCGGTTGACTTTTTTCCTAAGTTCTTTATTAGACTCGCTCCTAAATAATTGAATCTTCTACCTCTTAAAACTTTCTTAAACTATTTTCTTTTTCCTACATAATGATATTTGTAATTTAACTTAAAATTGTAAAGACAGCAGATATTTTTGAATATTTGGTCTGCAAAATCAATATTACTTCTAAACGGGTGGCATAGAATCTTGTTGATCTTAAGTCGACCAATAACATGTTCTACTCGTACCCTGCATAGACCATACAATAAACTGGCCTCACGAATCACCAAAAGATAATCTTCCTTTATTTTCTCGATAAACAAAAAAAGTATTTCCAGGATTTATTATATTGTTGGGATAAAGATCGATAGTTAAATCAATATTCAATAATTCATTAGAATTTTGAGTATGACTCAGTTCATCATTATTAATATTTCCCCAACCAAAAGCATAACCTTTTATACCAGTTTTTACTAATTTTGGATTATTGTTTATTGCAATAAAAGGCGTCTTAACCGTTTTTTTCAATTTTATCAAAGCGATATCATTTTTGGAATAAAAATGCATATCATTATTATATCCTTGATAAAAATCTTCGTGAATTAATGGCTCTTCAATTTTAAAAGTTTTTTTATTTCCTCTTTTTTTCTTTCTATCCATTCTTTTTCTTCATCGCTCCAGTCTGCAATAGGCCTTTTTCTTATTTCAGGGAAATTATCAGGCATAAGAATATGTAGTATTTGATGAAGATAATATTGACTTTTATAAAATTCGGCGGAATTTTCTTTTGGAGCAACGTTTTCTTTGTGAACAACTAACACTTTATTTTCTCCGACTTTATAAGCAATTTTATCATTTCCTTGTCCACTTACTCCCGTTATCCTACCATATGACTTAACTACAGATTTTATTGGTTGGGAAAATTCTTGTCCTTCGAGCATGGAATAATTATAAAGTATTTTAAAAGAAAATTTTATTCTAGATCCCGACTAAGTCGGGATGACAATAAAAAAATAAAAAATTATCTTGTGGGCGGTTGTCAAGGAGATAGGAAAATATTATCTATACCACGACCGTGGGGGAGATAAAGTTTAGTTGGAAATTTTATATTTATTGTATACTCAAATTATGTTTCAAAAAGAGAAACTGTTATCCTTTCTTAAAAAGCTTATTATTATTCTTTTTATTCCTTCAATTCTGCTAAATATTTTTTTAGGTTATAAGACATTAGGACAAAAAAAGGTGAATTTGGTTAAAGTAATCGGAGTGATTGATGGAGATACAATAGTTTTGGAAAATAAAACCAGATTAAGACTGCGCCAGATTGATGCGCCGGAACTGACAAATTGCGGAGGGGAACAAGCGAAACAATTTCTCTCAACATTAATTAACGGAAAATTGATAGCGATCGAAGAACAAATTCCTGATCAAACCGGGCGAGCAATGGCACTCATTTACGTTGATTCAATATTAGTTAATGAGAAGTTGTTGGGAGCGGGATGGGCTCGTTATCACTCTGATCAAACCACAAAAACAGAGTTACTTAAAAAAGTGGCCGATGAGGCAAAAATAAACAAAATAGGTATTTTTAGCCAGCTTTGTTTACAGGAAAAAAATCTGAAAAATCCCAACTGCATAATTAAGGGTAATCTTGAAAATAAACGGAAATCAGGACGCAAAATTTATTATCTGCCAAATTGTGCTCAGTATAAATTTGTCAAAGTTGAAAAAGACTTA
>PFRZ01000028.1 GCA_002788805.1 Candidatus Roizmanbacteria bacterium CG_4_9_14_0_2_um_filter_35_15 | reverse complement strand
TAGCTTGGAGAATATAACTATAACCTCTTCAATTAAATAGCCATGATGGATGTTTAATTTGGTACTTTACATTCGTCTAATATTCGTCTATAATGTGTCTATGTTTCACCCAAAATATACTATCACAAATAAGCTCCTTGAGAATATTAAACGTATCACAACACTTGTTAATAAGATGAACCGGTGGAGATTCCCAGAGGTAGTTTTAGTTGAATTACAAAAAAACGCAGAGGCTGTTTCTGCCTTTGCTTCAACCAGCATTGAGGGTAACCCACTCCCGCTAACTGATGTAAAAAGAATTCTTAAAAGACATCCAACACAGATAAGAAAAAGTGAACAAGAAGTTATAAACTATAATCAAGCTCTGCAAGAAGTCAATACTCAATTAAATAAAGAGAAAATATCATTTAATCTTCCCCTCATTTTTTCTCTCCAAAAAAAAATAATCAATAAGCTTATTCCTGTCCATCAGTCAGGAACGGTACGAACACAACCTGTATTCGTAAATGATCCACGTCTCGGTAAAACAATCTATTGGCCCCCAGATGGACACGATGTTTTGCCTCTAATGAAAGATCTTATTGAATTTGTAAAAATAAATCAGCAAGTAATTGATCCTCTTATTGTGGCTGGAATATTTCACAAACAGATGGTTATCATTCATCCCTTTATGGATGGGAATGGAAGAACAACGCGGCTTGCAACAAAAATTCTTCTTGCCCAAATGGGCCTGGACACTTTTCATTTATTCAGTTTTGAAAATTACTACAATAACAATGTTTCTCAGTATTTTGAGATGGTCGGGGTAAAAGGAAACTACTATGATTTAGTTAATCTCATTGATTTTACTCAGTGGCTTGAGTATTTTACCGATGGAATAATTGATGAATTATTACGAGTTGAAAAAACTTTACCACAATTATTTACAAATCCTCAAATTAATCTTAAATCTCATCATCAAACGATTTTACAAACGATCCAACAAAAAGGATTTATAAACGATTCAGGATATGCTAAGTTAACTATAAGAGCACGGGCGACTCGGTATCTCGACTTTCAAAAACTTATTAACCTTGGCCTAATTGAGTCAAAAGGAAAAGGGAAATCTACTTATTATGTTTTGAAGGAGAAATAAGTCGCAGGAGAAAAGGAACAATCCTCATAGTTGGCAGTTTATATTTATAAGCAATGTCATAATACCACCGGTGATATTTTTTCTTTAGTTCAGTTAAACGCTTATCAAACCAACGATCGCTTTCAATATGAGATAAATTATTTCCAGCAACTCGTTCAATTGCTGGTTCCAGTAAGGCATGATGATAATCGTCATTTACAAGATTTTCTTTATCATCCCTTTCTTTCATAAGATTTATTAACTCCTTTTCTATTTGAAGATACGATGCAATTTTTTCATCGCTGGTCAATTCTAAAATAATTATTTTATTCGCTTTGTTAGTTTTAATTTTATTGAAAACAAAAATATCGAGGTCTTTTTTATTAAATAAAAGAACTTTACTTAATGTATTAATCATAGCTTTAGGATGATGTAGTTTTTTAGTATGATTTGACAAAATATATCCAGCATAAGATTTAGTAAATAAGATAAATCGTACTTTCTGTAAATATTTATTCATGAATAAATTATCCCAAAGAGGCAAGCAAATTATTAGATAAATAAAACTATAAATATAGATAACTAGTCCGAACATCGTCCATGATGGGGAACTGTGTTCAGTGCATGAGCCAGTAGCAGAATAAGCCAACAAACTTCCAAGTCAGAAAAAATTACTTAAGTTTTTGATATAGACCTTCAAAACTCATGGTAAAGTAGTCTTTTAAAGGTCCCAAATAATTAATAATGGGAATGTTTATTTCAAATTTTTCGGGGTATTTAATTAAATATCTCTCTTCAATTTTTTGAAATTTTTTTACCATCTGCTGAAACTGGTTTATCCTTAATTTATTTAATGATTCAAACTGCCGCCAATAATATTCGGCGGTCATAAAGCCTTTTATTTTTTTGGAAAAAACGATTTTTTTTACCTTTTCTTTAGGCAGAAGATGGATTGGCCATTTAGCAAAATCATAAAGATGGTGACCGGTAATTGAGTAATAAGGAGTGAATTCAACATAAAGGTACCCGCCGGATTTTAGCACTCTTAAAGCTTCTTGTATCATCTTGGCCGGATTCTTCATGTGTTCAATAACATCAAAGATAAAAACAATGTCAAAAAAACAGTCGTCATAAGGTAATCTTTCGTTTTTAACCAGGACGGAATTAAAATATTTATTCTTGGCCAGTTTGTCTTGGGCAAACTTTAATTTATCGCTGTCGATTTCTGTCGCCCATACTTGAGTCCCCTTTTCCAACAGAGCATAGCTTAAAGCGCCACAACCGCAGCCAATATCAAGCGCCCGCTTGTCAATCAAGTTTATCCTGTTACTGATTTTCTCAACACAAGCCAGAGCTCTTTTTCTTCGCCAGCGAAAATAATGTTCGGGAGAAATTCTTGATTGTTTAAAACCATTAATTTCATTCATCTTGCTTTTAATTATTTATATCAAAACAAAAATATTTAATCTATACCAGTAGAGCTTTTTTCTATCTTGGAAAATATAACTAGAATAGATATTATTTCCTATTAGTGATATACTTGTTTACAGATCTAAGAAATTGTTAACTTCTTTTTAATCAAACAACTTCTTATTTTTTACATATATGGCAAATAAAATATATATCGGCAACATTTCTTCAGCTACTACAGACAACGACCTGTTTAGCCTCTTTTCACTGTCAGGACAGGTAACATCAGCAAAAGTAGCCATTAGTATAGATCAAAAGAAAAATGCCGGATATGGATATGTCACAATGAGCGATGAAGAAGATATGAAAAAAGCAATCTTAAAATGCAACAACTCTGTTTTAAAAGGAAATAAGATTAGAGTCGTTATGGCTCATTCTATTGATCAAGACGAAAATTATTTCTCCAACCAGAATAGATTCAGGAGATACAGAAAATTTTAAAGCAAAGTTCAATATGAATAGTACATATAGCAATCCGTGTATACGCTGCGGAAAACAGCGGGTAGTTGGAAAGATATGGAAAGAAAAAGTGGGATACTCTGTTGTTACTACTACAGAATCAGCTTGCCCTGATATTGAATGCCAAAAAATAGTTGATAAAAGTAATAAGGATAGAAAGGATAGATATCAAGCTTCCAAATTAAAAAGAAAACTGGGCTTTAATCATAACAAAAAATACAAAAAACCTAAACGGTCCTAGGCCGACAGATAGAATAAATGCTATAATACTTGATAACATTACCCCATTAAATTATTAATTCTAAAAAAATAATTTTATGATAAAAAGCGCTCTTGATAGACTGACTAAGGTTCATCCCGATATGGAAATTTGGTGGGATTCTTCGCCTTTAATTTTTAAGTCTTGGGTTAAGAAGATGGTGGCGGATGCTCCGGCTACTCAAAAGAAAACATTAGAAGAACAACTTAACCGCATCTATGTTGTTTCCAATCCAGCTAAAAGTTTAGTTCGCGGATGTACCACCAATCCGCCTCTGTCTTTAGCGGCGGTCAAAAACGATCTTCCTTTTTGGAATAGGTGGGTTGATAATTTAATTCGTACTCATAAAGGACTAAGTCGATACGAATACTTTTGGTTGACCTATAAAGAGGTGATTCGGCGTGGCGCTGAAATGATGATGCCTATTTGGAAAGCCTCAGCTGGTCATTATGGTTATATCTCCGGCCAACTGGATCCTCGTCTTCTTACAGAAACTGACAAAATGATTAAAACCGCTAAGGAAATCCGTGCAATCTCTCCTAATGTGATGATTAAAGTCCCGGCCAGCACCCAGGGAGTTGAGGTGGTAAAAGCACTTACCTCAATGGCAATTCCCACCAATGTTACCACCTGTTTTACCCTGCCTCAGATCTGGGCGGTCGCCAAAGCGGCAAAAGAAGGCCTAGCGATTGCTCTCAAAAACAAAGTTGATATGAGCAAATGGCGCGCCGTCATTACCATGATGATCGGCCGACTAACAGAAAATCCTATCTTAGATCAACAGGCGGAAAGACGCGGCCTGACTCTTTCTTGGAGTGACAAGCATTGGTTGGGTATCTATGTCTTTCGCAAAGCTTTCAAGCTGTTAAAGGATAACGCGATGCCAAGTAAAATGCTTGCCTGCTCGATGCGCGACGGTCCCTTGGTTGGCGGTAAGTATCATTTCTGGGACGTGGAAAAGATTGCTGGCGACATCGTCTATACCATGCCGCCTTATGTTTTGGAGCCGCTTTTTCAACGCTGCGCTGATCTTGAGTTTAAAGAAGAGATTTTATTAGATGACGTACCCAAAGAAGTATTAGCCAAGATGAGTAAAATTCCCTATGTGTTACAGTCATGGGATGAAAACGGCATGGAAGAAGACCAATTTAATCTTCATCCAGCCACCATTACGACAGCTGAAGCCTTTTCCCAAGCCTCGGCTGGTTTGGAAACCTATGTTGGAGAAAGAATGGCCTTATTAAAAATTAAAGGAAAAAAATTATGAAAAAATCGATTAAGGAATATTTCGTTCCCTGGATTAAGCCATTAAAAATGTATGTTTCCAACCACATTGATTTAGCCTGGAAAAAACCGTCACTTCACCGAATGATGTCCAACGAGAATCCGATTCCGCCCTCTGCCAAAGTCCTAAAAACAATAAAAAAATATAGCGCCATCGCCAATCGTTATCCAGATCAAGGTATTGTTATTCGTAGTAAGATTGCCAAAATGAACGGACTGGACGGTCCGGAGAATGTCGTCCTTGGTAATGGGTCAAGTGAAATTTTTGATATGATCTACCGAAGTTTTCTTCAGCCAGGCGATCAGGTAATTCAGCAGACGCCTTGTTTTGGAATTTATAAACTAAGAACGGTTTTACTCGGTGGAGAGATTGTTTCCGTACCAATGATCTACAAAAATAACAAGATGTTTTACGATGTCGACGCTATTCTTAGGGCGACTACTGACAAAACCAAAGCGATCACTATTGCTAATCCCAATAACCCAACCGGTGATTTTATGGAAACAGGCGATTTTGTCCGCCTGGCTAAAACAGGCATTCCTTTTGTCATCGATGAAGCTTACATTGAATACGCTGGTTTAAAAAAATCCCAGGTAGCACTGATTAAGAAATACAAAAATGTCATTATTACGCGAACATTATCTAAAGCCTATGGACTAGCCGGACTACGGTTAGGCTATCTTTTAGCTGATAAGGAAGTAGCGATGAAGATTGCTGCTACTCTTTTGCCGTGGAATGTGGGAACAATTACCATGTGGGCGGCTCTGACTGCGCTTGAAGATAAAAAAAGTCTTGGTAAACGAGTCAAGTTTAACAACGAACAGGTAGCCTTTATTGAAAAATCTCTTAGTAAAATTCCCGGCTTAGTCGTCTTTCCGTCAAGCGCCAATTACGTCTTATTTGATGCCGCTCCAGCCGGTAAAAACGGCAAGGAGATTATTGAGTTTTGCCAGAAAAAAGGGATTATCCTGCGGGCGATCTCATCATCAAAACACAAAATCGAAGGTTGGTTTAGAGTGACCATTGGCAGTAAAAAAGAAAACCAATTGTTCGTCAAAACCATTAAAGAATTTTTTTCTAAGTAATCTTTTTTGCTATCTGGGTTTTTTTCGGGTGAGATTGAATATCTTTTTGGAGATAAACCTCCTCGATATTTTTATAATTTCCTAGTTTTCCAAAAGCAATCACTACAAAAGGTTGATGATCTTTATTCAAGTTAAATAGCTTTCTCAGTTTTTCCGTGTCGCAATTTCCTATCTGTCTAGCATAATATTCCAGATGTTGTGCTTGTAGAACCAGTGACATTACCGAAGCGCCAAGGTCATAAAGAGCATAAGGGTTGCGTTCTCCTTCAACAACTGGCAGATAACAGGCAATAATAAAAACTGCCGCCGTCTTTGCCCAGTAGTTTGACTGGGGAAGACAGGAGACAATTTTTTTAAAAGATGAAGAGTTATTTTCTGTCCAGTAAAAATACCACGGTTGGTAGTTATGGCCAGAAGGCGCCAGGCGAGCGGCTTCGAAGATAGAATTAAGATCTTTTTCCGGAATTTTTTCACTGGAAAAATGTCGCGGACTAAAACGGTCGGCGATTGGTTTTATTACTGGGTAACGAAGTCGTGGTTTACGAATATCAATAATTTCTTTTGCAGAAATTTTCATAGTATTATGATATTATATAATTTAATTTATTTTATATGATTTTTTTATCTCTAAAAACTTATAAAGAATCAACTGGTGAGGCAGCCGTCAGACTTTTATCTTGTGTCAAAAAAGTAGCTAAAGAAACAGGTGTCAAGATAATTCCAGCGGTCCAGCCGACTGATATTTACCGGGTAAAAAAAGAGCTGGGGATTGAAGTCTGGGCGCAGCACATGGACCCAATTGATCCGGGAAAAAATATGGGCTGGCTTTCGCCTTATGCCATAAAGGAAGCAGGCGCAACAGGCGTTGTCATTAATCATAGTGAACATAAAGTGCCTGATGAACAAGTGAAAAAAATCCTCGATAAAGCCAAAGAATACGGTTTAAGGAATGTCGTTATTGGTTTTAATCCGGAAATGATTATCAAATACGACTCTTGGGATCCGGACTATGTTTCTTATGAAAGGGAAGATATGATTGACGGTGGTGTGTCGATGCTGACTCAAGAGGCAGAAAATATCAAAAAATTAGTCAAAGTTTTAAAGCATCCTTTGATTATCGGCGCTGGTATCTCAACGGGAGAAGACACAAAACAGGCGGTCGCTTTAGGCGCTAAAGGAGTCATACTCGCCTCAGGTTTTGTTTTAGCTAAGGATCCAGAAGCAAAATTAAGAGAGCTAACAATGGGATTTAAATGAACTTTTCCAAAACCAACCGGGAATTGTAGTGTCGAAAATAAATAGATTACGCGCGAGATATCTTTATTCTTTCCGTTAACCAAAGACGAACCAAAGATGATACTTTTAATCCTTTTTCTTTAGCTATTTTATCCAGTTTACTTTTCAGGCCTTTCTGAACTCGTAAAATCAATGTTTCTTCTTTTGGTTTATGAAGATTGATAAATAAATCAATATCTTCAAAACTGTCCCAATGATCAGCCAGGCTGTTTTTATCCCAGTATTCAGCCTCTTCTTTTAGAGATTTAAATTTTGGAATTATTTTTTTCTTTTTCATAAATTTTTCTCCTTTCTTTTTTATCAGCATCTCTTGCGGTTACTACATAATATTTTCCCCCTGATTTTCTAGATAAAATAGTTGATATAATTCTGTTTCCGCTTCTGCCTATAAGAATCAAACGATTGTTATAACCTTTTTTATAAGTGACAACTTTTAAAATAGATTCTTCAACCTGTTTTGGTGTTAGGCTGTGCTTTTTAATATGTTCGATATTCCAATCATTCCAGACGAGTTGATTTAAAAGAACTTTAATCATATTTTAATACAAATGTATTACATTTGTCAATACATAAATTAGTTATAAAGTCATAAAGTCAAAAGTCTGTAAAGAAAAATGCCTGCTTGCCAGCAGGCAGGCTTAATGGCTTTAAAGACTTTATAAATTTTATAGACTCTCTTGTCAACGGACTATAGTCTACAAGAATATAACTCTAGAATGTTAGAGCAGGCTTTTTTAAAAGCTTCAATACCGGCTCTTCGCCGTCGGGGACTTTGAATTTTTCCTGATCAAACAGTTTTATTTTTTTTGGAGTAAGGCGATACATCCTTCCCTTATAAAGACCCTTCTTCATATTTTCTAAACTAATATCAGGTCGATTAACATTAAGAAAATCTTTCCAAAGTCTTATCGCATGACGGATTTTATTGATTCCAGAAACTTTTTCTACATAACCATATATTTGTAAGCCTCTTTTTACATCAGAAGGTTTTTGATGGGAGTCAAAAATTGCCGCCGTCACCATTTTGTTTTTCTTCATCTGCCGGCCATGAATGGTGGCAGGATTACTTAAAAAATATAAATTAAGATCTTTGTCAAACGAATAAAATACACTAGCAATCCATGGATGATTACCATATGTGGCAAGAGTCATTAAGTTCTGGGAGGTAAGAAAATCAAAGACATCCTTTTTAGTAAGAACAAGATTTTTATTCATAGATATCTTACTTAAAACTTTTGCCAAATTTAAGCATATAGCCGCCATCAACAGTTACTACCGAGCCGACCAGAGCATCGTTTTTTGCAATAAAGAGAAACGCCTCAGTTATCTCTTCAGGGTTAATCATTCGACCAATAGGATTAGCATCTATAAAGTATTTGATAGTTTTTTTATCAAATTGATCATAGTAAGGAGTTTGGGTTCTACCTGGAGCAACTGCATTCACTAATATAGTTGGCGCTACTTGTTTTGCTAACGTCTTAGTAAAATTGATGACCGCAGCTTTTGCGGCCGAGTAGGCAATAACACCTTCTCTTCCTCCATAGTCGATTCCCATAATTGAAGCCGTATTAATTATTTTTCCGCCACCTTGTTTTTTCATTATCGTTACTGCTTCTTTAGAACACAAGACCGTAGTAAAAAAATTATCATTAAAATTTGCCAACCAGTGATTTTTATTGGTTTCTTCTAAATAGCCGGGAGTTGGCCAACCAGCATTATTAATGAGAATATCTACTTTTTTAAAGACTTCTAAAGTTTTTTTAAACAATCTTTTTACCGTGTTTTCATCAGAGACGTCTCCTTGGAAAATGAGTCCCTGCGAGCCGGTTTTTTTGATTTGTCTCAATGTTTCTTCGGCGCCATTTTTATTAGTTTTATAATTAACAACAAGCTTTGATCCTTCTTTAGCAAAGGCAATAGCAGTATTTTGGCCAATCCCACTTGAAGAACCAGTGATTACAACGACTTTATTTTTCAGCTGCATAATAGACATTATATCAGAAAGCTCTTAACTAAGATTTAGTCAGATATTTTTTTCTTTTCTCTTCGCTGAATTTTTCTATTGCATAGCGAAGCATTGTTCGAGGTATTTTTTTATAATATTTATTCAAAAAGTTTTCTAAAGCTTTTTCATCTTTTTTTCCCAGTTCCCTTAACGCCCAGCCAACCGCCTTATGAATTAAATCATGCTTATCGTTGAGAAGAATTTTGGACACCCTAAGGGTGTCTTGAAGCTTACTTTTTCTAATAAAAGCAAAAGTAGAGATAATGGCAATTCGTCTTTCCCAGAGGTTTTTTGAACAAGCTAGTTGGTAAAGAATTTTTCTGTCTTTATCTAATAAGTATTCACCAATAATGTCACGGCAGCTGAGATCAACTAAGTCCCAGTTATTGATATAGTTAGTATTTTTTAGATAAAAATTAAAGAAGTTTTTCTTTTTTACTTCATTAGCTTTCTTTATTTGATAAATAATAATTAATAAAGCAGTTAAACGGTGTTCATGGATTTTTGAATGAAGAAGTTCTTCAATGGTTTTTAAATCAGCATCTTTGAATTTTTTGGCAACCAATCTTTGTTGAGGAACGGTAACTCCTAAAAAAATATCTCCTTCTCCATACTCGCCTTTACCGGTTTTGAAAAAGCGGCTGAGGATCCTGGCTTTTTCAGAATCAGAATATTTTTTTAAATCATTAATGATTTGCTGATACATATTTAGATAAAGATAAAAGAAAAAAACGCAGTTGTTAATCCTAATAGGCTACCACCGATAACATCAGACAACCAGTGTTCGCCGAGGCTGATACGAGAAACGAGCATTAATATTAGTATTAAAAAAACTAAAAAATTAATGAGAATTTTCCAGATAAATTTTATTTTTAATTTATTGATTAAGTAAACAATAATTATTGCGATAAAAGCGGCTCTTAGACTGTGGCCTGAAGGATAGGAATAGCCGGGCTTAACATAGGAAGAGGGGAAGATGAAATCATAACTGTAGCGGAAAAAAATAAAAGGCGGACCAGGATGACGAAGGAGGGCCTTGCCGAAAATTTCTATAAGATGAGTACCAATAAAAGGAATAAAAATCAGAAAAGAAATAATTTTTCTTCTTATTAAAACTAGAAATATAATTAATAAACTAAGAATTTCAAAACTGCCAATCAGACTTAAAGCCGAAAGATAACTATCATATTTTTTCGGCAGGTGGTTTTGCAGTTTAACGGTAAAATCAAAATCAAACTGCTGAAAAACCTCTTTTTTTACCAAATAAGAAAAAAAGATAAAAGCAGAAAGAAAGATTAATGATAAAAAAACATAAAATACCTTTTTTTTCATTATTAGCCATTATAACAGTAATTTCTGATAGAATATGAATATATTTTTGATCTTTGATATTTGATTTTAATATTTCTTACGGAGCGTAGTTCAGATGGCCAGAACGCAGCGTTTGGGACGCTGAGGTCGCGAGTTCAAGTCTCGCCGCTCCGACATTAGAATTTCTTGACAAGCGAAGCGAGTCTTAGAAATTCTTATGTCCTCCTAAATTCGCTCTTCGAGCCGCAGTAGAAATCTACTAAGGCGAGAAGTGAGAATAGGAGGATAAGTACTTCATGAGAAACAAAAATAAACTATTTAATTTTATTTTAATAATTATTTTTATTATTTTTTTTACTCATCTTCTTAAAGATATCACCCAAGATATTTTAAAAATAAAAACACCCCTTGATTATATTGGTGATCTAAAAGAAGTTTTTTCATCTTTTTCTAAACCGGTTCTAATCATTTATTATATTTTCGGAGTTTTGTCAATTCTAGGAGAGATCTTTTTAGTCATATTAATTTCACTACTTTTATTTAAAAAAAGAAAAAGTTTATTAAAACCAATTTTTATAATAACAGCCTTATTGATAACTTATTTTTTGCTTGTTTATTCAATGTTGCTTCTCAATCACTCTAATTTTTATTTTTCAATTCCAAACAAAGAATTTATAAATTATTCAATTAATAACACAAAATATAAATTGTTAATTGCAGATGAACAAAAAGAATGGGAAAAAGGACTGATGTTTTATAAAACTAAAAAAGAATTAAAAGGAGCACAAGGCATGATCTTTATTTTCCCAGACAAAGATTATCGAACATTCTGGAATAAAAATACTTACTTAAACTTAGATATTTATTGGTTAGACGATGGTAAGATAGTCGGAAAAGATTATTTACCGAGTATTGAGAAAAGTAAAGAAACAGTTACAATTCAATCACCTGAACAAGTGAACAAAGTCGTAGAAATTATTAGATAATTTTCAATTGAAAATTAAGTCATTGAAAATTCAATGAAAATTGAAAACTGAAAATTGAAAACTACCTCTTGAGCGCTTCAATTCCAGGCAGTGTTCCTTTCTCAATCAGCTCCAACATTGCGCCGCCGCCGGTTGAGATATGAGTGATTTTATTAAGATATTCTTTTTTGGAAATGGCGGCCAGTGTATCGCCGCCGCCAAGAATCGATATTGCCTCGTTATTATGAGCGATTGAGTAGTAGATAAAATCAGTTCCTCTTCGAAAAGACGGATTTTCAAAATAACCAACAGGACCGTTCCAAATAATTGTCTTTGCTTGAGCTAAGATATGGCCTATTTCCGCAGTTGTTTCCGGGCCAATATCAAAGATTGATTTATTAAAAGGAATATCTTCTATTTTGACAATCTCCGGTTGTTTACTTTCTTTATTTTCTCCTACAACTACATCTTTTGGTAAAAGAATGTAAGGTTTTTTACTAGTTTGTTTAGCAAGAAAATGGTTAGCAACTTGAGTAGTTTCATAGTCACAATAACTTTTACCAATTTTATACCCTTGAGCGGAAAGAAAAGTATTTGCCAGACCGCCGCCAATAATTAAATAATCGACTAATTTTGCCAATCTTTCCAAAAGTCCAATCTTGGTGGAAACTTTTACTCCACCAATGATAGCTGCAATCGGTTTTTTTGGTTTTTTCACGATACAGTCAAGCATATGCAATTCTTTTTTTAAAAGTAATCCACCGTATCCGGGAATAAATTTTGGCGGGCCGATGATTGAAGTATCTGATCGGTGACACACTCCAAAAGCATCATTAACGTAAACATCTGCCAGAGAAGAAAGTTTTTTCGCAAATATTGTTGAATAATCTTTTTCTTTGGGAAAGAAACGAATATTTTCTAAGACTATAATCGGCTCTTTTTTAGTTTTTACTTCTTCCAAAGTTTTAGCAAGCACAATTGGATAAGAGGGAAGATATTGTTTTAATCTTTTGACGACAATTTTTAAGGAAAACTTTTCGTCGACTCCTTTTGGCCGACCTAGATGAGAAAGAATAATTAATTGATTATTATTTTTTAATAAATGTTTAATCGTGGGTAGTGATTGTTGAATTCTCGCGTCGTCAGCGATTGTGTAGTTTTGATTTAAAGAAACATTGAAATCAACTCGAAGAAGGACTATTTTGTTTTTGATTTCGACTTCGTCGATATAAGTTATTTGTTTCATGTCTAACTCGTTAACTCGTTAACGTGTTAACAGGTTAACGGGTTTTAAATAAACTCTGATAGTTTTTCAACCAAATTCACTAATCTAGTACTGTAGCCCCACTCATTATCATACCAACCGAAAACTTTGACCAAAGTTTTGTTGATGACTTTGGTGTAGTTGGCATCAAAGATACAAGAGTATGGTGAGCCGATAAAATCTGAGGAAACCAGCATGGCTGTTTCATAACTTAAAAATCTTTTCATTTTGCCAGTTGAGGCTTTTTTAAATACAGCGTTGACTTCTTCGGCGTTGACTTCTTTTTCAACGATAGCTGAAATATCGGTAAAAGAAACCGTCGGCACTGGGACTCGGACTGCCATACCGTCAAGTTTACCTGCCAGTTCAGGTATGACTTTTCCAACTGCTTTAGCAGCACCAGTCGTTGATGGCCCGATATTCAAAGCGGCCGCTCTTGAGCGATCAGGTTTTTTATTAGCTTCATCAAGCAAGCTTTGAGTGGCGGTATAAGCATGAACAGTTGTTAGATAACCTGATAACACTTTAAAATTATCGTGAAGTACTTTAAACATCGGCGCGGCGCAGTTTGTCGTACAGGAAGCATTGGAAATCACCTGCTCTTTTTTCCAATCAATCTTATCATCGTTGACTCCCAAAACTACATGAACTGTGTCATCTTTTGCCGGAGCAGTTAAAATTACTTTTTTGACACTTCCTCTTAGGTGTTTTATTAAATCCTCTTTTTTGGTAAAAGCGCCGGTGGCTTCAACAACAATATCAACTTTATATTTTTCCCAAGGAATATCTTGAGGTTCAGCCACTAAGGTCGCGGGAATTTTTTTACCGTCAATCATAATTCCGTTTTCAACCGCTTTAACTTCTCGGTGATATTTTCTGTAGACCGAATCATATTGAAGGAGATAGGCAAGCATGTCTGGCTGAGTTTTTCTGGTATTGATAACCGCGATATCAAAATTACCCCGATCGAAAGCAATCCGGGCGACCGCCCGACCGATCCGACCAAAACCATTTAAACCAATTTTAAGTCGTTTCATAATATTTATTAGTTTGATGTAGATGATGATGAGTAGTTATATAACGAATAGTTTTTGATTGGGCTCGCATAACAATTGAATGAGTAATGGTTCTATTTTTTCTAAAAATTACTCCTTGTAAAAATGGTCCATCTATAACACCGGTGGCGGTAAAAGTTAATTGATTTCCTTTGGCAAGATCAGAAGCGCTAAAAATTTTCTTTAAATTTTTTATTCCCATACTTTTAATTTTAGCAATATCAGTTTCTTTTTTTGGTTTAAAACGGCAGAGTATTTCCCCGCCAAAAATTTTAAGAGCCACGGCAGATAAAACTCCTTCGGTTGAACCGCCACTACCCATTAAAAGATCAACTCCTGATTCTGGTAAACAAGTAGCAACAGCAGCTGCTACATCACCATCAGAGATTAACCTGACCTTGGCGCCGATTGACCGAGCTTCATTCATAATTGAATAGTTTCTTTCCCGGTCAAGCATCATAATCGTGATTTCTCGAACGTCTTTCCCAATGGCTTTTGCGGTTTTTTTAATATTATTAGTGATAGAATCGTCAAGATCAATAACTTTGGCAGCTTCCGGGCCGGTAGCCAATTTGTCCATATAGGTATCTGGGGCGTGGAGAAGACTACCAGAAGCGCCGGCGGCAATTACCGTCAAAGCATTGTATCGTCCATGAGCCACACTATCAGTACACTCAAGAGGATCAATAGCTAAATCCATAAGGGGAGTTTTTGCTTTACCAACATGTTCACCGTTATAAAGTTCTGGGGCTTCGTCTTTTTCTCCTTCACCAATAACAACAGTTCCGGAAAAATAAATTTGATTAAATCTTTTTCTCATTTCATCTACTGCCGCTCCATCAGCTTTATTTTTTTCTCCCCGGCCGACCCAACGAGCTGCGGCAATAGCGGCTGCCTCAGTTACCCTAACAAACTCAAGAGCGAGATTTCTATCCATATTTATTTAATAAACTTATTAACAACATTTTTAGTACCAACAACATTAAGTTTTTTCATTAAAAAGGAAAACTGTTTTTTTAAATTAGTCAAAATTGGTTTCTTTTCTTTGGCATTCATATTCCAAAGTTTTTCTTTGAAGGGTCCAAGAGCTTTTTTTCTAGTCTTATAAACAAACTGGTCCTCGGTCTGTCCTTCTTTCCATTCGTCTTGACAATTTTCTTTTAGCCATTGGTATATTTCTTTTTTCAACCCTACCGGTATATTGTCATAAACGATATTTTGAAAGCCAGTGGCTAGATGGATTTCCAAAGCATTGTTTTTAGGAAAATGGTTAAAAAGTTCATTAGACAAGGTAGAAGCGCCGTGTTGGACCGATCCACCAATCTGATATTTATTTCTGGCGACGTTGCTAATATCTTTTAAAACATTAAAGTCAATACTGACCTTAGCAATGGTGCCGTCGGGAAGAGGAATGCCACCGTGGGAAGTGCCGGTTTGGACGCTAACCTTACTAATTCCTATTAATTTACCAACTTGTTTTTTATAACCGGCGATAAAGGCTTCAAATTCTTCCCGAGTACTATTTTTTCCGCCAATGTGTCCGATTTCGCCACCAATTGAAACAGTGGTTTTTTTCGGCTCAATTGATCTAATATATTTTGTGAGAAGAGCGGTCATCTGATAGTTATTTTTTTGCTGTTCATCAAGACTGGGTTTTTCCAGTTCCACAAGAGTTGAGGCGTCAATGTCAATATTATAAAAACCAGCTTCGATTGATTTTTTGATTAACTCTTTGATTTTTTTAATTTCCTCATCAGGATTATCTTTAAATTTTTTCGCGGAAAATTGGTAATGGTCTCCCTGGATAAATACAGGCCCTTTATATCTTTCTTTAACTGCCGCGGCTAATATTAGCGTTACATATTCATCAGGTTGCTGATCAGTGTATTTAATCTCTGATCGGGCGATCTCAAAAATGAAAGCGCCAATTTTTTTAGTCTTAGCAATTTGAAAAATCAATCTAGCCATATCATAGGTGAGCGTGCGGATATTAATAGCCGGCACAGTAAAACCTTTTATTTTTTTTTGACCGAAAGCCATATAGAGTTGGTGAATTGAAGCCGGATAAACACCTCTTTTTTTAGCAATTTTACGGATAGTAGTGTGAGCTTGTTTTTTGGCTTTTTCATTCGGAGAGAAAACAGCGGTGTAGATAAGCTTGTCAATATTAATCATATTCAGGTAAGCTAAACTATAACTAATTAATTTTTTTTTGTCAAGTTTTTGTAAATTACCATGTTAATGTCTCGATATTTTTCTTGCCAATCGTATTGGGAGGCTTTTTCCCTTAGTAACAGATCAAGAAAGGTGCCATTGGTGATTAATAGAAAGTTGGTTTTTAACTGGTTTAATTTTTCGTTCCAGCCAGGTTGAGTTTGGATAATATCGAGAAAAACTTGATAGGGACTTCGTCCTTCTTCATCTTTCCAAGCTGGCATCCGGCCATCAACAAAGACTTTAATCTCAGGTTTTTGCCAGATAAGAAATCCACCCCATTCATACATGGCAAAGATGTTGCCGGAAAGTGGCAGATAATCTTTGATTGCCTGGCAAGGATAGATGTTAGGACCTTCTGAGCAGTATTTATTCCAAGAAGAGTTAAAGGTTAAGGTCTGGGGAAGATTAATAATAAGGAAAAATAAAACACAAGTTATTAATAAAGGAAACAAAATCAAGTAAAGGTTATCTATAAAAACAGTAATTTTATTATTAAAAATCTTATTCTTTAACAAGAGATAAAAGAAAACCGTATAAAAAAACGGTAGATTTCTTCTTTCTTTTAAAGCGAGAAGAGAAAAAAATAATAGAAGTAAAATTTGAAAGAGAGACAATGAACGTTTTTTTAAAAATAAAAAAATAATCGAAGCCGTGAAAAAAATTATCAATCCAGTTTGCCACCAGATTGGGCTAACCCATTCAGCGATCATATGCCCCATAGGAGAAGTTAGATGATTAAAGATTTCAAAATAAACTCTAAAACCAAAAGGATTAATTAAAGTAGCGATAAGAGAAATAATAAAAATAATTAAGGGGAATTTACTCAGAGAAAAAGAAAAGTTATTTTTGAAAAGTTTATTAATCAGGTAAAAAAAGAAGATTATTGGGCCAAGAAAAAAACCAATATGGGTGTTAACCCAAATCAAAAAAACCAAAGGCAAAAGGAAAAGAAAACTAGCTTTTTTCTCTGATTTTTCTAAAATAAACAAAGTCAAGAGGAAAAAAAGATAAGAAGTGATTTGTGACCGTAGTCCGAGACCAAAAACAGTTAATGAAAGAAAAAACAGAAGATAAAAAGAAATAATTCCCAGCCAGGAGAAAGAAGTAAAATAAATAAACAGATAAGCAGCCGCTAACATTAAGAGGCTATAAAGGACACTCAGGCCATTAAAACCAAAATGATCATAGACTAAAGCCAAGCCAATATCATATAAAAAGTGAGGGTTGGCTGATTGATAATTAGGAAGAAAGTAAGAAAAAGTATTTTTAAGACAAAGGTTTTTTTTGGTAAAGAACTCTCGGCCACAACGATAATGCCAACCGAAATCAGTATCTTTTACTGGAAGAAAACTAAGAAAAAAAATGGAAATTAAAAAAAGGATAACAATAATTTTTTTCACTCTTTCTATATTATAATGTTAAAACATGGCTAATAGAGAAAAACTTTGTTGGTCAACTATTATTTTAATTTTAATAGTAATCTTCGTTGTTAATCTATTAATTCGCGGGCCAGATCTAGTCAAATATTTAACAAAACCAGCTGATAAGTGGTATACAGGACAAGCTTCCTGGTTTGATCCTTGGGATCATAATGTTTACTTTAGCGCCATTGGTTGGGGAAAGCGCGGCGGCTTGGTTTTTCCAAATCTATACGATACTCAATCGGAAAAGCCAATGTTTGTTTATACTGCCTATACCCTAATCGGAAAACTAACAGGATTTTTTAACATATCTAATTCTTTATCTTTTCATCTGGCCGCTGTTTTTTTTAGCCTGATTTTAGGAACTATCATTTGGTGGTTTTTAGGAATTTTTATCAAAGAGAAAAAAGAAAAGATAGTTAGTTATATAATTCTTATCTTTGGCGGTGGGCTGGGTTGGCTGTTTTTCCCCCAGCTGGTTCTGCCTGATCTGGGTCAGCCTGGTTTTACTTTAGAAAGCGCTTTTCGTCGTCCCCACGAAGCAGTTAGTTTAAGCCTGTTTCTTTTAACCGTTGGTCTTTTTTGGCAGGGAATAACCAGGAAGAAAAATAAGTTTTTAATATTGGGAGCAATCAGCGCTTTTTTGATGTCTTTTTTCCATCCTTACAGCCTACTTACTTTAGGGGTGATTTTTTTTGCTTGGAAGTGGGATATATTGATTTATCTGGTTTTTTCAGGAATAACTTGGTTTGTAACTGTGGGAAGGAGCCTTATTGTTAACCCAGGTTTTTCAGGATTAATGCTCCAGGTGCAAAAGTCACCAACGCCGTTATTGGCAATTCTAGGTTGGGGAATGCTGTTTCCGTTTACATTGATAGGTTTATTTTCCAAAACAAACAGTGAAGAAAACAATTTTCTTAAAACCTGGTTTATCTTTGGCTGGTTAATTATTTATCTGCCTTTTGGATTTCAGAAACTGTTAATCCGCGGCTTATGGTTTCCTGTAGTAATTTTGGCGGTAAAAGGCATCGCTTGGTTGACAAAAAAGTTTAATTTAAATTATCTTTCTTTAGCGATAATAGTCATTCTCCTTACTAGTCCTACCTCTTTTTATACTACCTTTAAACGTCTAGGAGAAAGCGCGGAAAATCGCTGGATATATTTAACCATTGAGGAAGGAGAGGTAATAAACTATCTTCGCTTAATAGGCAAAGATGAAGAAGGAGTGCTATCTTCCTATCGAGTGGCCAACATTATCCCGGCGGAGACTTCAAAAAAAGTTTGGGCTGGTCACGAGTTTCAGACACCAGACTTTAATAAAAGAATTCAACAGGTAAACAGTTTTTTTAGTGGCAAGATGACTAATAATGAAGCCAAATCTTTTTTAGATAAAGCAAAAATCGCTTGGGTGTTTTTTGGTCCGGAGGAAAAAGATATCTCTCGATCAAAAGATTTGCAATATAAATTTTTAAAGCCGGTGATTCAGAAAAGAAACGTAATTTTATACCAGAAACAAGACTCTTATGAAAAAAATAATTAACAGATTTCTTCCTTTGGTTATCTTTTTAATCTTCGTTGGTATTTTTTTCGCCAATCTTTTTTTTCCTCAGCTATCAATTTACTTTACTCCGGACTTAGGTCGTTCTGATACTATTCATCTAGGCTTTCCTCTTCGTTATCTATTTACGCAAATGGTTAGATTACATAAAATTCCTTTGTGGACTAACCAGATAGGCACGGGCATTCCGCTATTAGCTGGTGGCCAGACCGGTATTTTTAATATCATCAACTATCTTCTTTTGTTTTTTCTTCCTGCCGCTCAATCGATGAATCTTCTTTATTTTATATTTACCTTGATTGCTCTTTTATCTACCTATAGTTTTGCTAGATATTTAAAATTTTCCCGACCTGTTTCTATATTTGTTTCGGTTATTTTTTCCTTTTCCGGAGTATTTATTTTCCGCCTTCAGCATATTAGTGTTTTTACTTCCTCTTGTTTACTTCCTTTGGTGTTTTTATTGGCTTTAAGGACGGTTGAAAAACTAGATACAAAAGATGCTTTAGTTCTAGCTTTTGTTATTTGCCAGCAGATCTTTATCGGTCATCCGCAGTATGTCTTTATTACTTTATTAGGAATGATGATTTTGGTTTTTTACTTTTTAGCAATTAAAAAGGAAAAATTTATTATTAAGTTAAAAAGAATGCTATTTTTAATCGTGGCTGTCAGTTTTGGCATCGCTATGGCCAGCGTCCAGATTTTGCCAACTTTTGAATTTAAGGCTTTTTCGGTCCGCGGTCAGGGGCTTTCCTTTAGCGAAGCGACCATTCAGTCATTTTCTCCTAAATATTTTTTGACGTTGATTTATCCATTCATTTTTGGCAACCCGGCCAATGCCAGTTACCAGCTATTTAATAAGGGGGGGCTAGATATTTTTTGGGAAAAGACAGCTTATATCGGTATTATTCCTTTAATATTAGCTTTTTTTGGAGTTTTTTATAAAAAGAAACAGTCTCTTTATAAAAAAGCAATGATTTTTTTATTAATTGTTTCTCTTCTTTTGGTTTTAGGCCGATATTCGCCGATTTCATTTGTCTATTTATTTCCGCCGTTTAATTTTTTCCAAATCCCGGCAAGATTTTTGATTTTGATGATTTTTTCCTTGTCAATATTAGCTGGATATGGTTTAGAAATGTTGCGCTTGGAAAAAATTAATCAGTCAGCTTTAAAATTTTTATTAATCATCTTTGCTTTTGCTTCAAGTCTATTTATTTTATACTTATATCACCCGACGATTCCGGTTAAAGATCTTCTTAAACCACCAGAGTCTTCTAATTTTTTTAAAGAAAAACCAGGAAGAATTTATCAGTTAGGAGCTAGTTGGCCTTATATAAAAGAACTGCAAACTCAAGGCTGGCAGGATACCTCCTATTATCTTTTTGCCAAAAACAGTCTTGATGCTAATCTCAATCTTTTGTACGGCTCTATTCAGACAGGAGTTTACGATGCTCTCCTAACCCAAAGAGAGAAACTCATCCAATCACTTCTTGTTAATGAAGCCAAAGGAAACTTAATCAATTTTACCGCTGTTTCTAGTCCTCTTCACAAAAAAATTCTTGATTTGACCAGCACTCGTTTTTTGATCTCTCCTTTCCAGTTTTCCGACCCAGATCTTAAACCTGTTAAAAAAATCTCTCCGCCACCAAGTACGACCTGGCCCCCTTTTTACATATACGAAAACATAAGATATCTACCAAGGATACGATTTATTAATAATTATCAGGTAGTTAAAAATGAAGATGAAGCTTTAAAAGTAATCAGTTCAAAAAGTTTTAATCCGGCGACCATGGCAGTAATAGAGGAAAATTTAGCAAAAAAGACACTAGATCAGTCAACCAGCGAAATAAATTTAATAAAAAATACAGATGAAGAGTTGATTATTGATGTAAAAAATAATAAAGAAGGTATTTTAGTAATCGCGGACAGTTTTTATCCTGGCTGGCAGGCATTTATTGATGCTAAACAAACGAAAATTTATCCGGCCAACATCAACCAAAGAGCGGTATTTATTAACGCCGGCCGTCATCAAGTTCGTTTTCGTTTTATTTCCCAACCGTTTGAGATCGGTAAAAAAGTCAGTTTGGTTTTTTTTATTATCTGGGCCGGTCTTTTTGTCGCCACTATAAAAGCGGGTCATCGCCACCCTTACTCCAAGGATGACAGCGAATAACTCTTTTAAAACCAAGAAATAATCCTTTTGCGCTTCCGTATTTTTCGACAGCCTCGTAGGTATATTCAGAGCAGGTGGGAATAAATCGGCAGACTTTATCGGTTAAAAATAATTGCCGGGCAATGGTTCCATGAAAAAATTTGGTTTTTTGGTAAAAACGAATAGAGCTTAAGATTAATCTTTTCATTTAGTATAATTTTATCAATGAAAATCTCAATAATCACGCTTTTTCCGAAAATGATCAAGGGTTTTTTTGAAGAAAGCATTATTAAACGGGCAGTTGAAAAAAAACTAGTCGAAATAGAAATTGTTAATTTACGCGACTTTGCCATTGACGATTATGGCACGGTTGATGATCGGCCATATGGAGGAGGAACGGGGATGATACTACGGATTGAACCCATTTATAAAGCTATAGAAAAAGTCAAAAGTCAAAAGTCAAAAGTCAAAATTTCAAGTAAAAATTTAAAAGTAGTTATAACAAGTCCAAAAGGAAAGACCTTTAATCAGAAAAAGGCAGTCGAATATTCAAAACTCGACCATTTAATTATTATTGCCGGGCATTATGAGGATGTTGATGCGAGAGTTTTAGATTTCGTCGATGAGGAAGTATCGATGGGAGATTTTATTATGACAGGTGGCGAGATTACTGCCGTGGCCATCGTTGATTCTCTCGTTCGTCTTATTCCCGGCGTTCTGAAAAAAGACGAGGCAGTTAGACAGGAGAGTTTTAATATTAATAATAAAAAGCTTTTGGAATATCCTCAATATACTAGGCCAGAGAGCTTTAAAGGTTTAAAGGTGCCAAAGGTTTTAATGAGCGGTGACCATAAAAAAATCGAAGACTGGCGGTTAAAAAAAGCCCTTGAAGAAACCCGCAAAAAAAGACCTGATTTACTACTTGACAAATAAAAAATAATTTATTAATATTAAACTATTACAAATTTAGTAATAGTATGAGAGTAATTAAACTAGAACCAAAAAAATTTTCCGATTCAATTTTTTCAATGAAAGGGATCTCCAAAAAAACAGTTGAGGAGCATTTAAAGTTGTACCAAGGTTATGTTAATAAATACAATGAGATTCAGGAAAAGTTATCCGCATTAAAAGATGATGATTATGCAAAAGCCAATCAGGTCTTTTCAAATATAAGAGAGCTTAAAGTTGAACTATCTTTTGCTTGGGGTGGAGTTGTTAACCATGAAATATATTTTTCACATCTTGGTGGAAAAGGTGGAAAACCAGCTGGTAAATTATTGAAGCAGATAAAAAAAGATTTTAGCAGTTTTGAAAATTACAAAAAAGATTTAAAAGCAACTGGTATTTCTGCCCGCGGCTGGGTATTTACAGGGTGGAATAA
>PFRZ01000058.1 GCA_002788805.1 Candidatus Roizmanbacteria bacterium CG_4_9_14_0_2_um_filter_35_15 | reverse complement strand
CTTCTTTAGATAGACCAATATGGGCAGGTAGTGTTATTTCAAAAGGGTCTTTACAATATTTATTATCTTTTTCAGCGACCAGTCTGACTTTATGATAATCTTCCCCCTGATTATATTTTAAAGAATAAGGTACAAAACTATGTAAATTAGGAGTAGTCATGTCTGGTTCAATTAACTCAATATAAATCATTTTTTCTATTCTTGGAAAATCTAATACATTTGGTTTGTCTCTATCTTTCATTTTGTATTGACTCCAAGGAAAAAGATGTTCACCTTGTTTAGGGAGTATTTGAATTTCAGATAATGCACAGTCATCAAGCTTATCTCTTTCAAAAGGATGATATAAGAGCCGAAAACCTCTATGAGTACCATCTAAAAATTTATGGACAAAGTCAACTGAGATCCGCAACCGATTAAAATCATAAAGATTTTGTTTATCAGTATTAGCTTGTATATTCATTAAAACATTATTATTTCTTGGATCTGTATATCTGAAATTAAGAAGATTAGGATTTGTTCTATCTATTGTCATTGTTAATTTAGAAAAATCTCTTCCAAGGAGATTAGTCAACTCAACTTTTCCTAAACCGGAAATAAATGGTTTTAAAACCATTTCAGTCCGAGACATTACTTCATGAGAAGAAATTTGTACTTCGCTTAACGCTGCCATATTTTGTATGATATATTATATCAAATTTTATTGAGATGACAACACCTTCCCTATGAATCAGGTTTTTTTCAATAAAAATCTTCTGTAGGTTGGCTCATGGTTTGTGATAAACTTCATTGTTTTTAAAACCCTATAGTATGATAAAATTAGCTACTTATGGCAGGAGTAGAAGGCCCTCAAAAAGAAAAATTTGTTCCGATTTCGCAGCGGTTGCCTGATGCTTTAAAAGGTTGGAATAAAGAAGATGCTCAAGCTTCAGAGTTGGATCTGATCTGCCAGAAAGTCAGAAATGTATACGCGCAAATGACCTGGGGTAATTTGATTCAAGACTATGATCGTTTAAATGAGCATTCATCAGGGTTGGAAATCGAAAAAAATATCTATTACCAATCACGAAAAACTGATTTTATAAAAACCGTTAATAAATATCATCTTCAAAAAAGTCGGATTTCTGATTTCAAAGATGGAAAGGTTATAAAAAATTCTGATGATCGTAATTTTTTATCTAATAGATTTAGAGCGGAAGCGTTAGGGAAAGATTTATATCAATGGATGATAGACGCCTTAAAAACTAAAGATAATAGTTTAATTGCTCAAGCTATATATATTATTTTTAATACCGAAAATCCTTTTTTGTACATTTCGCCAAAAGTAACGACTTTTATAAAGAGAACGATGGATAGATTTAGAGACAACTTGCCAGAATTGACAGAAAAAGGTTTTGGGAAAATGGAACATTTTATCCAAGAACTGAACTTTGCTACCCATGCAGACTTTTTGAATGATTGGGGTTATTGTCAAGAGGCCGGTGAAACTTATTTTGGTTTATTAGAAGATAAAGAAGTAGGCAATCTATTATTTAGAGATACAGTTTTATTGGCTAATGATGAACGGGCTACACTGTTTCCTGCACAAATATTTAATTTTTTTGAGCAAATCATCAGACTGTATCCGAAAACAGAAAGTTATGATCAAGCAATAAAACAATTCTATAAAGAATATCCTATAGGCATACATCAATATTTTAATGGTAAGACCAATATTATTATTACCGGTGCACAAAGAAGTTTGGAACATTTAAATTTATCTGAAGAGGGCATATGGCCAGGTAAAATTCTTTTAGCGCTTTTTTCTGGGCCGCCTGAGGTGTCTCTGCAGGAAGCTTTTTATACTGCGTGCCATAAATGCATTACAGTAGACAGAGAGGGTGAAGAAGTATTAAAGTCGATAGAAAATGGGGGACAAGCAAGCTTTGTACGTAATGAACTTCTGCCAGGTCAAAAAAGAGCCAATAGACATTTTTTCATAGGAAATTTTAAAAAAGAAGAAAACCTTACTCATACTCATATAAAAGGAGACTTACCCAAAGACAAAAAAAATATTGAGAGAATACTAGGAAAAGCTATTTCTAAACTCTCTGTCATAACAGATAAAAGAGGATCTCTTTTATATTTGAAAGGGAACGAATTGCTGGAGCATTTGCGCTGGCTCTTTAAAATAGCAAATAAAAATCCAGAAGTATTAGTCTATTTAAGTCGTGGTATTAGTACGAATATGCTGATAGATTTAGTTATTCAAAATAAATATGATCATTGGAGCTTGGCATACGGTATTTCATCTTTAAGAATGGGTGAACTTATGATCATACCAACTGACCAAATACGTTTGGAAGGAGCTGCGGGCGAAACTCTTTTTCCACTTATTATTATTTCTCATTTAAATTCACTATTAGAAAAGAAAAAAAATTTAACCAATCAAGAAAAAAGATCAATTACTTTAATAATTTTTTGTTCAATTTTAGGCTTATGCGGAAAATATTTAGAAGAATTATTCGCTCAATCGGGAATGGGATTTGATATTGATTCTTTCTATTATACATTCTTAGGAGAAGAAAAGTATTTATTTGAAAAAAGAGGCCATTTATTTGCTGAACAATTGTTGATTTTTTTTAGAAAAATGTTAAGAGGAGATGATAAAAAAGAAGCTATTCTTGAATTGAGAGAAAGTATTGGAACAGAAATAGATCAAAGTTATGTAGATATAGTCACAGAATACCCAATAGAATATGTTTATGAAATAATTGATCTTATAGTTCATTCCAACGAAATTTCCACTTCTCTTCAAGGAATCAATGTGCATGAAATTTATAAGTTTGCCGATAGATTAAATGATCTTTAATTTTATTAAACTCTATTTTCGATTTTTAACAACGCAAATGTTATACTAATTATCTTATGTTTGTTCCTGATCAAAAAATCCTCAAAAACTATGCTAGGGTAATGGTGGATTTTTTAGCCTCGTTTTGTTGATTATAGTCCATAGACAAAAGTTAACTTAACTCCTATAATTTTGGAAATGACGAAATACATTAATATTAAAAAAGCCCAAAACGAGTCCTGGAAAGTTTATGATTCTTGGAGGAAAACTGATGGAATAAATTGTCCGGCTTTTAGATCGAAAGTTAGAATAAGTTTATTGGGCTGGAGGCATCTAATAGGCGCTACCGGTCACAAAAAGCGAATATCTAATGATGTATATCGTCGACTAAAGTTACTTCCACATGTAAAGACTATTATAGAAAATTCAAAATTAGTCCAAAACATTAAAAAGAAAAAAGGCAGGACGTATTATGCTTTGGAAGGGATGTTGGAAGTAGATGAAAATAACCAAAAATCATTAAGGAAAATCAGAGTAATAATTATCGAAGATTTCAAAAAAAATAAAATATTTCTATCAGTAATGGACAAAAAATGAAGATTTTTTAGTGGTGCCTCACGCTTTGGTTTTTAGGACGTCAGCGTCATGGAGAGTAAAAACTCTCTCACCAATAATTAGTATACTAATTTATATTTTATTTTCAACTGCAATCTATGATCATTTCTGATTATATCCGTTCCTTCAAAAACTATCCTCGAAAACTATACCAAGGTGATGACAGATTTTGTTTTAAATAACCTTCGTGCCAAGTTTTTTCGCCTGCAGTCTAAAAAAAGATTTTAACTCATCTAAAGTTAGCGGTTTTATCATTTTGGGCAAAAATTTTAGTTCTTTTGAGTTTAGAAAATCTTCACCTAAAGAAATGAGGTCAAGATCGAGTTTGAATTTAGTCTTAACGATTTTCAGCAAATCCCAGATAGAGCTTTTTTCTTTTAAGATGAAATAAAGATCGACATAATCCTTAGGCTTTTGATATAAAAATAAATGTAATAGCTTTTTTGTGCTGGAAGATAAAGAATAATTTATTTTAACATTCTGTAAGGAAATTTTTCCTATTTTCCCCATATGATAAATTTGAGAAAATTTCTTCTTCCAGGTTCGAGTTTAAGTCTATTCCAGTACTTTTTGACTTGATCAACCGGAATTTTTTGTCTATCTTTAAGATAGACTCCAAAATTAATCAAACGCTCCAATATTTTTATCCTTCCTTCTTCGGTCTTTTCCAGTTCCTTTTTATCATAGTCCCAAAGATTAGTCATATTAATATATTTTATCAGATGTTATACTATTATTCTTATGTTTACTCCTTCTCAAAAAATCCTGGAAAACTATGCCAAGGTAATGATAGATTTTGCCCTTGGAAAAGGAAAGGGGATTAAGGAAAAAGAAGTTGTTTATCTTCAATACGACGTTGAAGCGCTACCTTTGGCTTTGGCGGTTTATCAGCGGATTCTGGAAAAAGGCGCTTATCCGATCATCAAAAGCCATGAGGAAAAGTTCCAAAAAATTCTTTTTAACAAAGCCAAAGATGACCAGCTAAAGTTTTTTCCCAAAAAATATACTAAATCTTTAGTTGAGACGATTGATCACCGAATCTATCTCATCGCTCTTCGCGACCCATTTTTACTGAAAAATGTTGATCCGAAAAAAATTATCAAAGCCAATAAACCAACAGGCACTCTTAAAAAATGGCTCTTTAATAAAGAAGACGAAGGAAAACTAACCTGGTCTTTGTGTTTGTTTGGAACTGAAGGAATGGCTAAAGAAGCAGGGTTGACCGAAGAGGAATTTTGGCAAGAGATTATTAGCACTTGTTATTTAGGATCGGATAACCCGATCCCTACATGGAAAAAAACATTTCAACAGATCGATTATATAAAAAATAAACTGAATAAATTACCGATTGAAAGACTTCACCTAACCTCAAAAGATACCAACCTCTGGATTAACTTAGGAGAAAAAAGACAGTGGCAAGGTGGAGAAGGATGCAATATTCCTTCTTTTGAGATCTTTACTTCGCCTGATTGGCGGGGAGTAAACGGCCATATCTTTTTTGACTTTCCTTTATACCGTTATGGCAACTTAATTAAAGGAATCTATCTAGAGTTTAAAGAAGGAAAGGTTGTTAAAACTAATGCCAAAGAAAATGAAGCGCTTTTAAAGGCGATTGTCTCCCAAAAAAACGCTGATAAAATCGGTGAGTTTTCCTTGACTGATAAAAGATTTTCTAAAATTAGTCGTTTTATGGCCAATACTTTATATGATGAAAACTTCGGCGGAAAGTGGGGTAATACTCACTTAGCCCTTGGTAGCTCTTATCATGATTGCTATACTGGAGCAGTCAAAAAAATGACCAAAAAAGACTGGGAGAAATTAGGCTTTAATGAGTCAGCGGAGCACGTTGATATTATTATGACAGGAAATCGAAAAGTAGAGGCTATTTTAAAAGACAGAACAAAAAAACTTATTTATAAAGACGGTATATTTATTCTATAAAATTTCCAATAACAAAATTCAAATGACAATTCAATAACAAATAATAAATGTTTTAATATTTAAACATTTGATATTTGAATTTGATTTGTTATTTGTCATTTGTGATTTGTAATTTGTAATTTGTTATCATT
>PFRZ01000012.1 GCA_002788805.1 Candidatus Roizmanbacteria bacterium CG_4_9_14_0_2_um_filter_35_15 | reverse complement strand
TAAGTTTTTTTTGGTTGATTTTTAGTAAATCAACTGGCGGTAAAATAAACCTAGTTTTTTTTAAGAAAAAACGACTAATATCAAGACTTTTAAAATAATCTTTAGTGTAAGCTATGACATTATTTGATAGGAGAAGTTGGACAAAAATTGAGAAGTTAAGAAAGCAATTCACAACTCTATTGAAAAAACTTTTTTCCAAAAAGACTTGGCAATGAAAGATGGAAATAAACGGTCTTCTTAAAATTTTTGCTAAGATTGCTAAAGGTAAACCTTCGGAATTAGGAATATTTAAAAGGATTAAATCGGCCTTTTTTGCTTCTTTAAAAAAGGGGATGAGCGATTGGGGAGAAAGGAAGCCTTTAGATATCTTAAACCAGTAATCCATTCTTATTATTTGACAGCCGTCAAATTTTTCGGTTTTTTTTAATTTTTCGTCGTATCGAAAAGTTAAAATTTTTATTTGGTTCTTTTTAGCAAGGTGGTTAAAGATTTTTTGAGGATAGGTGGTTATTCCTGATGTATAAGGATAAAAATAAGGGGAGAAAAATAGAATCTTCATAGGTTGTTTTTTTGCCAGTCTATGAGTTTTTTTAATCCTTCTTTAAAATCGGTTTTTGGTTGCCAATCAAGAAGTTTTTTAATTTTTTTATTGACAGAAACAAAGTATTTTTGATCACCGACTCTCATTGGTTGATAAGATATTTTTATTTTATATTTGAAATATTTTTCAAGAATATTTATTACTTGGAGTAGAGAATAGACGTTTTTTACGCCGCCACCAATATTAAAAACTTGGCCTCGGGATTTATTTATTTTATTAATTGCTAAATCATAAGCTTGGATTAAATCTTCAACATAGAGGAGATCACGAATTTGATTTCCATCTCCAAAGATTGTGATAGGCTTCTTAAAAAGAAACTGTTTAGTAAAGTGAGCTACCCATCCTTGGTCTTCAACACCGATTTGATGAGGTCCATAAATACAAGATTGTCTAAAAACTACCGTTTTTAGATTATAGATTCTGGCATAATCCAGAAAATATAAGTCAGTCGCTCCTTTAGAACAGCCATATGGCGAGATAAAATCAAGCTTCTCATTTTCATCAATCGGTTGATATTTTGAATCTAAATGTTTTAAATCGCCGTAGACTTTATTGGTTGAAGAATAGATGATAATTGCTTTTGGATTATTTCTTCTGACAAAATCTAATAAAATAAAACTTTCCAAAAGATTGTTTTTAAAGTCATAGTGAGGTTTTTTAATTGATGTCGTGACAGCAGTTTGGCCAGCAAGATGGATGATAACGTTAGCGGTTTTTATTTCTTTTTCATAATTTTTTATTGCACCAACATAAGAGTTGATAATTCTAATCTTAGGAAAATTTTCTTTTAAAAACTGAGCATTTAGATCTACTCCTACTCTTGAAAAATTGTCAATAAGAGTGATCTTATTTTTTTTATCATAAGAGAAATATATTGCCGCATTAGTTCCGATAAAACCAACTCCACCAGTAATTAAGATATTCATAATTTTTTTACCACTTCTTTTAAAGATGAAAATTTATATTGGTGTTTAATGTATTGATCAAGGATATTATATATCCAAAATATTTTTAATTTTTCATTTTTCATTTTTAATTTTAAGTAATAAACTATGTCCCAGTTATCCTCGACATAAATATCTAATTTTAATTTCTTAATCATTTTTTCCTTGAATAAATACGGCTGGTCGTTTTTGTTGTTATAAAAATAGCCGGAAAAGTCTTTATTAGGATCAATGATATTAATCCAACGAGTAAAATCTTTTTCTAATAATTCATATCTGGCTGAAACGACATAAGCATTTATTTTTTTTTGTTTAACCAACTTAACTAATTCTTTGATACCGGGAGATGGCCAAAGACTTGATTTATGAAGGATAAACCAGAAAATTTTTTCCAATCGATTTTTGGGATAGTAAAACTTGTCAAGATCTCTTTTTAAAAGATATTTTTTCAAGAATACAATAATCGGTCGAACAATACGCGCTGGATTATAGAGAAGAACGCCGTCTAAATCAAAACCAACTCGCAAGGGTTGTCTTTTCATGTTGGGTAAATTATACTATAAAAAATATGCTTCCAATTCTTTTTAGCTTAGGACCATTAAAGATCTATACCTTTGGTATATTTTTAGTTTTAGCTTTTTTCTGGAGCAGCTTTTTGCTTTGGAAAAATATTCGTCTTACTTCCTATAAAGAAGAAGAAGTCTTTGATGGGTTCTTTTTATCTTTAGCCGGTGGATTATTTTTTGGCCGATTAGTCTATGTTTTGCTAAACTTTAAAGACTTTGGTTTTAACCTATTGAAGTTTATCTTAATCAATGGTTATCCGGGTATCTCTCTTTACGGTTTGACTTTTGGTTTATTGGTCACTTTATGGCTGTTTTTCAACTCCAAAAAAATTAATTTTCTTGAAGCGATTGACTATTTTATTAGTCCTTTTTTTGTCGCTTTGGTTTTAGGTGAGTTTGGAGCGTTTTTTTCTGGAGTCGAAGTAGGGTCAAAAACTAAATTTCTGTTGAGAATTCGCTATCTTGGCTATGATGGATTTCGTCATCTCACCGGCTTATATGAAGCATTAATTTATTTATTAGCGGTTTATTTTTCTTATCGAATTCTTTTTGAGATAAGAAAAGAAAGATTTAAACAAGGATTTTTGTTAGTTTTTTTTCTTTGGTTTTTTTCATTTACCTCTTTTCTATTTGACAGGATTAAGGTTAATCATCTATACTTGACAGGTTATAGTTTTAATAAGGTGGTGTCGGCAGTCTTGCTCTTGACAACCAGTTTTTATTTTGTTTATTATTTTAAGAGCGAAATATTAAATTATGGACAAAAAATTATCAAAAAAATTCATTTCCCAACAAAAGGAAAAACTTCTCAAGGAGAGAGAAAAAAATCTTAAGCAGATAAGGGAGTTAAAGGAACAAGATCCCTTCTCCGATCCTGATCATGCCTCTGATAATGCGGCGGTGGATACTGATGTGAGAGAGCAGGTGGGTCATGATACAGTTGAAGCCCAGATAAAAGATCTGGAAAAAAGAGTGAAAGAGACTGAGACCGCTTTAAGAAAAATCTATAAAAATCAATACGGAAAATGTGAGAAATGCGGAAAAGCCATTCCTCAAGCGCGTCTCAAACTCCTTCCCGAAGCCGCCTACTGCATCGACTGCGAGAAAAAGTTGAGAAAGTAAGTAAAACTCCTTATACTGAATTATTATGGACGGTATTTCTACCTCGCTGATTTTTAATTTTTTTTTATTCTTGACGGTTCCTTTTGTATTTGCCGCGGTTGCCAAAAAATTAAAAACTTCACCGGTGATTGGTTATATGATCGGCGGTGTAGTCTTGGGTAATTTATTTCCTAATTTAGTTACCCAAGAAGCCATCAAAAACTTTGCCTATTTCGGTATAGTTTTACTCCTTTTTACAGTTGGACTGGAACTAAACTTCTCCCGAATCTTTATTTTAAAGAAGTTTATCGTTGTTGGCGGTAGTTTACAGATACTTCTTTCGATTATCTTCATCTTTTTTTTAAGCTTGTTTTTTAAATTCAGTTACCTTGAATCTTTTTTAATCGGCATTGCTCTTTCTTCTTCATCAACTACCTTAGTGGCCAAAATCATCCAAGATCGGGGAGAGGAGTCATCGTTTATCGGTGAAATCACCATGGGAATATTATTATTTCAGGACATTGCCTTTATTCCTTTTTTAATTATTTTTACCTCAATTACTCAAAAGAATCTTAATCTTGGGATTGTGATTTTTGACATCGTCATTAGTTTGGTTAAATCAAGCTTAATAATCGGTGTTTTATACTATCTTGGTTTGAAGATTGTTCCGAGAGTGTTCAATCGTATTGCTAGATCGTCTCGAGAACTTTTTGATCTCTTTATCATTCTTTTTATTTTGTTTGTTGCTATTTTATCATCTTTATTAAATATTCCTATTTTAATCGGTGCCTTTGTGGCTGGCGTTTTATTAGCTCAAACTATTGAACATTATCATATTTTTTCCGAAGTGAGGCCGTTTAGAGATCTATTAGGGGTGATTTTTTTTGTTTTTATCGGTGCTAATATTAAGATTCCACTGATTATTTATCTTTTGCCGAAAATTTTACTATTTACTCTGTTAGCGGTTTTCATAAAAGCTCTAATCATTCTTTTTGTCTTTCTTTGGCTGAAATTTCACTCCAAAACAAGCTTTAATCTATCTTTATATCTATTTCAGATTGATGAGGATGCTTTTATTTTGATGTCGACCGTTTATTTAAGTCGCTTGATTAACGAAGAAAACTACCTTTTTATTATTTCCGCTGTTTTATTAAGTCTACTAATTACCCCGATTTTAATAAAAAATAAAGAAAAAATCTATCGAGCCATAAGATTATTTACCAAAAAATATCTTCCTTTCTTAGAGAATTTTATCAGCTACCGAATTGATAGTAATCAATCACCAATTGATCAGATAGTGATTAAAGACCATGTCGTTATCTGCGGTTACGGTCGAGTAGGCAGTTATATTGGCCGGTCGTTGATGATGGCTGATATTCCCTATGTAGCTATAGATTATAATCTTCATCTGGTTGAGGTAGCTCGAAGACAAGGAGTAAATATCATTTACGGCGATCCAACTGACATTGACATTTTGGACTATGCTCAGGTTGACGAAGCAAAAATTATTATTCTGGCTGTTCCCGAACAATTTTCTCAAGAAGCGATTGTTCTTAACGCAAAAAAACTAAATAAAGATATTGTTATTATTAGTCGTGTTCATAGAGAAGCTGATCAGAAAAGGATGAAGGATCTGGGAGTTGACTTGGTCGTTCAGCCGGAGTTTGAGGCCTCACTTTCAATCATTAAAAAAATCTATCTTTGGCATCGAATCGATCGGGTGGAAATTGTTAATAAAATTAGAAGACTGAAGATTGAACACGGATTAACATGAAATTCAAAAATCAAAAGTCAAAAATAATTGCAATTACTATTACTTGTATATTGATTATTTATTTCATCGTAAAAAATATTTCTTCCTCGGTTTTTTTAAGGAATAAGAATCAAATTAATATCGTATTTTACGGTGAAAAGACAAGATTTTTTTCTCTAGATAAAAAAAACATTAGCTATTTGATTAATTTTCCTTCGGATATCAAGGTCTTGGTGCCTGGTGGATATGGTTATTATCGAGTTGGCAGTCTGGGCAAATTGTTAAGATTGGAAAGAAAGCCGGAAATTTTATCAAGAACCTTTTCCAGCGCCACCTCTTCTTTCGTTGACCTCTATTTTTATCCAAGAGAAGATAAAATTTACTATAGTAACCAGGGAAAAACCAATGATTTTCCCAACTTTAAAGAAATCTTTTTTGATATCAGCAATGCCAGTTTAATTGATAAATTCTATATTTTCAGCAAATTTTTTAGGAAGAATTATTTTCAATATCAAGAAATTGACGATTTACCGATTAAGGAAGAAAAAGGAGAAAAAATTTTTGACCGAGAAAGTTTTTATAAAACCAATATTGGTTTGTTTTTTAACCTTTCTTACCGGAAACTAGCAAAGAATCTGCAAATAATTTATAACAAAAGCTATTCCGTCGCTTCGCTTATTAGCGAGATCGTAGAAGGAGAGGGGATTAGAGTGGTTGATCTATCAGAGGAAGAAGTAAGGGGGCGGTGTCAGATTTTAACCAAAGAAAATGAGTTAAATAATCTAGTTGTCAATCAATTGGCTATTTTTTTTCGTTGTCAAAAGGCGATCGCTGAGCCGACAGTCTCTGATATAATATTGAAGTTAGGAAATCTAGAAGATGAGTGGGCGGTGAAATAAATTAAAAATTAAAAATGAAAAATTAAAAATGCTTTTGGTTTTTTTAGTTATTTTAATTATTTCCTTTATTTTGGCTTTAAGATCAATGAAGGATTTTGATATGCCTAATGAAATTAAGAAACTTCTCCAAAATCAGAAAATCAGAGGGACAATAATTTTTTTAAAAGATAAATCCCGCTCAGCGGGATTATTCTTCAGATTCTTCGTCAGTTTCATCTGTCTTATAAGGTAGATAGACTTTTTCTTCTGATAAGGACTCAGCTAGTTTTTCTAGATCCGATTCGCTTAACTCTTCTTTTTCTTCATCGGTTGTTTCTTCTTCTTTACTGACAAGATAACTAAGATTAGCTTGAATGTTAGTGGGGAAAGAAGTATATTTAGCGACTTTTTTTCCTTTAGTTACTTCTTTAAGAAAGACGATGCTATGTTTAAGACCGGCTTCTTTGATATAACAACGATAGCTGCTGCCCGCTTTAATGAAAACCGTTAGTCTTTTTGAGAGATCGTCAGGTAAGCAACCAAGATAGTTTTTTTCCTTAGTTCTGACTTCTACGCGACGTTTTTTCACTAAAAGATCAACCTCCTGGCCGATTGTCAGCTGAGCAAGAGCGGTCTTTTGGCCGCAGTTAACTAAAGAAACAAACATAGTTTTACCAAGAACATCAATAAAAAGAAAAGGATTAAGAGAAGGTATTTTTATTTGCGAGATCTTTTTGGTTTCCAACACCTTAATTCTTTCCAGATTTTCTTTTATGAGATAGTTATTGGGTTGAAGCTTTAAAGCTTGGCGGTAATATTTTTTTGCTAATTTGATCCGAGCTTGTTGAAGATAGGCAAAGCCAAGACGAAGGTAGGCATCGAGATTTTTTTTATCAAGGCGAATGATTTTTTTATTAAGTTCAGTTGCTTCCTTCCAGTTAAGACTAATAGCAGCGTCAATTGCCTGTTTTTCCATTCTGATGATTTCTTCCATGATTAAGGAAAAGTATATTTCAAAATTAACAAATGTCAAGTATAATAAGTAAGATTCAAATCTACGAATTGATGCTAATCAACGAATATTTGTAGATTAGAATTCATTAGTAGATTAGTATCTTATCTATGTCAGGTCATAATAAATGGTCAAAGATAAAAAGGCAAAAAGAAGCCAAAGATTTAATTAAAGGCAATGTTTTTTCGAAAATTTCTCGGTTAATTACTTTGGCGGTAATCGAAGGTGGGGGAATTGCTGAGCCGGAAAACAACATTAAGTTGAGATTGGCGATGGAAAAGGCTAAGGCGGTCGGTATGCCAAAGGATAATATTAATCGAGCGATTGAAAAAGCAGCCGGACAGGATAGATCTCAGTTGAAAGAGATAGTCTATGAAGGCTTTGGCCCATGCGGAGTCGCCTTAATGATTATTGCCACAACCGATAATGCCAATCGTACTTTAACAGAAATTAAAAATTTGTTAGAGCGCAATAACGGCAAATTAGCCTCGCAAAATTCCGTCGCCTATCTTTTTAAAAAATGTGGCTTAGTCATCTTGTCAAAAAAAGACTATCGTGAAGAAAAAATTTTAGATATCAGTGATCAGATCAGCGCTTTTGACATTAGTGAGGACGAAGAAAATTACTATCTATATTTTCCTTTTGAAAACTTAGGCCGAGTTAAAGAATGGCCGGCAGAGATTGATTTTAAGCCTCAAACAATAATTAGTCTGAGTGAGGAGTTAACAAAAAAAGTCAACGATTTAGTCAATATTCTTGAAGAACTTGATGACGTTCAAAAGGTTTTTACCAATCTATGATTAGTGCTAAAGGAATAGTTAAACTATGGGAAAAAAGAGCCTTGAAGATTGAAAAAAGAATTCGTCTGGTTGTTTCCGTGATTTTACTATCGGCGCTGATGCTTTTTGCTAGTTTTTTTAATCTCAATAAAGCAGTTTATTATCTTCCTTTTATTTTATTACTGACCTATTTTTTTACCTATTTTTCTCTCCTTGAAGGAATTAAAAAGATGAGTTGGTATGGTTTGTTTCTCATGCCGGTCGTCACCAGTCTGAGTTTTTTCCTTTTTTATTATCTCTTTCCAGTTCGTTGGTTAACCCGGCTACCTTTCCTTATTATCTATGGAATTTCTTTATACGCGGTTATTTTATGTTCGAATATTTTTAATGTGGGAGTAGAGAAGAGTTTGGGGCTTTATCGAGCGGCTTTTTCTATTAATTTTTTCTTCCAGACAGTCGTTATTTTTTTTGCTTTTATCTTTATGGCTTCGCTAAAGCAATTTTTCTGGATTAATTTTTTTGGAGGAGGAGTGATTAGTTTTTTCTTGAGCTGGCAGCTCTTTTGGACGATTAAGTTAGACAAACAGCTAGATAAAGGGTTACTGGGCTATTCAGCCTTGATTTCTTTGATTCTAGCGGAGCTAGCTCTTTTCTGTTCTTTTATTCCTTTTCAGAGTTCAACCTTCGCCATTTTTCTTACCTGTATTTACTATAGCCTCACCGGCTTAATCTACAACTTGATTGACCAGAAACTCTTTAAGGAAACGATTCGTGAATATTTATTAGTATTAGTCTTTGTCTTTATTATTAGCTGTTTGTCCATAAGCTGGAGATAAAGAAGTGGTCCGCCATAACTTACTTTTCGACTTAACTCATCGCTATTCGCTCGTCGTCTCAAAGAGCGTTTATTGGCGGACATAAGAATCTGATATCCCGATTTTCAAAAAAATCGGGAACAGATTCTAAAGGGGAGAGGGGAGAAGGATAAAGGTGATAAGTGATTAGTGATGAGTGATAAGTTAACGGACGTGAATAATTATCCTATAATAAATAAGTTTATAAAGTAAAAAATCATTTCTTTTTGAGGCTAAAAATTGAGGTTCAGACTACCACTACGCTCTAAAATAGGCTATCAGTTAATGTGGATAATTGCGGGAAATTAGCCTCAGAATTTAATGTTTAGCACTATAAGACGCTCTAAAAATTAACAGGCGTTACTTGATAAGAGGAGAAGAGCTATCGTTGAGAAATTATTTAAGAATTAATCAATTAATCCTTTAATTGATTAACGAATTAAAGATAAGTTAATTAAGAGAAGATAGGGTTATAGTTCTCCAAAAGATTTATGAGTAAAAATCAGCTTAAGCTGTTTACGGGAATTATCAGACAGATACTGCTGGGAGTAATAAGACATATAACGTCGTAAATTATATCTTTTACGATGTTAGGCAGGAGTGCTGGAAGAGAAGAGGTGGATTATTATGCCAATCTAAATTTTAAAAATTATTGAAAAATAAAAATTAATAAAAACAATTAATCATTAATTAATCCTCTTTTATTCCCTCTTCGTCCCTTGGCTGTTTTTTCAGCTTTTTCCCAGCTCTCCCCGACCTTTCCACTTCCCTATTTTTTTTATTGATGGGTGAGTAGTTATAAATTAAAGAAGTTTTTTATATAAGATTTCTCCAATAATTCTTATGGCCTTAACAATGTTTTCCTCAGATTGATTGGTAAAATTCAGTCGCATCATCACTTCATTTCCTGTTGCATAAGGGAAAAATGGAGCGCCGGGAACAAAACCGACCTTAGCTTCTTTAGCTTCCTTTAACACTTCTTTTATATTAATTTTTGAAGCAAGAGATTCATACTCTTTTTTTAACTTTACCCAAATAAACATACCACCTTTAGATAAAGTAAACTCAAATATGTCAGGAAGATTTTCGATTATTGCTTGAGCCATTATATCTCTTTTCGGTCTGTATAATTCCACTATTTCAGGTATATGTTGATCTAAAAAGCCCCCAGCAATATATTCATATATCAGCGCTTGGTTATAATTACTAGTATAAAGAGATAGTCCTTGTTTAATAAGATTAGCTTTTTCAATGATTTCTTTTGGAGCGACCATGCCACCGATTCTTATATCAGGAGAAAAAGTTTTGGAAAAAGTAAAAAGGTGAATGACATTTTCTGGTGCTAATGATTGAATAGAAGGGATAGATTCATCTTCATACCTTATTTCACTATAAGGATCATCTTCAACTGCCAATTTTCCGTAACGGATTAAAATATCAGCAATTTGTCGTCTTCTTTCAAAGGGAATGGTCCGTCCGGTTGGATTTTGAAAGGTGGGAACCATATAGAGAAATTTTATATTAGGATGATCTTGGAAAGCTTTTTCAAGACTCGCAGGAATAATACCGTCTTGATCAGTCTCTATTTCTATATATTTGGGTTGATTAAGGTTAAAAGCTTGAAGGGCACCTAGGTAAGTTGGAGACTCAACCGCTACTTCATCACCAGGATTAATTAACATCATGCCTAAAATCGCCAGCGCTTCTTGAGAACCAGCGGTAATAGCAATATTTTCAGGAGTAGCTCTGACTTGGCGATTCTCTCGACTCAAAAAACCGGGAAGAATATTAAGTAATTCTGGTAGTCCTTCAGTAGGTCCATATTGGAGAATTCTTGAGGCATAATCTGGTTTTTGCTCTACTCTTTCTCTTAATAATTTAATAGTCGGCAAAGGGAAACTTTCAGGAGAGGGATAACCGCCGCCGAGAGAGATAAAATCTTTGACGCCAGCTTGTCTTAATAGTTCTCTAATAGCGCTTCCTTGCATTTCTTCGACTCTAGTTGCAAAAAGCGAACCAAATTCTGGTTTTGGCATATTAATTTAAGCTATTATATCAATATATATTCGTTTTTTCAAAACAGCCTGTTATAATCAAATTATGGATATTTTACAGGTGAAAAATCTGAAGAAAAAATTCGGCAAGTTTATGGCCGTGAATAATATTTCCTTTTCCCTTAAGGAAGGTGAAATATTGGGTTTATTAGGCCCAAATGGCGCTGGAAAAACCACTACTATCCAGATGCTCCTTAGGGTATTAATGCCAACCAGTGGCGAAGTAAAATATTTTAATAAAAGTTTAACTGACAACCGCGAAGAAATTTTGGAGAAAGTCAACTTTTCCTCAACATATACCCAGCTGCCCTGGCTTTTGACAGTTGCAGAAAACTTAAAGTTTATTTCCTATCTTTATCAAATTAAAAACAGAAGTCAACGGATAAAAAAGATTATTGAAACCTTTAGATTGAAACGATTAATGAAAGAACAGATGAAAGATCTATCATCAGGTGAAGTCACCAGAGTAAATTTGGCTAAAGCGTTTATAAACTATCCGAAAATTTTACTGCTTGATGAACCGACTGCTTCTTTGGATCCGGAAACAGCAGACTATATAAGAAAGTTCTTAATTAAAGAGAGAAATAAGTTTAATGTATCAATTATTTGGACATCTCATAATATGGCTGAGGTAGAGGAAGTTTGTGATCGGGTGGTTTTTATTAATCACGGAAAGATTATTGCTGATGATACGCCGGAGCGGCTGGCAAAAACAATCGAGATTTGTCACGTTGCCCTTAATGTTCCTGACGGATTAAAAAGAACGATTGAAATTTGTCAGAATAAAAAAGTTATTTATAAATTAGAGGGAAGAAATATTGTTGTTGACTTGAAAGAAAAAGAAATTCCGGAATTTTTAAGAGAGTTGATGGACAGAGGTGTTTTTTACGATCAAATCAGTATCGAGAAGCCGACACTAGAAGATTACTTTTTACAAGTTGCGCCCAATGAGTCTAAAAATGAAGTTTAACCGAATTTATGCCATGGTATTGCGGTTTTTTTATCTCTTTCGTCACAGCTATGATAGGATTGGAGATGCTTTTTACTGGCCAACAATTGATCTTTTAATCTGGGGTCTGACGAGTTCTTATTTCCGGACTTTTGCTCCCAATGCGCCGCAAATAATTCTGATTATTTTATCAGGTCATATGTTTTGGTTGATTGTCTGGCGGGCCCAGTATGAAATTACCGTTAATCTTTTGGAGGAACTGTGGAATAAAAACATGATAAATATTTTTGTCTCACCGATTAAATTTTCAGAATGGGCGCTATCGTTTGTTATCGTTGGAATTATCAAGGCGGCAATGAGTTTTCCATTCACGATGTTGGTTGTTTATTTTGCATATAAAATCAACATCATTTTTTTCAGCTGGTATTTTATTCCGATTATTTTTCTTATGTTTATGACCGGCTGGTGGGTGGGATTTTTTGTTTCAGGATTAATTTTAAGGTTCGGAACAAAAGTCCAGACACTAGCCTGGACTTTTGCCTGGGTAATCGGACCTTTTGCCGCTATTTATTATCCTATATCAGTTCTTCCCGCTTGGGCTCAAAAAATAAGCGCTTTTGTTCCTGCATCTTATGTTTTTGAAGGAACAAGAGAAATAATTAATACAGGCAGTACCGATCCGTCGAAATTCTATCTCAGTTTTGTCATTAACTTGATATATCTGATTTTGTCAATTCTCTTTCTTCGCTCAAGCTTTAAAAAAGTTTTGAACAAAGGGTTGGTGAAAGTTTATTAAATTCTAGACTCCCCTTCTCCAGGCTAAAAATTTTTCCCAAAAATAAGTAAGACAATATTTTTTAGAAATAATATAATCTTGGGTTGGTAGATAATCTATTTGATGACCGCCAAAACCTTGCTTAAATAGGGTCAGGCCAGACCAGCTTTTTGGCGTGCGGCCTGGAAGCAGTGTCCCCCAGAAGTTATAAAGCTGACATCCGCGTTTCTTAGCTTCTTTGATGGCTTCCCACTGTAAAAGATAAGTAACAGGAACCTTAGTATGGATTGAGGCGCCTTGGTGATAAAAAGCAGTAGATTTAGTGAAGATAATTAAAGCAGCAGCGACGACGGGGCCTGTCTCGATTTTTCCAAAGAAAAACAGCGCGCTTCCAGTTTTGTTAAAGGCCTCAAACTCGTTTTTGATATAGTTTTTGGAAAAAGGAACAAAGTTTTCCCGCTTGGCAGTTTCTTCGTATATCTTCCAAAAGTCATCAACTGCTTTTTCGTCGGTTCTTCTTTCAATAATAACGTTGTCACGCTCCGACTTTCTTATTAAATAGCGAGTAGTTTTTCGCATTTCTGTCAGTAGTTGTTCTTCAGATTTGGTAATATCCAAGACCCAGAGCCGTTCGGCATGCATATAAATCGGTGCTTTTCTAAAGCCTAAATCTTGGAAAATTTTTCTTGTTTCCTCCCTATCTTCAAAAACTGGCGCAATACGGATGAAAGAATAATTCTCTTTTTTAGCTAAGGAGATTAGGAAATTGAGAAATTGAGCAATTATGTATTTTTTATTTGATATTTGACATTTGAGATTTGAGATTGAGAAAATGGGACCATGAGGAATAAATAGAAAATTACCGCGTTTAGCTTTGATTTTAATTGTTTGAGCGATGGCAGTAAGTTCGTTTTTATTATAAACTCCTAATCGGATTATTTCATAGCCCATTTTCTCTTCGAGTTCTCCCCATTCCCATGATTGAAGGAAAGAAGGTGAGCCGGCTTCATCGAAAAATTCCTGCCATTGAGTTTTATTGGTGATTTCTTGAATATTCATATCCTTATCAAAACATCGGCTCGATACGACGTTTTTCGCTTAGTAGGAACCCCTCCGAACTCATCGGCTCCTTAAAAAGCTCAAAACGCATATCTTCGCCTCTCTCAGGCTAATATTAGTTGGTAAATTAATAATTTTTTTGCAGACTTCTTCAGCAACAGTACAACTTCCTTGTTTATAACCAACTTTTTCAAGATTAAGGCTTTTTGGTGCGACGACTTGGTCGTACCATTTACCGAGGAAAATATTATTTTTTGCTGCTTTTTTAAGAATTAAGTCACGATTATTGACTAAAACGGGGTAACGAAGTAAAGGGAGATTAGAAATTAGTTGTTGGTGACTAGAGACTAGTTTGGAAACTGGAAACTGGAAATTGGAATAGAAAGCGCTTATTCGAGCCCTATTTTGTTGAACTTGTTCAAACCTGGCCAGTTGCTGGTTAATAAGGATAGCGAGAGCGTTGGGATAAGCTTTATTTAATATTTGATCATACTCCCCGGCTTTTTCTTTTAAAGTGATTTCAGGAACAAGAAGATTAAACCAGTTGACGAATTTGTGGAGCATCTTACCAATATAAAGATCATAGGTTGATTTAATAAGAAGACTTATTGGTTTATAAAGAAGCAAACGGAAGATAAAAAACATCGACGGCAAAGGCAATAGGGCCTCTTGATTACTTAATTTGTTAATAAGAGCTTGATTATTGGTGATTATTGCTCCCCCAAAAACAGATGATAAGGCTTTAGAGCGGCCAAAAGACATGAGGAATAAAGAATTTGAAATTTGAAATTTGAAATTTGAAATTAATTTTTTACTATACCCATGGGCTATATCCTCAATTAGCAGAAGATGGTGTTTTTTGACAAGAGAGAAGATTCTATCGCGATGGATTGGCATCATGCCAAAACTATGCTGAAGGATAAGCACCTTGGCCTTGCTAGTTATCTTCTTTTCTAAATCTATAGGATTCATGGAATAGGTTTGTTTTTCAATATCAACATAGACGGGTTTGAGCTGATTAGCGAAAATAGGCAGGATTACGGCTTCACAGGTGAACGCTTGAACGATGACTTCGCTTCCTTCTGACAGGTTAAGTGACTTTAATATAGTATTTAAAGCAGCACGGCCAGTGAGGAAGAAAGAAATTAGAAATTGGTTTGGAAATTGTTTGAGAAGATTTTTTTTAGCTTGTTCTATCTCTTTGCCTTTTTGCCAACGCCAGGGCTGGAATAAAAGTTTAAAGCTCAACCAGGCATCAGCAAGCGATTCATTGGGCGCAAAGTCTGTGGAAATCATATTAAATTAAAAGTGAAAAATGAAAAATTAAAAATTACAATTAATAATTCAAAATTATTTTTCTTAATATATTTTGCGAAAATTTGCCTTCAATTACAATTAACGTTTCTTTATTGCAAACTTCAGAAATCGCTTTAAAAAGTTCCTCATCGTTCTTAAATAATTTTACCTGATTTTTTCTATCAAGAATTTTAAAAAGCTTATCTGTTGTGTAGAGATTAATTCTGGTTTTATTCAACTCGCTTAATATTCTCCGGTAAGAAGGTTCTTTTTCTTTTCCTAATTCGATAATTCCCCGACTGATAATAATTTTGTTTTGTTTCTTGATTGTTTCTGCCCGTTTAATCATCACCAGGAAACCTTCCACATTTGAATTGTAAGAATCATCAATTACAAGACTATTGTTAATTCCTTGATAGAAGCTGCCTCTTTTCGGAAGGGGTTTTAATCCTTTAGCAACACTGGAAATCTCTTTTTCGCTTAAGCCAAGATTAAAAGCAGCTAACTCTTCAATTTTTGTTTTAGAAGGATAAAAAGGGATGATCTCGCAGCTTAAATTTTTTGTCAGTTCTTTAAAGCCAACTGTTTCCGCGTTGACATAAGCGCGACCTGAGCTTGGAAGAGCTTCAAGAAGTTCTTTTTTGGTAGCAATGAGATTTTCCTGAGAGCCAAAAAGAGCCAGGTGTTGATTGCCAATGGCGGTGATGATGCCAAGAGTCGGTTTGACAAAGTCGCAGATAGCCTTAATCTCTCCTTTTTTATAGGCTCCCATCTCAACGATAAAAAACTGAGTATTTTTTTTCAAGTTTTTTATCACTGACAAAGCAACGCCAACATCGGTATTCATGTTTTCCTCGGTTTTCGCCACCTGATAGCGAGACGATAAAATTTGGCAAAGATATTCTTTAGTCGTGGTTTTTCCATAAGAGCCGGTAATGCCGATAAAGACTGCCAGAGAGTTTCTTATTAATAACCGCGCTTTGTTAATCAGGGATTGACGATAAAAATAAACCGGGATTTTTGTTAACAAGACCGATAAGCTGACAATCAAAAAAGAAACAAAAGGAAACAGTATTAATAACCATAGTTGTGATGAGACAGGTAAAGAGAAAAGAAAGACAAGAGAAAACAAAACCATCAGCAAGATTAAAAAATTTCTCAATGTTTTAGCAGGCAGCTTAATCGATCGAAAATAAAAAATTGGCCATAACCCTTCTTCAAAAAGAGAGGAAAAAAAACGGTCAAAGCGATACTCTTTAATCTGGAAAAGATAGATAAAATCAAGAGATTTTAACAAGACTATCAGGCAAAAAACAGTTCTCATAAGAATTTTTCCATGACTTTAAAGATTAATTCTGGTTTTTTTAGCGGTAGACTATGGCCTTCATTAGCATATACTTTTATCTGGCTATTCTTGATTTTTTCTTTTAGATAATAAGCGTCTTGAACAGGCGTTTCTTTATCGGCAGTTCCCCAAAGAATTAAGGTGTTGGCGTTAATTTTTGGAAGATAGGAAGAAAAGTCCTCTTGAACAATCCGTCTAAAATTTGTTTCTAACTTGGGAAATCGCCAAAGATCAGAGCAAGGAAAAAAAATTCGGTAAAGAAGAATACGAAAAAGCTGGGGAAAATTTGTTAAAAGATTCCTTGATTTTTTTAGCTCTCTTTTATAAGAGGGAGCGGACAAAATTAACTTGTCAATAAAGTCTGGATGTTTAGCGGCCAGATAGATGGCCAGGCTGCCGCCAAAAGAATGACCAAATAAAATAATCTTTTCAAGAATAGTTTGCTTTAAAAAAGACAAAATAAGCTCGCTGTATTCTTTTACTCCCCATTTGGGATCAGGTAGATCGCTCAAACCAAAACCAGGCAGATCAAGATTAATTACTTGATATTTTTTGGAAAACAAATTAGCTAACGGCGTTAAGCTGTTAATCGATCCGCCCCAGCCGTGAAGAAAAAGCAGCGGTTGCCCTTGGCCTTCTTTTAAAAAATGGATTTTTTTCCCTTGGACATTGATAAACATTCAGTTAAAGACTGATTAATAACTGTTTGAATTCATTAAGGTTGTTTACTTCAACTTTTTTACCGTTTAAGAAAAATGTCGGCGTCTCGTTAATGCCGATTTTTTCTCCTTGAGAAAGATCATTCTGCACTTTGTCTTTGACAGACTGAGAGTGAAGATCTTTTTGGAACTTAACAAGATCGAGTTTTAGTTCTGAAGCTAAATTAAAGAAGTAATTTTTTGGGTCGGAAAGACTTCTCCAGCTGTCTTGTTTTTCAAAAAGTTTGTTACCCATTTCCCAAAACTTTCCCTGAAGACCGGCGGCTTCGGCGGCATAAGCCGCCTCTAAGGAAGAAGGATGAATCTGATATAAAGGAAACTGGCGGTAGACTAAAGTAGTTTTATCCGAAACTTCTTTTTCTATTGAGTTTAAAAAATCATGGAAGGAGCGGCAGGCCGGGCACTGAAAGTCGCTGTACTCAACTAAAAGATTTTTTCGATTATTCCAACGGAAGTGATCACTTGTTTCAATTTTGTTAATTTCGGCAAAGTCGCTTTTTACTGGTTGGTTGGTGAGTTTATAAACAATAAACAGAAAGACAAAGGTGCCTAAAATTGAAACAAGGCCGATTATTATTTGTTTAGTTTTAACCATGTTGATATTTTATCATAAAGCTATTTTTAGGAAAGGAAGAAATTTAGGGAAGAGAAAGATGTTTTTGATGGTTTTTTGGTTGGAAACAATGATAATATTTAAAAAATAAGTTTTCGGATTGGAAAAAGAAAAAACATGGCTTTCTCCATCGATTTTATGCTCTATTCCTTCAACTGGCGGATCGGTTTTTATCTCAACTGGGGCTGAGATAACGTCAGGATAACCATATTGGTCCTTAACTTTTAAGTCAAGAGTAATTTTTTTATTAACAGTAATTTTTAGTTGGGTTTTTTGCCGACTAATTTCTCTTTCTGTTGGTTCGGGAAGGAAATAAGGATAGTTTTTTAGACGAGTTCGGTTGAAGTTGGCGCTATTGATTTTATATTGGGAAAAATCAAAACCAGTCGTGATTAACTGCCCGGTTTTTCTTAATAGATCATTACTGACCTTGGGAAAGACAGTGCTTTTTGAATAAGAAAGCGAGGAGTTGATTAAATAAGGAACAATCCAATAGCCGTTTTTTTTCGCCACATAGTCGTTATAAGGATCAATAAGGTTTTTATCATAGTAACGGAAGTCGGTTAGATAAAGTTTGCCTCCTTGTTTTTTGATTCTTACTCTATAGGTTGGTGTTACTGACCACTCAACGCCTTTTCCTTGGTAAGAAGTGGTTTTTTGTTTAATCCAAAAGTTTTTCAGTTCCCTAAGACCAGGAAAAACGATTTTGTCTTCATTTTTCAGTTGGTAGACGTAAGCAATCTGTTTAAGAAACTCATCTTGATATTTTTCCTCATTAGAGTTTTCCAGGCCTAAAAGAGCAAAGCCAATGGTTTTTTGCTGGAAAAGAGCTTGATTGATAAGCAGCTTAAAATAGGAAAAATCTTTATTTTTTAGATAGTCGTTAGGTTGGGAGGTAAAGGAGTTAGTGGTGTCGCCGTAGTTATATAAAGGGTCGCTGACGGTTTGCCGGAGCATTAAAACAGGGTCTTTATTGTCAAAATCAGGGATAAAAGCCCAAGAGCGGCTTCCCGGATAAGGATAGTGAACTGGGCCGCCAGATAAAGTATAAGAGTCAGTTCCCCATTGCTCACGGGTGATTTGATGAGCGATGACGCCGTATTTTTTTTGGAGATAGTTTAGACTGTCCGTATCTATCAGCCAGCTTGAAGTTAAGATTGGATAGAAGTCAAATTTATTATGAAAAGTGGTAAAAAGTTGATCAAGGAGTTTTTTTCTGTCTTTTATCTGATAGCCGATGGTAAAGACATTTTGCGCCTCAAACCATTGGTTTTCGTGACCATAATAAATTACTTGAGCGTCTTTGGCAAGACGGGGCGTGATTTCGATAAAAAGCCCAAGATTGACAGTTTGTGACGCTTCTTTTATCTCATTTTTTAAGTAGTCAACATAAGTGTCATTAGTCAAAACATCGTATCTTAAAGCAAAAAAGACGGGGATTTGGTAGTTTTTAAAAGCATTAATTTGCAATTTCAGATTATCAAAACTGCCTTTTCCACAACACTCCTCTCCCCTAACCTGGTTAATAAAAAGGACTTGAGGTTTTCTATTTTCTGAAGCAAAAGAACAAGTATTAAATATAAAAAGAAATATTAGTAATAAGAAAAAGTCCTTGACATTAACCATATGATATTTTACTATAAAAAAATGGAGACCCAGATTTTAGCGTTAAGAAAACTTATTATTTCAAGAATGGATCTGGTTATATATTCCCTAGCTTTTTTTATCCCCCTTTTTATCTCCCAACCTCAGTTTTTGACAGGAACCGTAGTAAATTGTTTCTATTTATTGCTGTCCAGAAGTTTTCCTATAAAAAAATCCTGCCGGTTATTGTCCTGCCGAGTCTGGGAGCGATTTTAAACGGAGTTTTGTTTGGACCGGCAACAATCTTTTTGTATTATTTTTTACCGTTTATCTGGATAGGCAATCTAATCCTTATCTATAGTTTTTCCCAGCTGGTGAAGTATTTTCCTAAAGGAGTGGACTCGCCGATGGTTAATACGGCAAGAATTGTAGCGGAAAAATATCCTGGGTTTAGACCAGTTTTTATCGGGCCCTGTATTGTGAAAAAACTTGAATCTTCAGAAGACTACCCGGAATTGAATATCATCGTTATTACCTATATTGAACTACTGACCATCTTTCAAGAGTTTAATATTAAGGAGTTAGAAAAAAATATTAATGATCATTTTGACATCGAAGAAAAAGGTATGCCGAGGATTTACTCGATTGATGGTGGGCTTTCCCATAGCGGTGGTTTGACCGCAAAGATCGTTTCCTACTTTACTAACTACCTAGAGGTTTTGAAAAATTTTGAGGCTGATCCGAAAATTAAATTATTAGATATTCTTAACTGCGATGGCGGCTGTATTGGCGGACCAGGAATAAAAAGCAGTCTTTCAAAAAAAGAAAAAGAAAAAGTGATTTTAAAGTTTTGGCAAGAAAACGACAGATAGAACTTCGTCAATTGCTCTTGAAATTACCATTAATTTCTTCTATTGTATTAATACATTAAAAGCTTGGTGTTGGCCATTCCCCGATTAAATCGGGGGAGAAGGCCAAAAAATTATTGGGAATGCTGTGTAAATCAGCAACTGTGCCGCAGCGGTAAGAGTCCGAAGACCGACCAAGCTTTTGTTTCTCCGAGCAGGGAGAGTTATGTTTAAAGAGTTACATCCTTTAGTCACCTGGGGCGCTAACCCTCAAGAGGCTAATTTTCTTAATCGACTTCCACCAGAAAGCAAGCTAAATTATTTAAAGTCCCAACTTGATACATATGAGCTTCATGTGGTGAGAAATCATGTTGTTTCTCTACCCTATTACTACTGGATGGGAGAAAAAGGAGAAGTTTTTTCTGATCAACAAAAGAAAATAAAATTAGAGGTTGATGAGAAAGAAAGAGATGGTTTTTCCAAGATGGGGACGGAAAAAGCCATTAATCTGGTTTTGGAAAATCCTAATCAGTTGGTTTTTTGGTATAGCCCGTCAGGGCCAGCTAGTTTTAAAAATCCGCCTGATCCTGAGTATGCTAAACCGTATAACATCGGCCAATTTTATATCATGTGGCGGCAAGAAGATAAAATAAAAAATATCGCCATCTCAATTAATAATCAAGGAGAAAGTTGGCTAAAAGAGGTTTTTGGCAAAGATTATTGGGAAGAGGCAGAGACATTGGGTCAAATAGAAAGAATAAAATACTTTCTTTCTTCTCCGCAGGCGACAGACTTTGTCAATATTGATGATTTCTTAAATTATTCTTGGTCTAATCAGGACTTAATGGTTTTTAAAAATTTTAGTTTAAATGACGGCTTAAAGGAAATTAGAAATTCTTTAATAGGAAAGTTGAGATCAACTGTTAATAACGAACTGATTGCCGCTAGATTGGTTTCTCAAGGAGGCAGTCATATTTCTCAAGAAAAACTGCTTTCTGCATATCAGTCAGTCATCTATCAGGTTATGGATAAAGAAGGATTGACTAAGCTTAAGCTTGGTGGCGGCTGTGGAGGTAGCGAAGTGAGGAAAAACGGGCTAATAAAGACTCTGTTTGACTATTTTCCCGTTTTAAAACTGGAGTCACTGCCTAATCTATCCTCAGAATTTAGGAAATTATTGAATAATGAAGAAATTGAGCTTCACTGTCCTGCCTGTGGTTGGCAAGGACAAGGAGATCCTTGTGGCGAATGTCCGGGATGTCATAGAACCGTTGAGGAGATAAAAAATTATTTAAGTACCGGGGAGAGGACTTGAACCTCCACGGGTTTTACCCCATATGGTCCTAAACCATACGCGTATGCCGTTTCGCCACCCCGGTAACTATTAATCTACTAAAAAACTTCGGCTCGATACGACGTTTTTCGCTTAGTAGGAACCCCTCCAAACTCAACGGCTCCTAAAAAAGCTCAAAACGTGTATCTTCGCCTCGTTTTATTAAATATTATAGCAGATTGACTGAATTACGATTATAAAATCCTATAAGCCTAAATTTTGGAAAAGGATTTTTGTGGATAACTAGAAAACTATGGGATTATTTTATAATAACTTCCTTTTGTCTGGCCGATTTTTATCACCAGTCCCCGATCACAGATTTTTTTTAGATCATATCTTAAAGTTCTTGATGGAACTTTCAAAATCGGCGTTTTATAAAATCTAAAGAAATAATTTGATGATCTTTGATAATTTGATAGATTTCCTCCTGGCGGGGTGGCAGATTGATTTGAGTTTTTGCGTTAACTTCTTTTTCGATTTCTTTTTTAAGTTTTTCCGCCTGCTCAAAAAAAGTCTGAAGCATAAAAAACAGGTAATCATTAGTGTTTTTTAAACCGATGTCAAGGTAATAATAATAGTCATTTTTATTTTTATCTAAAGACTCTTCAAATGAAACCGTTGGTTTGAATTGATAGTTTTTGATTTGACAAACAGAGTATATTAAAAGTCTTCCTATCCGACCATTGCCGTCTAAAAATGGATGAATTTTTTCAAACAAAAGATGAGTGATAAAAGCCTTGATAAGGGGAAACTTTTCTTTATCTGAATTTATATAGTTAATTAATTGATTAATTAACTGAGTAATTTGACTCGGTGGAGGACATACATAGATGGCGACTCCGGACTGGTTAAATATGGCGCTCATTTCTCTTCTAAACGATCCAGCTTGATAGTGAATACTATTCATTGTTATCTTATGAAGGGTTTTAATTAGCGAAAGGTTAATCTTCTTAATTTTTAGTTTGGAAATAAAATTAGTAGTATCAATAATATTATCAATTTCTAATTTTTTAATTTTGTCCGGCGATCTTTTATAGTTTTCTAGATCTAAAGGATTGCCTTCGATTTTGGCAGAATAAAGGGAGCTTTTGAGTAAACTAATTCGTTGAATTTTTTGATTAACATTTGGAGGTATATTTAGCGTCAACAAGTACTGTCTTATAGCTTCAATTTTTCCAAGAATTTCAAGCATTTCTAAGGTAATGGTATATTTTGGAGGAATCTTCATATTGCCGAATATTGCCAGATATTGCCGAATTTTTTTTGTCATTTATTTTTTATAAATATATCTATCCCAAAGTTTCTTTAGGAAAGGCAAAGTTAAAGTGGAAAGAAGGAATCCCAAGGTGGGGACGATTGCGTTTAACCAGGGTTCGACTTTAAGGATATATTTTAGATAAAAAGCAATTGATAAATAAGTAAAAAAGACAAGGAAAAATCTTCTAGAGTATGAAGTTTCCCAAGCCTTATCAAGCTCGACCCTTTTATTTCTTTTTTCGATCTCCTCGACTCTTTTCTCTAATTCCTGAAGTTTGTCCATGATTATATTTTATCAGAGTAAAATACTCTATTTTAATATTATAATGTTTTTGGACTTTAATTAATTAAAGTCAATAATGTATTACAATGTTTTAAATCATTGTAATAAAAAGATTTAATGTTTTGGTTT
>PFRZ01000048.1 GCA_002788805.1 Candidatus Roizmanbacteria bacterium CG_4_9_14_0_2_um_filter_35_15 | reverse complement strand
TGCCCGCGCCAAATAAATCGCGGCTGACAACCCAGCCGGGCCACCACCGATTATAATTACCTTCTCACTCATATTTAAAAATTCTAAATACTAAATCTCAAGTTCCAAACAAATTAAAAATCTCAAATTCTAAACAGTTTAGTGCTTGTAATTTAGTATTTGGGATTTATTTGTGATTTGTGATTTGTAATTTAGAATTTAGAATTCTAAAGATTAATCGCTCTTTCCACCATTCTCTCTATCTTCCTGCTATCCTGTTCCGGAATAATCCTACAGATATCAGATATTACTATTTCCTTGGATAGTCCGTCAATCGCTTTTTTAACCGCGGAAACCTGCTGAAGGACATCAGAGCATTCGCGTTTATTATTGAGCATCTTCTCTATCCCTCGCAACTGACCGATGATTCGATTAACCCTTTTCTTTGTATCTTCCATTTTTGATATTTGATATTTAATATTTGATATTTCTTACCATACTCCCTAGTAGTATAGAGTATATAATGGGCTATTGTCAAGCGGAAGTTAATTTTCAGTTTTCAATTTTCAATTTTCATTGAACTATCAATGTTTAAAAATTAAATAATTAAAAAATTTAGATTTCATTGAAAAATTCAAATTTCAAATTGAAAATTTTCTTAAAGTAGATTAAAAATCTATATCAATCTATACTTAAAATAGATCATCCGCCTTTACTCAGTGATTCCAGAAACTCTTTGTTATCTTTTGTTTTTGACAGCTTTTCAATTAATAGCGTCAGTTTTTCCTCTCCTTGAAGCAGACTCAACATTCTTCGTAAAGTATTGACTTTGTTTAAAGTCTCTTTATTAAATAATAGCTCTTCATGTCTTGTCCCGGACTTTTCCGCATCTATGGCTGGATAGATTCTTTTATCAGCCAATGAGCGGTCAAGATGGATCTCTAGATTACCAGTTCCTTTTAGCTCTTCATAGATCAGGTCATCCATCCGCGACTCTGTTCCGACCAAAGCTGTACCAATGATCGTCAAGCTCCCGCCTTCCTCACAGTTTCTCGCTGCGCCTAAAAACTTCTTGGCCGGATACAAAGCTGACGGATCAAATCCACCGGACAGACTTCTTCCCACTCCCCGACCATTAGACCCAACTGAAAGGTTTAATGCCCGAGCTAACCGAGTGACTGAGTCTAAAAGGATAATTACATCGTGACCCACTTCAACTAATCTTCTTGCCCGATCTAATGCTAAATTAGCCACCTTTACCTGTTGTCTGGACGACTCGTCAAAGTTAGAGGCAGCCACTTCGCCTTTGATAAATCTTTTAATCTCGGTCACCTCTTCAGGCCGCTCGCCAATCAAAATCGCCATTAAATAAACCTTAGGATAGTTTTTGGCAATTGCCTCGGCAAACTCCTTTAAAAAAGTGGTTTTGCCGGCTTTTGGCTGGGAAACAATGAGAGCCCGCTGACCAAAACCAATTGGTGCGATTAGATCAATAATTCTTGTTGACAAGATATCTTTATCAGTTTCCAGTCTAATCTGTTTATTGGGATGAAGCGAGGTTAGCTGGTCAAAATTCTTTCTTTTTGAAGACTGTTCTTCAGTCATTTCCACTCCGTTTATCTTTTTGATTAAAAGCAGGGAATGAAATCTTTCTCCTTCTTTAGGTGGCCGCGCTAAACCCTCTACCTCATCACCTCGTCTTAACCAAAAACGACGGATCTGAGAGGTAGAAACATAGATATCAGTATCAGGATTTAAAACATAGTCGTGTCTTAAAAAACCATAGCCGCCAAAGGTAATATCTAAAATTCCTTTAGCCTGATAGCTTATTTTTAGATCTTCCTTGAGCCTTTCTTCAAGAGGCACCTCTTTATTTGTCCCAATCGCCCTAATCGCCCCAACTTCTTTAGCAGGCTTGCCCGCCGTAGCCCCGCTGAGCGGGGCGGGGATAATCGGCTTTTCTTCAATCTTTTCAATAAAAGATGAAACATCAATCGGAGCGTCAACCGTAGCTGTCTTTTTAGTTTCGGAAAGTTTTTTCATGAAGTTTTTTTTGGAAATAAGGATCCTCCAGGATGAGGGACGAAAAAACTTTTTCCTTTGAAAGAAATGGGTGAATGCTTCCGGAAACCCAAGGGTTTTCGGAAAGACATTTGATACCCCGCTGAGCGGGGTTACCCTAGTTTATAGATCTCGTAAAGAAAAAGTTATTAAAGTGTTGCCTCATGAGGAGGACCTGATTGTTAGTATATATGCTTAATATGGTTTTGTCAACCCCTGAGATTTCTTGATATATAAAACCAGTCCCAAAGCAACGATAACCAATAAAGCTATCACAGATATGATTATCAAGATGGTTGGATTGAACGCAGTTTTAGTCGAAGTTGAAGTTGTTGGCTGATTTGTTGGCTGATTATTGTTATTAACTATGTTATTCAACTCTCCTATAGTAGGATTAATAATTTTTTGATCTTGTTTAGTTGCCTGTATCAAGTTTATTTTCTCTGAGTCAAGATAGGCTTGATTTTTTTTCACAAATTCGCCGGTTGTTTGTACCGCTACCTTCTTAGTTTCCGGATTTATAATTTCCAAATAAAATTCATAAGGTGGTAAATTTTTAGGATACATAGTAAAAAAACCTGAGTCATCAGTAGTTGTTGAAGAGTATATCTTATCGTTCATCTTTAATTTTATATTGACCTTTGCTCTAGGAATAATTTTATTGTTATTGTCATATGAAAACCCTTCAATATATTCTAATATTGGTTCAAACTTTATTATTGTTTTTTTATTATCTGTTGAAGAGCCGCTATCTATTTTTATTGACTGTTGAGCGGAGACTTTTTTAAAAAATAATGAGGCTAGTTTATCTATTAGTTGACTAAAATAATTATTGTTTTTTGCCAGAGGGTAGTATTGGGGATTTTTTATCAACTCAATACTAAATCCTGTCTGGGAAAAAACTTCTTTTTTAATTAAAACCAACCAATAACCTTCTTTATCTGAGGTCTTAGGAAGAGCACGCCCCGCTCCATCTTCGGTTAACTCAACTCCGTCAACCATTACTTTAACAATAGTTTTGGGGTGAACTGTTCTTAAAGCTATTTTTGTATATAACTCCCCTTTAAACAAAACATCTATATATTCACGGCTTATGTAATCTGGACTTCGGGAATATGGAGCGCCTATCGGCTCTAAAACAACATCAACTCGTTTAGGGCTTTGGGCTGTTTCAGCAAAAGCCGGATCGCCAAGTTTATAAATAAAATCGTATAGGTCTTTATATCTTATATCTGGTTCAGCCGCGGTAAATTTATGGTTAGTTTTAGGAGTCACCTTTAATTTATATCTGCCATCTTTATTTATTAAAATATTATATTTCCCCATCTCATCTATTAAAACATTATTAGTGAAAGTATTTGAAGATGGATTACCATTTTCATCCAATAAAGTCACTACTGCTTCGCCTTTCCCAAAGGGCTCAAGAGAAACTGAATCAAAAACCCGTCCGTACGGATCCCAATAAATTTGTTCGCAATCTTCTACACTTCCAGAAATAATCAAGGGTAACTCAGCCTGTTGCTGAGTGGCATTTTCTCCTTCAGCTCCAGCTCCTAATGGCTCAGGTGTATGAGCGGCGTATATATAGTATCCGGTATGATCTTGGACATTTACCAGTTGACCTGGTTCATTTATTACTCCCGGGCTGAAAAAATTATTTCCTGAATCCAATTGTACAAATCCGGTGTTAGGCACACAGCCAACACTCGGCAAACACGTAACAATATCACATCTCGTTTTTGCCGAACATGTCCCGGTAAAAGTACCGGGTTCAACCGGTCGGGGATATCTTCCAAATCCATTCGTAGGAGTAAAAGTAATGCATTCTACTATAACATCCTCTTGTAAATCGGAAGGGGATGTTTCCGCAAAAACGTTTGGCTTAAAAACAAAGACCATTGTTAACAAAATCAGAAAAATATACAAAAGGAAGAATTTTCTTTTCATAATATTTTATTTATAGTTTTTTAAAAATAAAAAGTCAAATGATTTTTGTTATAATCTTTCTATGAAACCCAAGTCCATTGTCTTTGTTGCTCTGTTATTTGTTGTTCTCAGCTTCATCCTCGGCGTCCGCTATGGACAAAAAGTGGAAAAAACTAATAAAGTAGTTGACTTTGTTCTATCTATCACCCCTACTCCTCGACCGCCGACGCCAACACCGATCACCTACCAAGAATACAAAAGCCGCAAATGGGGCCTGAAGTTTACCTATCCTGCGGGCCTTGAAGTTAAAGAATCTTCCAAAACTCCGGAGATTTTCTTTGTACTTCCTTCTGTCATCCTGAGTCCTTCGACTTCGCTCAGGATAAACTCCGTCGAGGGATCTAAATAATTGATAAAAAGAAGTTAGGTTCTGGCCATATGTGTCCATTCTTGAACTCTTTCACCAACCAATAAAGGGCAGGCTTGACAAAATAACCTTCTAAGAGCTTCTAGACTAGTATTAAACGATTTCTTCTTTTCTAAGCTATCTATGCTAGAGTATACATTTTTATTAGCTTCATGCTGAATATACTATCATAAAAAACAGGTTAAGTCAATACTATGAGATAAAATTAGGAAAAATGATATACTTGTAATTGGAAAGTGGTTGTTAGAAAATTGAAAATGGTTATGGAAAAATGAAATACTTTAATATTGCTTATTTCGGCTCGTCGGATTTTTCCGCTGATTTTTTAGAAAAGCTAGTAACTGACACTTCGATTAAACGTTTAATCGAAGTGAAGTTCGTCGTCACCCAGCCTGACCGGAAGGTGGGACGGAAGCAAATCCTGACGCCAACACTGGTAAAAACCGTAGCACAAAGATATGAAATAAAAGTAAAATTCCAAATCCTAAATCTCAAATCACAAATAAATAATAAGTCTCAAATAAAAAATCCTAAACGTTTGGAATTTGGAAATTCGGATTTATTTGGAGCTTGGGATTTGGAACTTGATGCTTTAAAAAACATTGATTTTGCTCTTGTTTACGCTTACGGTGCTATTATCCCTAAAGACCTTCTCGCTCTTCCCAAATACGGCTTCTGGTGCATCCATCCTTCTCTTCTTCCTAAGTACCGGGGAGCTTCGCCAATGGCCACTGCCTTAATTAACGGAGATAAAACGACCGGCGTAACAATTATAAAAATGGATGAAAAGATTGACCACGGGCCAATAATTGCTCAGGAAAAATATGAAATTTTAGCGACTGACAAACGGCCGGATTTGGAAGTCAAGCTGACAGATTTGGCTTTTGAGATGTTTAAAAAGTTGATAGGTGAAGATGCCAAATTTTTTGCGACTTGGGAGGTGCGCAGCGGAGCGAGCACGCCCTTGGAGTTAAAAAATTTCGGTATCGAACCCTTAATAGAACAAAATCACCAACAAGTAACATATACTAAAAAGCTAAAAAAAGAAGACGGCTTTATCCCCTTTGAAAATTGGAAATTGAAAATTGAAAATTCCCCCGAAAAGATTTTTAATTTATTTCGGGGATTATATCCTTGGCCTGGCCTCTGGACCATTCTCCCCAACGGCAAACGCCTCAAGATAACCGATATGAAACTTTATAACTTTAAAAACTTTATAACTTTAAAACTCTTATCTGTTCAATTAGAAGGAAAAAAAGAAGTTGACTTTGAAACATTTAATAAAGCGTATAAGGTGTTTTAATATGTAAGAGCTTTGTGCGTATAGATATTATCTGTTGTATGACCTGATTTAACTTCACCAATAATAATTGGTCCGCCTTTTTTCTCTATCCATTCTTTTACTAACTTCAACGATGCTAGATAGCCGGCTATTTGTTGAGAGATGACAATGTTTGGGGTTTCAATTATTAAAGTTTTTGTGTCAGAAAAATCCCCTTCTTGTAAATGCTTGATTGCTTCTTGAAGTGGATATTT
>PFRZ01000007.1 GCA_002788805.1 Candidatus Roizmanbacteria bacterium CG_4_9_14_0_2_um_filter_35_15 | reverse complement strand
CTGGCCTTTTTTGTTTTACATTTAATGGGGATAAATATTAGCCTCAAAATCATCTCCTCATCCCATCCCCCTGCGGATTGATACTATTTAAATAGTAAAATGTATTACTCCAGGGTGACTGACGGGATTTGAACCCGCAACATCCGCCTCCACAGGGCGACGCTCTGCCATTGAGCTACAGTCACCAGTATTAATATTATAATTGATAAATTACTAAAATTTACCTTATTATTTTATTGTGAGATTGGTAAAAGCGCTGGCAAATAACAGCAAGCAGTAGGGGGATATGATGTACATTGGTAATCAATTCCTTTACAACTTTGAAAACAACGAGAACTGTTTTGATATTCATAACAGGATGATTTTGTCGTTGTTGAAAAAGAAGAAAGGAAGACTGAATAAGGCTTTACTTCAAAAAAATAAGGAGTTAGCATATACCTGCTAAACATATCTTTAATGATAGGCAAAAATTTCTCTTTATGTAAAGAATCATTCCAAAAACCAATCCAATTACTTTCTAAAGAAGAAATCGCTTTATAACTATCTTGTTTATCTTGTGAATTTATAAGTTCATAATGTTGACCATATTTTCTTTCTAATCTCACCTCTTCTTCTTCGATCCAGTTGATTAGATTTTTCTTTCCAAAACTTAGTCCAAAATCATATAAATATTGATACAATTGAAAATTTTCTTTATTAATATCCGGAGAATAATTAATTTGATCAAATTTGTAAGCTGTTAAGGGAAGATTTATTCCTGAACTAGTCAATTTTTGGTCAATAGTCTCTGTAGGATATCCTGCCATTTCAAGAAAATACCTAACGAGATTTCCGTAATAATCAACATAATACTCTTCATCTTCTGGCAGTATAGTTGGATCTTGGTTTGCTTTAAATCGTTCAAAACCTCTAACGCTATGAAGAACTTCGTGAAAAAGATTTGTTAAAATAAAGCTACCATTCGGATTGCTTATTAAATCTTGATTTAATATCGGTAGACTATTTATATTAGATAAATTAGTTAAATCACTAGAACCAGTAATAATAAAGTCAACAAAAAATGAGTCATTAACATTATCAAACTGTCTATCATTATTATTATCGAAGTATCCAAAAGTTGCATGTCCAAACATTAGATCAGGATAATTAGTCATAAACCATCGAACTTCTATTTTAGGATTATTATTCATCAACTCAATAAGCGAAAACGTTGATGTTATTCTATTTAAAGAAGGCTGAGAAATTAACATACTATTGCTTATTATAGTTTGAGCAATCTGGTTTAATTGAGGCTTAATAACTCCTGTGTAATCATGAATATACGTTAAACATATATCTGGTGAATGTGTTTTTCCAATAAAATGATTATAAGCATTTTCTTTGTTATTTATAAAAGATTCATTATAATACTGATTATAGCATTTGTCTTTATCATCTTTATTAGTTTCCTTATTATTCAATATTTTATTAACTTTTTCTTTAGTCAGTTTATTTTTAAATAGCTGATAATTTGAAGAACGATCTAAGGGAGAAGAAAATTTTGACTTAATTGTAGGAATTTTATAGCTATTTTTACTAGTTGCTTGTGTCTTAATTGCACTTCGAGAAACAATGTGATAAATATAATAAAAAGATAATATCGCAGTAAAAAATAACACCAATAAATAAATAATTTTTTTGGGAAAACAAAAATATTTTTTATCCATAAATTAAACCCTAGATCTAATATATCAAATTTTCTTTATTAAATTCAAGAAAGATTATATAATAATAAACAAGCCCAAATAGTTTAGTGGTAAAACAAACCCTTGGTAAGGGTTAGACTGTGGGTTCGATTCCCACTTTGGGCTCAAAAAAATCACTGTCCACATGATAGTTGCTTCGCTTCAAAATTCATCGCTCGCAATGACATAGAGCTTATTTTTTTATATACCCCATCTTTGTTACTATTACAACTAAAGCTATTATTTACAACTGACAGTTTTGATACGGTACCCAAAAAAAGACTTAGGCCGTTACCGTAACCTAAATAGAATCTCAATGGAATAAATGAAGTACGCTTTGTATTAGTTTCAGCAATATATTGAATCCTTTCGCTATAAACGAATTCTTCACGTTTTTATTGTTCACTTCAATTGAATGAGAAGATACTTTTATACTTGGTAGTAGTCGTTGTTCTTTGGATGTTGACGGCTCATGAGTAGGAAGAATTGGTGTGGGGATATTCGTTGGTAAAGATTTAGAAGTAGGGGTTGGCATAGGGGTATTTGTTGGTATGGGAAGAGTAAAGTATAAAACATAATCACTTGAGTCTTCGTTCGCATCGAAAGAATAAACATATGCAAGAATTTGTCCAGGTTGTGTCGATGAACACTCTCCGAATATAATTCCATTTTCATTTGCTTGTGAACTAAAAGTATGGCATTCATCTCCAGGCTTCGGACTATGTATCCTAAATTCCGCCCTCTCGCCAACAGACGCCGCAGGAGAATCAGTTTTACTGATCCACGCTTGAATATTTACTTTTTTTGATCCTGCAATTCCAGGTCCATTATAACTCTCTAATCTAAATCTTCCTCCTCCAGCGAATATATGTATCGGAGCTAAGAAAATGATACTAAGTAAAATAATACTAAGTCTTTTATTCATAAATAAGATTATATCATTTGAGTTCGAAGTTCGTTCACTAAGTCATCCAGCTATCTATTGCTTCGACTACCTTCCCCACATCCCCTTTTCCAGTTAAATTATGTTTCAATAAAGGCAGTTGAGCTAGTTTTTTCTTTTTACTTGATCTTAATTGAGAATAAAAATCAGTTGATTGGACTGGATTGACGACTCTATCTGCCTTTGTATAGATAACCAAGGTTGGAACAGTCAGTTTTTCCGGGTGATAGTTTTCTCGCCAGTATTGAAAATCTTTCCGGTGTCTTGGACTAATTAACATCAACAACCGGTAAAAAAAATAGAGCCTTTTATGTTTCGAATCAAGCTTTCCTGTCCCAAAAAAACCATTAACGGTCACCAAACCAGATATTTTCGGATTAGTAAAAGAGGAGATCACTGCCGGCAGCGCTCCTAGACTGCCACCGAGTAAAATGATTGTTTGATAGTGATGAAAACATCCGGCGACGGCATCGATATCTTCAACCATCTGTCTGATAAAAATACCTTTTGATTGACTGCTTTCCCCTGTCCCTAGAAAATCAAACCTGACAACAGAAGAACCTTTTTTGGACAGTCCTTCGGCTAGACCTTTTATTATCCCGCTGTCTTTAGTAGCGCCTTTACCATTGCAGATAATAATTAATATATCGTTTCTGCCTTTATGATGTATACCGACAATTTTTTTCCCCGGCTTTTCAGTAATAGAAAATTTCATATAGTGTATTAGTTCTGAAGAAGATAATGATAAAACATCTTAAGCTTCTCATTATTGGGCAGCTTAATCAACCCTTCTTTTTCCAAAAACTCCTTGGCTTCTTTTAATTTTTTCTCTTTGATTAAAACGCCAACATAGTTTTCATAAGCCAGATAATACTCGCCTTGATCAATTGCCTTTTTATAAAGCTTTTCCGCCTCGGCCAACCTTCCTTTTCTTTCATAGATGACGCCGAGATTGTTCCAGTTGACCCACCAATAAGGAGCCAGCTCGGTTGACTTTTTAAAATGTTTCTCAGCCTCTTGAATCTTTCCGCTTCGAAAAAGGGCCACTCCTAAATTATTTTCTAAATCAAAAGAGATAGTTCTTTTTGCATCATAAGAAAATAAACTCAGTTCATTTCTCCAATCAAAGTTTCTTGCAATGGTTCTTAGGGAAAACAAAACAAGAATGACAATAATCAAAGTCAGCGCTAATCGCTTTGGTATCCGATCTAACTCTCTTTTTAAGATTACTCCTATCATCCCCAACAACCCAACCATCGGGAGATACAACCAGCGCTCCGCTACCGTCATATTAAGAGGAATGATCTGAAGATGAGGTAAAAGCCCTGATAAAAACCAAAAAAAGAAAAAGTTAAACCCTTTATCTTTTATCTTTAGAGCCACAAAAATGAGCAAAAAGAAAAATAATAAATCAATTAATAAAGGTAGATAAAAGTCAGCTAAATTCGGAGAAAGCACCAGCCAGTGTTGGGCAATCGCCAGCTTTCCGGGAAAAAAGAACTTTTCCAGGTAAAAAAGAATAATTTTCGGAATCGTTAACAACCGTTGGACAAAGGAAACTCTCATAATGGGAAACAGTCCCTTTCCTTGAACATAGGTGGCGCCAATCACCAGTCTTTGTAGAAAATAAACAAAGAAAAACAAGTTGTTAATCACAATAAAATTTAATAAATCTTTCCGGTTGTAATAATAAAGATAGCCGGCGGCAATAATAAAAAAAACAATTCCAGTTTCTTTGGTTAAAAGAGAAAGAAAGATCAGGGCTGAGACAAGAAAAAGGTTTTTTAAGTCTTTTTTTCTTTTAATTAAAAATAATAGTCCGCTGACACCAAATAAAAAAAACAGCGTTTCTTGAGTGGCCGAGATAAAAGAAACTGCCTCGGAATTTATTGGGTGAACTAAAAAAACTAAAGAAAGTAAAAAGGAGACTAGTTTTTCCATTGGAAAAAACTGACAAAATAAAAGAAAGATTAATATCGAATTAACCAGGTGAACACCCACTTGAAAGAGGCGAAAAAGCCAAGGATGACCGCCTGATATAGCATACATAGTAGTCGTAATCAATGACATAACTGGTCGATAGTATGACCCATTAACCGCACTACTTTTAAAAGACAAAGGAATATTTTTTAACGAATGAACCGCCGGATTATTAACAATAAATTCCTCATCATCCCATAAAAAACCATTAAAAAAGCTGCTAAAGTAAACTAAGAGACCAACAAAAATAATTAAAAAAATATATTTCCGCATTTTCATCAAATAATATTGTATAATATATCTCTATAAAAAACGCGCCGGGCCCGCAGACTCACTCTTTGGACTCGGCAGCGTATAAGTAAAATCTCAAATCTTCCTTATCCGCACCATAAACCTTCAGAAAAGTTTGCCTCCTGAAAGTGGACAGTGTTTTTCCTTTTCATAGGTTTTTATTTTAAACTTTTAATCGGATACTTCGTAAAAATAACCTTATAATTTAAAACTACAGGATACTTTTTTATTTGTCAAGCGCATTTTATAATTCACTTTAATTTGTTTAAATGCGCGAAGATCCTGAAGGCTCACTCCTCGGGAGTGCGAGGCTGAAAGCCTCCAGACCGAGGGAAGAGTCCTTCATGGATCAAGGGGTAAACATTCTAGCTGGGTCAAGAAAAAATAATACTTTTTTATAACCTATAAAAAAAATTAAGAAGATACTATCCAATAGCTTACTATAGCGGCTGACACAATAACGTTAAGTGATTTATTTATGCCAAACATTGGAATTTCCACGATTTGATCAACCAACTTTAACGTTTCTTCAGTAATTCCTGAGGTTTCATTGCCAAAAATCAAAGCCATTGGGAAACTATAATTGGCTTTTGTGTAAGGAACTGAGTTTCTATCCTGTTCAACAGCAATCACTATTGAAGATGAGGCAACAAAATTTTGACGAGAGTGGATGTTTGACGAGCTCGATTCCTCGGGCGAGGAGTTCACTCGAGGAAAAATTTTTGTTGACTCATTTTTAAATCTATTAATAGCTTCTTTTGCCGTCTTTTTATATTCCCATGGTACTACTTTATATGTCCCAATCGACGCCTTCTTTATTCTTGAATTGGGCGGAATCTCGGTTTCACCGCATAAATATATTTTTTCAATAGCAAGGGCATCAGCTAATCGGAACAACCCACCAATGTTATAAGTATCATAAATATTTTCTAAAATAAAATAAATCGGACGACGTTTGATTAACTTTAGTTTGTCAATAATATCTTTCTCATCAATATCACGGAGTTGTTTGGCATTAAGTTTCATATATAAGATTCTAATCTACTAATTGATTCTAATCAACGAATATTTTTATTTGTAGATTAGCATACATTCGTAGATTGGCATCTTTTTGTTGGTATTACCCTATAGTTGACATCTCCCAAGTCTTATAGTATAATACCATCACTTATGAAAAAAGTACTGACTTTTTCTTTAGCTTTTCTGTTAGGAGTTATGTGTTATGGGTTAAGTGGAAAAACTGCTTTTGCCAGTTGCGGCGGACAGTATGAATCCCCTTGTTACTCTTACGCCATCGTCGTTGATAAAATGGTGCAAAAACCAGGAACATCTGAGTACGTTGACAATCTTTCAGTTTCCGATCCAAGATTTGCTCCTAACTCTGACGTCTGGTTTAAAGTTAAGATAAAAAATACTTCTACTATTAAATTAGTCGGTATGGAAGTCAAAGATACTATTCCTTCTTATTTGGATCCAATGGAGGGTCCTGGTAGCTATGATTCTTCAACAAGAACTATTACCTGGAATGCCGGTGACTTTGATATTGATGAAGAAAAGGTCTTTTATCTTAAGATGAAAGTCTTATCCCAGGATAATTTGCCGGCTGACAAAGGTTTATTTTGCGTCACCAACTTCGTCAAGGCTGACTCTGCCAATGCTTATGACGATGACAACAGTCAGTTTTGTATTGAAAAACAGGTCACTGGAGCGGCTAAAGTCCCGTCAGCCGGACCGGAATTAGGATTATTGTTATTGGCTGGTAACATCTTAGGCGCTAGTGTTGGCCTCTATATCAAGAAAAGATCATAATAATCTCCTAAACAGTTAAATATTAAACGGTTAAAGGTTAAAAAAACCTTTAAAGATTAAACAATTAAACAAAAACGTTTAAGTTTTAAAAGTTTAATAGTTTCTTTAACTGTTTAACATTTAAGATTTAACAGTTTAATCTTATAGCTTCCCTTTTCCGGTCTATGTGCTTTCTTTGTGCATAAAAAAACCTATCTTTTCCCAATCAGCACTATAGTTGTTTTTCCGCCTTTCATCTGCTATACTATAGGGCATATGTTTAAGGGGACGGAACATATCACTACCGCTCGTATTATTAAATACCCAAGAACTAGGGAGCAACGCTTAGCGTTGTTACCTACTCCTTGGGTATTTTTTGTACTCTCA
>PFRZ01000011.1 GCA_002788805.1 Candidatus Roizmanbacteria bacterium CG_4_9_14_0_2_um_filter_35_15 | reverse complement strand
TACATGTATGATCCGGGAATGGCATTGACTTGGATAAAAGATAAAGATTTAAAAAAAGGAGTTATTAACACAAAATATTTAGTGGGTAATGATTATGAGATAGCGATGATAACGAAACGGTTGAAAAAAACCGTTAACGAGTTAACGAGTTGCGGGTTAAAGTTGATAACAACGTTGGGGGAAGAGGGAGTTAAATATGAATATAAATCCAAAATCATAAATCCCAAATCACAAATAAATCCAAAATTCGAAATTATAAAAGTACCAGCGTACAAAGTGAAAAAGGTTGTTGATCCGACGGGAGCGGGAGATGCCTGGAGAGGCGGGTTTATTGCCGGCATTGTCAGTGGAAAGTCAGTCATTGATTCGCTAAAATTAGGTAATGTCATGGCCAGTTTTGCCATTGAAGAATACGGGACGGTGAATCATAAGCCAACAATAAAAGAGATTAATAAAAGAATGAAAAAGCTTGATACCGTCCCGCTGAGCGGGAGGCATCTTCGCTTTTTAAATTTAAGGAGGTTTAAATGAAATTTGATATTAAAGATATAAAGTTTGCGCCGGAAGGAAAGAGATTAATTGAGTGGGCAGCTCGTGAAATGCCGGTTTTGAAGTTGATAGAAAAAAGATTTAATAAAGAAAGACCTTTAAGAGGAGTTGTTCTTGGCGCCTGTCTTCATATCACTTCGGAAACGGCCAATTTAGCGATTACTTTGAAATCAGCTGGTGCTCAAGTTTATCTTTGCGCCTCCAATCCCCTCTCAACCAATGACAGCGTCGCCGCTTCATTAGTGGCTGACTTTAAAATTCCGGTTTTTGCCATTAAGGGTGAAGATAATAAAACTTATTACAAGCATCTTAACAGCGTCTTGGATAATAAGCCTAATTTGACGATGGATGATGGCGCTGACTTAGTTAGCCTGTTACATAAATTAAAAATTAAAAATGAAAAAAGGGAAGAATGGGAATTTTGTGGTTCATCTGAAGAAACCACAACCGGAGTAATCAGACTGCGGGCAATGGAAAAGGACAGCGCTTTAAAAATTCCGGTTTTGGCAGTTAATGATAATATGACAAAACATTTATTTGATAATCGCTACGGCACTGGTCAGTCAACCATTGATGGAATCTTGCGGGCGACCAATATCCTTTTAGCGGGAAGAGTTTTTGTTGTTTGCGGTTATGGCTGGTGCGGACGAGGTGTTGCCATGAGAGCCCGCGGGATGGGAGCTCATGTTGTTGTTTGTGAAGTTGATCCGATAAAGGCGCTTGAGGCGAAGATGGACGGTTATCAGGTAATGCCGTTATTACAAGCAATTAAACAGGCGGATATCGTACTGTCAACAACTGGTGATAAACATGTGGTTGATGAAAGACATTTGAAAGTTGCTAAAAACGGCGTGATTTTGGCTAATGCCGGACATTTTGATGTCGAGATAAATAAAGAGGCTTTAAATAAGCTGTCCATTAAAGTTACTAAGGTGAGACCGATGGTAGAAATGTATGAAATTCCATTAAGTGGAAAAACAAAAAAAATATATTTGCTGGCTGAGGGGAGATTGGTCAATCTGGCGGCGGCTGAAGGACATCCGGCCTCAGTGATGGACATGAGTTTTGCCGGGCAAGCACTGGGAGCGGAATTTTTGTGGGAAAATAAAGGAAAGTTAAAAAACAAAGTTTATTCATTGCCAGAAAAACTGGATAAACAGATCGCTAGTCTAAAATTAAAAACAGAAGGAGTTAAAATAGACTATTTGACTAAAGAACAGAAAAAATATTTGCGAAGCTGGAAAGAAGGAACGTAAAAGAGTTTATAAAGTTTGTAAAGTTCATAAAGTTTATAAAGTAAAAAAAGCATTTTTTATGAAGAAAGAACTAGCTGTTGTTATTCCTACGTTAAATAATGTAAAAGGACTGCACTATTTATTGAAATATTTTAAAGATAAACCTTATAAAGTAGTTGTGGTTGATAATAGAAAAAAAAATCTCGGTTTTGCCGGAGGAGTTAATAAAGGAGCGAAATATATAAAGACAAAATGGCTACTAATTTTGAATGATGATGTTAAATTCTATGATAATACTTCAATTAAACGTTTAATCGAAGTAGCGGAAAAGAGGAAATTAGATGCTGTTTCTCCTGTTTTGGAAAATCCAAAAGGAAAAGTAGAAAACTATGGTTATAAGCTTTTACCAATAGGGAAAATAAAATTGGTAAAAGAATTTTCAATTTTCAATTTACAATTTTCAAATATTGACGGATTGACGGCGGCATGTCTGCTAATTAGAACATCAGTATTCAAGAAGTTGAAAGGCTTCGATGAGAAATTCTTTGCTTATTTGGAGGATGTGGATTTTTTTATTAGATTCAAGAAAGACGGATATAAGATGGGAATAGCCGCTGATATTGAGGTTCTCCATAATCATATGACGACAACAAAGACAATGGGTAATTTTAAGGCGAGGCAGGATATAATCAATTGGTGGAGGCTTTACTTTAAGCACCCAGAGAAGTTTAGGTTTGATTGGAAGTTTATAATTGAAAGATTGAGAAATATCTCTGGCTATATCAAGGCATCTTTATGATAAAATTTTATTATGGCTGAGATTATTTTTAATAACGTCAACAAGTATTTTTTTCTTCAGCATCAAAAAACCCTCAAGGAATTGGTCCAGGCAATCTTTAAAAAACAAAAGACTTTAGAGCGAGTACATGCGTTAAAAAATCTAAATTTTTTCATCAAAAAAGGCGAGGTAGTCGGCATCGTCGGGAAAAACGGCGCTGGCAAGTCAACTCTTTTAAAATTAATCGCCGGCGTTTCTGCCCCAACTTCAGGCAGCTTGGAAATTAAAGAAATGGTTTCGCCTTTGATTGAGTTGGGAGCTGGTTTTCATCCCGAACTAACTGGTCGGGAAAATATTTTTTTAAACGGAGTCATCTTGGGGTTAAAAGAAGATTATATTAAAAAAAAATTTAATGAAATCGTCGCTTTTTCCGAGATTGCCAGATTCATCGATACTCCGATTAAATACTATTCGTCAGGAATGTATATGAGACTGGCATTTTCTGTGGCAATTTTTACCGACCCGAAGATTTTATTGGTCGATGAAATTTTAGCCGTTGGCGATACCGCTTTTCAGGCAAAATGTTTAACTAAGATGAATGAGTTTAAAGATAAAGGCGTGACCATAATCTTTGTTTCCCATGCGTTAGAAACGGTAAGAGCATTTTGCACCAGAGTGCTTTATTTAAAAAAAGGTGAATTAATGTATGATGGAGAAGTGAATAAAGGGATAGATCAATATATTAATGAGAAATAATATGTTAAAGTACTGGGAGTTAATAAAACATTTAACTTTACGGGAGATTAAAGGGAGATACAAACAGAGTTTTCTAGGTTTTTTCTGGATTATTCTCAATCCTTTTTTTCAGATGGTGATTATGAGCTTTGTTTTTTCCACCATTATGAAACAGCAAGGATTGGGTATCCCCTACCCGATTTTTTTGTATGCCGGTCTTCTTCCTTGGCTTTTTTTTAGCAACTCTTTAGGAAGCGCGATGAACTCTTTAACCAGCAATTCTTCATTAGTTAAAAAAATTTATTTCCCCCGGGAGATTCTTGTTCTGGCCACTCTTGTTGCCAAGGTTTTTGATTTTATTCTCGCCTTTATCATATTTGCCATCCTTATGTTAGTTTTTAAAATTAACCTTTCTTGGTATATGTTGCTTTATATTCCCATATTTTTTCTGCAATTTTTTTTCACCTATGGACTGTCTTTATTACTCTCCGCTCTAAATCTTTTTTATCGCGATGTCCAGTATCTTTTCGATCTGGTGTTAACTCTATGGTTTTATCTGACACCGGTAATTTATGCGACTGAATTCTTTCCGGAAAAATACCGGTTTATTTTTAAACTCAACCCGATGTCAGTCTTTATCAATGCCTATCGACAGGTTTTATTTAAAGGCGATTTTCCTAAGTGGGAGAGTTTAGTAGTTGGATTACTGATTTCTTTGGGACTTTATTTAGTTTCTCATCGACTGTTTAAAAAGATGGAAGGAACATTTGCGGACGTGGTATAAGAGTTTATAAAGATTAAATACCCAGTATTTTTCCGATGAAAGTAATAACAACGGCGATGGTGATGACAACTGCTCCTAAACGAACAAAGAAACTAGTAAATCCACGGGAAACATACTTACCCATAATCTCTTCATCTTCGGAAAATTTTATAAGAAAGTAAAAAATTACCGGCAACATAGCGCCGTTTAAAAAGTCGGCATAAAGAGTCAGTTTAAAAAGAGAAGTTTGAGGAAAAAGGGTGATAATCAAGGCGAGGATAATTTGAACAATAAAAAATAAATAAAAAAGCCGACCTTTTTTAAAGTCAGAGTCAAGACTACCTTCGAAGCCGAACATCTCGGAAAAAACATAGGCGGTTGCCAAAGGAACAATGGCTAATCCAAGTAAGGAAGCGCTGAATAGACCGATGGAAAACAATAAAGTCGCTAGTTCGCCTGCTAAAGGTCTCATGGCTAAAGCAGCGGTAAATCCGTCAGTAACAGGAATTTTATTAATAAAAAGAGTGTAGCTTACAGCCACGACCATTGTCCAGGCAAAAAAGTTAGAAACAATTGATCCTAAATAAACTTCAATTTTTTCTGCTTTAAGATGCTCTATTGATAGTTTTTTATCAATAATGTATGAATGGACAAAAAACTGTCCCCAGGCAGTGACCGTAGTTCCCAATACAGCAATTCTTGAGAACCAATATTTAAAATCAAACAAATTAGTTTTTTTAGGAAAGATGAAACTTTCATTAATTGCTTCTGACCAATTAGGTTTAGCCAACCATGCTGACACTACATATGCTAGATAAAAAAGAATCATAAATAAAAATATTTTTTGAAGATTTTTGTAATTAAATTTAATCACTATCATAATAAGAGTAATGCAGATAATAATTAAACCTATCTGCCAGGGGATATTGAAAAGTTGGAGTGAGGCTTTTAGGCCAGAAACGTTTTGGAGCATTACTCCTTGATTAGTAATAAAATAAAAAAAGAAAAGTAAAAGCGAAATAAAAACACCAAATCTTTCTCTGATTAAATCTCCGAGTCCTTTATGAGTAACGATGGCAATTCTTGCCCCAATTTCCTGAGTAATAGCCAAAAGCATCGTTTGTGGAATAATGAGAAAAAGAGAAGCCATTCCGTATAGGGATGCAGCCACACTATAAGTAGCCACACCACCAGCATCATTATCAGAGACAGCGGTAATAAATCCTGGGCCTAAAACAGCAAAAAAAATTATAAGTTTATGACGATATTTACGAAGAAAATTACCGATCTTGGTAATCATTTAAATATTATACATAATTTCTCCACTTTCTTTTACTCTTTAAAATATCTTCTCTGACTGAAAGATCAGCCACGTGGATGAACCATTCTTGAAAAAGTTTAATAATAAAAGAAATTCCAATAAGAAAGTATAGATTTATTTTTGGTATATAATTTCTGAAAAAAATAACAAAAAAAGCGTTTTCAAAGTAGTTGGCGAAGATCAAAAATAGCTTCCGTTCTCCAGTAAAATAAAAAATCAAAGTCCCAATCATCCGCCAGAGAAAAAGAAAAAGAAGAAAATTACGGAAAACCGGAAACAGCTGCCAAGCGAGAATCATCTCATAAAGAAAAACCCAAAAATCAAGAGCTTTATCAATTATCTGATATTGTTTTTTGGAAACAACATAATGAGCGAAATCAGCGTCAATGACATCAAGGGAAAATGATAAAATAATAGCTGTAGTTGGCCAGATGAGGATTAAAGGAGCAGATAAAATACGAAGAAAAATTATTAAATAATATAAGTATTTCATATTATGAATAATATCAGAAATTTTGCCATTATTGCTCATGTTGACCATGGAAAATCAACCTTGGCTGACAGGTTATTAGAATTAACTGGTACGGTTGAAGCAGGAAAACACGAGGAGCAGATGCTTGATAGGAATCCGATTTCGAGGGAAAGAGGGATTACGATTAAGCTCGCGCCGGTTAGAATGATCTATAATTTAGGCTCGATACCGAAATTTTTTGACGCAGTGGGGACCCCT
>PFRZ01000016.1 GCA_002788805.1 Candidatus Roizmanbacteria bacterium CG_4_9_14_0_2_um_filter_35_15 | reverse complement strand
TGTTTGTATTTTTTAATGAAGCGCCTCTAAATCTCACAAAAGTGGGATTTATAAAAGTTCCAATATCGTTTTTTAGTCCTCGACTTGTCACTCGAAGCCTTGGCGAAGTGGGAAGTTTTAGCGAAGTGGACCCACGCTCTCCGCAAATTCCTGATATACTTAATTCATGGACAATTGTATATTTTGCAAAATAATTCAAAAACAAGCTTTTGCAGATATAGTATATGAAGACCCAAATTTAATTGCAATTATTCCATTAGAACAGGCGTCAAAAGGCCACACTTTACTTATAACTAAGGAACATATTGAAAATCTCTTTGATATTGATGAAGAAACTTTACAAATAGTCGCTGTTGGGGTAAAAAAACTAACTAAGAAACTGGTTTATGAAAATAAACCTACGGGAATAAATTTACTTCATGCAAGTGGTAAAGATGCACAACAATCTGTTTTTCATTTTCACATTCATCTGGTACCAAGATACAAGAATGACGGACTTGATTTATGGATAAGGAATAAATTATAAAGACAAAAAAGTTCCAACATCCCTTCGATAAACTCCCCACTTCCATCCCGCTAAGCGGGACTACGAGGGGCAAGCAGGGTAAACATCGTTATTTCGGTTTCGATTAGTGTATATGCCTTAATTGTTCTGTTTTATCTGGAATTACCATTTTCATCGCTGATTGATACACCAAGTCTTAATCTTGCCGCTACTTCATCTGGAGAGACGCAAACCGGATCATTCTTACCGACAATATTAAAATGACTATTGGGGCCAGGATTTGTTATAGCAGGACCAACATCGCCGGAAAATATACTACCATTATGAGCCAAAGCCAAATACCAATGGGCACCTATTATATCAGGTAAAGTTAGTCCACTACCTAATTTTAGAAGGGCTTCCTGGACTGCAGAAGTTACGTTTGTCTCTACTTTTCCGCAAAAAGCCGGAGCGGAAAGCGACGGATCTAGCGGTATAGGAAGTATAGGGATAGCCTCTACTGGCGGCGTAAGGGTTGGCATAGTCATTTGTGGCAAACCGGTTGAAGCATCAGGACTACTTGGAGAAGTAGAAGCTGTAGCGCAAGACGCTGTAACCAAAAGTGCAGCAATAGATATAAGATTACAAGCAGCTCTAGCAGCATATCTAGTCTTTGCTTCCATAGAAAGGTATTTTAACATAATCAATGAACTATCTCCAAGCCGTTATTTTCCCACCTTTAGTTTGTTGCAAAATAGTTTAATCCAATCTATAATTTACATAATATGACCAATCAAACAAAACCAACCGGCTGCTGCGAGCCTTTTGATCCCAAGCCTTGGCAGAATAAAACGATTGTCTGGAAAGATAAACTATTTGTCAAAGATCAGGTGATAAGTTTTCTTCATATTCCTCTAAATATGGGTAAGAAAATTATAAAAAACATGGGGCTGATTGAAAAAGCTCAGGCAAAAGCTTCTTATCAGTTGATGCTCACCGATGAAAAATCTTCTTGGGGTTGTGACATCTATCTTGATGTCATAAAAAATGTTCCTGGCGCACAGATGACTACTCTTTCTGGAACTTTTTTGACCAAAGTTTTTGAAGGACCCTATCAAAATGCAGGAATCTGGGCAAAAGAAATAGAAGAATATGTTAAAAGCAAAAATCAAAAGCTGAAAAAACTTTATTTTTCCTACACTACTTGCCCAAAATGCGCCAAAGCCTATGGAAAAAATTATGTAGTGCTTTTTGGACAGATTAATTAATTACCCTCTTTAAAAGTCTTGACTTTCGATAACCAATAAAGTATATTATTTATATAAACGCCTCGTCCATGCGCAAGCCCGACGAGGTTTTTTTTGTTATACTGATTACATATGGACAAAACTGTTCTTTTTATTGACGGCGAGAATTTCATTCATAAAGTTGAAGATGTACTGAAAAAAGAAGACGTAAAAATAAAAGGGAAAAGTCTTTCAAAAATTAATCTTAATTTTCTTCTTGAGAAAACTCTAGAAAAATACAAAGTATCAAGAAAAATATTTTACGTTGCTAAACTTCACTTTCATCCAAAAACAAAGGAAAAGTCAATTAAGCTTATTTTATTCCAACGCTATTTAAAAACGAATCTTGAAAAACAGGGATTTGAATTTTTAATTGCTGGCAACGTCCGCGCTCAAGAAATAAAAGTTGATCATAAAACTAAGCTAATATTTAGAGAAAAAGGCGTTGATGTAAAAATAGCTGTTGATCTTGTTTCTATGGCGGCAGACAGACTTCTTAAAACCGCCATCCTTTGCAGTTCTGACTCTGATTTACAACCGGCTGTCCAGGAAGCAAGAAAAAGAAATGTGGAAGTTATATATCTTGGATTTGAATTTCAACCAAATAAAGGATTAACATATACTACTGATCATACCATTCTTTTCAGAAACTCCGAAATCCTTAAGGCCTGTGGGATAAAATAACTAAAACCCTGCTATAATATTTTTATGGACTGGAAACATGCTTTAAGAGAAAAACAGGAAATTGTTTTAGCTACTTGTTCAAAAAATGGTGTTCCTCGTGCGATCATGGTAATCTCATTGGGTCTTGTTGATGATAAACTCTTGATTGGAGCTTGTTTAATGAAAAAAACCCTAGAAAATATTAAGAAAAATAATAAAGTGTCTCTTGTTACCAAGTATGATAAAAATTATTACCGGATAGAAGGAGAAGCAAAAATTTATCCGTCGGGAAAATACTTTGATATTGCCTATTCAAAAAGTAGTCCTCCGATGCCGAAATCTGCCATTTTAATTGAGATAAACGAAGTCTTTGATCTAGATAAACAGGAAAAAATATGGATAAGATAACTCTCGGAATAATCTGCGGTTTAATTTTTGGAATCATAGATGTTTTAATAATGATTCCTTTAAAATACGAAAATAGTCGTAAAAGAATTGAGGCGATGGTTTCGGCTTTTATCGATCGATTCGCGATCGGCTTTCTTATTCCTCAGGTTAATTTAGGAATCCCACAATCTGTCACCGGTTTTATTTTGGGATTTTCTCTCAGTCTACCATCGGCTATTATTACTCGTGCCTATGGTCCGATTATTGGCATTGGAGCTATTGGAGGATTGATTATTGGATTAATTATATAATTAATCTATGATGGAAAAAATTATCGGTTATCTTTTAATTATTATCGGTGTTTTTGTTATCTTTCTTTCAGGTTTTAACGGCTATCAAATCCTGACTAAAAAAACTCAGCCGATAAAGATTTTAAATCTTAAGGGAATCAATATTAATCTTAGTCAAACAACCGGTGTCAAGCAGCCACCAGTTGAGCTTGTCTCAGCCAAAGATCTTAATGAGACTCTAAATTTCTTTGCTTATCTGACGGTTTTGGGGCTTTTTATCAATGTTGGCTTCAAAATCGCTTCTTTAGGAGTAAATTTAGTCAGACCAATTAAAATAGACAGTCTAAAATCTCAAACTCTAGTAAGATAAAGAAATCACGCAGTCAACGATGGTTCGGCTTTACCGGTCCCACAAAGATATCTTGGTTAAACCTGCCAAACTGATCCCAATCAAGTCCATAACCCTCGACAAATACGTTGGGGATTTTAAAACCGATATAATCAACCTGAAAGTCAACCTTCCGCCTTTCAGGCTTTTCCAATAAAGCAAAGGTAGTAAGAGAGGCTGGCTTTTTCTGCCTTAAATGTTTATCGATTTTTTTAATTGTCAGACCGGTATCAATAATGTCTTCAACAACAAGAATATGCCTTCCTCTGATATTGGTTTTCATATCTTGAAGTATCTTTATCTTGCCGGAAAATTCAGTCTTTCCATTATAACTTTATGCTCATTGCCCACGCGGCAAACTGTATCTTTGTTTTAACTTATACTATTTTTGTCAACTTTGATAATTACTTATCTGTCAATCTGTCCATTATTTTCTGCCTCGACAATGAAAAGTTCGATGATCAGCGCTTCGGCAGTGGCCGTCTATATTATCATTGGTCGCTGGAGTTATGCGAATTATAATCTATTCACCGCTACTCTGCTCCCCATTTTGATTTCTTATATCTATGGTTACTTTCTTTATCAAATCGTCATCCGAAAAATCAGCTAATCTTTAAGTACACCTGGCAGGTGTACTTGTACTTAGGATGTATAAAGATACCCAGTTTGCTTTTTCTAACAAGCTTTAGTATCATACACCAATGTCAAAAAGAACTAAAGAAATAGCCAGTAGGTTATTAGAACAAAAAACTCCTGCCAACGATGTCGAAAAATTTCTCCATGATATTGAAGATCATCTTCAGGCTTTAAAATTCCAAGCTAATAACTCAATTGAACATAGGAGTTTAGTTAATAAAGAAATTCCTGACTTTTTAAGAGATGTTTTTCCAGAGATGAAAGATTTTGATGCTTTTTTACTCTTGCTTGAATTTTTTGGCTTAAATAGGGGCCGTCATAAAAATGACTTTTTTACCGATGCCTATGTCTTTTTTGACAGAGAAAAATCAGGCTTTCTGATGGTACAACAACCCTTTTTTAGACCTTTAGATAGTATTCAAAGAAGTTATTTTTGTTTGCTCTGTCAAAGAGATGAAAACGGAGATCAAATATTAAGTCTCGCTGGTGTAAACGGTAAGCGAATTTTAACCGCAAGATATGAATTTTCTCTTAATGACCAAGCATATGTTCAAAAAAGTCTAGACATTGGAGTAGATGAAGAAGAAATAAAAGGCTTTAATTCTGTAAATTTAGCAAAAACACTTTCGCTTCGACATTTTGAAAAAGAAAAAGAGTCTCTTCTTATTACCGAAACCATGCTCAGGAAAGTTCCTTTTCACAATTGGTTACTTAGTCCAGGTAGTAATCTAAAAATTCTTGAAAGAATACCAGCTCTGCAACAATTTGCAAAAATCCCTCGAAGAATACCGACTCGATCGTAATTTACGACAGTAGCACTCCTCCGTCAACGACAATCTGACTACCGGTCATGTAGGAAGACATTTCGCTGGCTAAGAATAAAACCACTTTGCCTATCTCATCCGGCTCACCCATCCGGTGCATGGGAATTTTATTCAAAAATACCTCAAGAACTTTTTTCATATCAATTCCCGGAGGAAGTGTTCCCTGCATTTTTTGCATTCCCGGTGTGGAAATTCCGCCCGGCGCCACCGCATTGACCCAAATTTTATGCGGGGCTAATTCTAAAGCTAAATTTTTTGTAAATCCCCAGACGCCATGCTTGGAGGCATCGTAATGAGCTAAACCAATCATTGACGGATGAAGAGCATCGATCGAAGTAATATTAATTATCTTCCCGCCTTTCCCCTGCTTTATCATCTGCTCGGAAGTATACTTTGAACATAAGAAAACGCCTTTCAAATTAATTGAAAGAACTTTGTCAAAGTCCTCAAGAGTCATCTGATGAACAGGAATCGAAGGAAAAATACCAGCATTGTTGACAAGAATGTCAACTCCGCCAAATTCTTTGACTGCTGTTTCAACTATATTTTTCACTTCTGACTCAATTGAAACATCAGCTTTTACACCTTTGACTTTATAACCTTTAGTCGTCATTTCTGTCACGGTTTTATTTATTTCTTCTTCATTGCGGCTGGCCACTAAAACATTAGCTCCTGCTTCAGCCAAACGATTGATAATTCCATAACCAATCCCCACGGCGCCAGTGACAATGGCGGTTTTTCCGGACAGATCCAAAAGTTTTTTATTTGGGACAAATTCCATATTATTTTTAAAATTTTTAATCAATATTTATTTATACCATATTTCAAGAACACCTGGCGGGTGCACTTGTATTTATTCTGGGGTTTCCTTTGTCACAGCTTTGGCTTTTTTTGTCTGGAGATTGAATAAATAAACTAGATAAATCGGAGAACTGAAGACTGATAATCAGATGACGGATAAATCAGATTGTCAGATTTTTTGTGATAGACTAAAATTATGATACGTGATGTTTCTGATCTTAAAATATACCAAATATCATTAGAATTGCTAAAAAAATCAATAAACTCTGTTCCGTCTGGCAAAATTATTCAAAGTAGTTTTTATCTGAATTCGGTCTTCTGATTTCTGATATTCCGTTTTCTGTCTTCCGATTTATCCGAAAACTTTATGCTATAATAATAAAACCATGGACGACTCAGTAAAAGTGATTTTGAAAAAAACTCCTATATATTCTTTAACAATTTCATTAAACCATTGGAAACCCCGAATTTGGCGACGATTATGGATAAAAGGAAATATGAAACTAAACGAAGTCGCTACTGTTTTATATCTTAGTATGGGCTGGGATGGTTGTCATTTGTCTGAAATTACTGCACGGGGAATAAATTATGGAGATCGAACTATAGACCCGCCAGACAACTTACTAGAATGGACAGATTATACTTTATATGATATTGCTAAAAATGGCTTAACTCAGTTTAAGTTCTATTATGATTTTGGAGATGGATGGGAAATGACTGTAAAAGTAAAAGAAGAAAGAAAACTTGATCCCAAAGCTTCTTATCCTGTCTGTGTTAATGGTGAAAACGCCGGACCACCAGAAGACGTTGGTGGTCATCCTGGTTTTGACCATTTTATTAAAGTAATGAAAGATAAAAAACACTCTGAATACAAAGAGTTAAGTGAATGGTGGGGTGATGATTCTTTTGATCCAACCTATTTTTCTATAGACGAGGTAAACTGTTTAATTCAAGACAAAGAAACTTTTCAAGAATTTGTAAATAATAAGTAAATAAAAATCTGCTATCATTTGGTTATGAAACTCCTTACTATAAAACAAGCTAGTGAGTGGGCATCGCAGTATTTAAATAAACAAGTCTCCGAATCAAATATTTCTTATCTTATTCAATATGGAAAAATAAAAAAACATAAAGATAACGGCTCAACTTCGGTTGATATCGACGATCTAAAAAACTACTACCAATCATATAATGGTTTCCGGGAAATTGCTTGGAAAGAAAAATTAGGGGCTGATCTAAACTGGACATTATCATTTGATAATTTTAGGGAAAGTGACACTACCAAACACGTTCACCGTCTTCACCCCTATAAAGGTAAATTTATTCCTCAACTAGTTGAGTATTTTTTAGATAATCATATTGACGATTTTAAAAAAACCACTTTCTTTAAACCAGGCGATATAGTTCTTGATCCATTTGCCGGCAGCGGCACGACTTTGGTCCAGGCCAACGAACTGGGAATCTATTCTATTGGCATTGATATTTCCCGATTCAACAGCCTAATAACTGAAGTCAAACTTATAGATTATGACTTTACATTACTTAAAGAAGAAATAGAAAAGATAAAAAAAAGCATCTTTGACTTTGAAGCTAATAATAAAATTTTTTCATTCGAAAAAGAGCTAAATCAAAAAATATTCGAAATTAATAATAAATATTTTCCCATAAAAAAATCCGAGAATGATAATCTTGGCAAAATTAAAGAAAAAGAAATATTATCTTTTTATGATAATCTCATTAAAAAATATGATATTAAACTTAGCCAAGAAAAAAATAAAACTTTCTTAGATAAATGGTACATAAACAACGTCCGTGAAGAAATTGACTTCGCTTTTAATGAGATTAAGAAAATAAAAGACAAAAGTATTAAAAAAATTCTGAAGTATATTTATGAAAAGATAAAAGAAGTCGCTACTAAAAAGATGTTAGTTTAACTTGTTATAATAAAACCATGGACGACTCGGTAAAGGTGATTTTGAAAAAATTAGACGATATTGACAGCCGTTTAAAAAGTCTGGAAAGGCCAGCCTCAGACACCCTAAGGGTATCCGAAGCTAAGACTGGAAAAATTGAGTGTGATCCTCTTTTTTCCAAAGCTTTGGAAATAATGGATAAACATGATGAATTATCCTCAAAAATGCTCGCTGAAACCCTTAAGGTTGAGTTAAAAAGAGCTGAAACTATCATGGATCAGATGGAAGCGGCCGGACTGGGAACCTGCTACATGAAAGAAGAGTAATCCTTCGGATGAAACCAGAGCTGGGTGTTGGTGATGATTTCAGAGGTTTTGTGACGATTGATAAGAGTTAATTGAAGCTTTTTCAGGCATAATTCTATTCCATTCATAAGTAAATTAAAAATGAAAAATGAAAAATGAAAAATTACAATTAAAAATTTAAAATTTTTACTTTTGAATTGTAATTTTGAATTTTGAATTTTGAATTTTGAATTAATCCAACTTGAATTAGGAAAAATATCCCTTACCCACTGATTTGCCTTTAAAAATCTCTCATAAATGTCACCCTTAACGAAAATCGGCTTCATCTGTAGTACTTCATGGGCAACAAACTCGGTCTTTTTGTATGAGGGAACGGTTAGATTACTTTCATTAAAGAAAAGATTTAAGCAGACTTTATTCGGGGCTTTGAGGACGCCTTTTCTTCTTTTTAGTCCCATAAGAAATGCTATCGTCACGGCTAAAAATCTTCCTGTCCAAAGCCGGTTTTTAGCAGTAATAATAAATAGGTCAATATCGTCATCATGAGAAGCATTCATCATCGCAATTGACCCAGAAAGACCGATTAGTTTTATTTGGGGAAAAAGAGTAAGCAACTTAAGGTAAAGTTTAAATTTTAAGGAATTAAGTTTGGCTTTAGAGATTTGTTGTTCTTTAATAAAATTGTTATATTGTTCTATTGTTGTATTGTTACTTTTTACTTTTGAATTGTAATTTTGACTTTTGAATTTTGACTTTTGACTTGTAATAGTATACTCCGGTAGAGTATATCTGGAACAATTTTTAATTCTTTTTATCTTTTTCTGTCGCTCTAATTTTAAAATCGCCATTTTAAGGGCTTTTTTTGAGGTTTTTTTCGATAAAAAGGTATAAACTTCGGTAAAGTTGGGAGAATAGTTGAAGAAATGAAAGTATTTAATTACTCGAACTACCTCTTTTTCCATTTTTCTTCTATTACCAGTTTAATAAACTTAATTAGCCTTAACTGTCTTTTCCATCGCCATGGTTGTTTGAGTAAACGATATAACCATTCGCACCCGATTTTTCTGATAAATTCCGGAGCGCGAACGATCTTCCCAGATAGATAATCAAAGGCTCCGCCGACTCCCATAGCCACGATTCCGGAAAACTCCTTTTTATGACGTGCTAACCATAGTTCTTGATCCGGCGAACCAAAAGCAACAAAAACCAAATGGGGCTTATAAGCGGTAACTATAGAAAGGATTCTCCCCTCCTCCTTTTCGGTTGGTTTTTTAATATCCTTTATCCCATAGACGCCTTTGAACTTAGCCTGAGAAAATTCCACCCGGTAGCAGTTGGCTAATGATTCTGCTAAATTTGGTCTACCTCCAATCAACAGTACTCTTAAGCGCATATTAGAAGCCAAATTTACTAAATTTTTTATAAGATCAACCCCAGTTAGTCTTTCCAAGTTTAAATTAAACAAACGGCCTGCCAGGACAATCCCGATGCCATCGATAATTTTGATTTGGGCTGTCTCAATCACCTTTTTGAACTGACTGCTTTCTTGAGCAATAATCATATTTTCCGGGTTAAGAGAAACAATATGAAAGAAACCAACCGGTCTATCTATGTATTTTTTAATTTTCTCTAGGACTGTATCTTTAGATTGTACAGTAATCGTTATTCCTAATATTTTATTTTCCTTAATTGTTGACATAAATACTATAGGAAAAGTTAAAAGTTAAAAGTTAAAAGTTAAAAGTTGTTTTTGTTCAAAAAATTTTTTTTGATATTTTACTATTATAATAAACTAAATAGTAATTTTGTGTTCAAATTAGTTTAATTATAATAAATAATACTATATTATATTACTTTTGAATTTTTAATTGTAATTTTGACTTTTGAATTTTGACTTTTGAATTTGCTTTAATTACTATCGGATAGCTTCTTTAAAACTATCTAAATTTTCAATTGCCATTCCCACTCCGCGAATAACACAAAATAAAGGATCGTCAACCACAAAAGAAGAAACTCCTGTGTAATAAGTTACATAGCGATCAATGTTTGCTAATAAAGCGGTTCCTCCGGAAAGAACAATTCCTTTATCAACAATGTCAGCCGCCAGTTCCGGAGGAGTTTCTGATAACATCTCTTTTACACCTTCTAAAATTGATTTTAATGGTTTTATAATCGCTTCATTAACCATTTTTTCATCGGCTTCAAATATCTTAGGCAGACCGGTCTGAAAGTCTCTTCCTTTAACTTCAACCTTTCTAATCGTAGTCGTTGCCGGAGTGGTCTCTAAAAACGCATTGCCGATCTTCATCTTAACATCTTCAGCGGTTCGCTCACCAATAATCAAGTTCAGCTTCTTGCGAAAATAGTTGATTACCGCTTCATCTAGCTTAGTTCCTGCTACTCTTACCGTCTTACTAACAACTAACTGACCTAAAGAAATTATGGCCATCTCACTGGTTCCACCGCCTAAATTAACAATCATATTACCAGATGCTTGAGAAATAGGTATTTTTGCTCCAATGGCTGCCGCTAAAGGCTCTTCTATTAGATAAACATTGCTTGCGCCAGCCTGCTTGCAGGCGGCCACCACTGCTCGTTTTTCTACCTGCGAGGCTCCACCAGGAATTGAGATCATTATTTCTGGCCAAAGTACTGTTCCTTTTAAGGATTTTTTTAAAAAATAAGTGATCATGGCCGAAGTCGTCTTGTAATCGGCAATTACTCCTTCTTTCATTGGCCGCGTAGCAACAATCGATCCTGGCGTCCGACCAAGCATCTCGCGAGCATCTTCACCAACCGCTAAGATTTGTCGATCTTCAAGCGAATAGGCAACGACAGTTGGCTCATTCAAAACAATCCCTTCACCGGCAACATAAACAAGAGTATTAACTGTACCTAGATCAATGCCAATCTTTTTCCGAAAGAACATAATTATATATTGTATAATACACAATAGCTATATTGTTATACTGTTTTTACTATGAAATTTCTTTTCAAAATTTTATTTTTTATTTCATTTTTTGCGATCTTACTGTGGATTATCTCTTACACTCGTGGATATCGTCTTGATCTGGGGAAAAAAACTCTTTCCTCAACTGGCATTCTTTCTTTAACTTCTTATCCAAAAACCGCTCAAGTTTATCTTGATGGAAAGCTTAAAGGCGTCACTGACCTTAATCTTACTCTATCCCCTAATCACTATCAGGTGGAAATAAAAAAAGACGGCTACACTAGTTGGTCAAAAAAGATTGTTCTTAAGGGTGAGTTGGTCGTCAGCTTGGAAGCGGTCCTTTTTCCTCTCAATCCCTCGCTTTCTCCTTTGACGAATAGTGGCTTAGTCAAAGCCATCCCAATTGATGATACGGAAAAGATTCTTGTTTTTGTCCAAAAGCCAGACTTAGAAGATTTAGATAAGAAAAACGGTCTTTACCTTTTTGAGGCTGGTAAAAGAATCTTTTCTTTTTTTCCGGCTTTAAAACCAATCCTTTTGGAAAAAAATTTGGCAGAGAAGTATGATTTTTCCTCTACCCAGGTTATTTTTTCGCCTGACTATAAACAGGCAATAATTGAGTTTAATAATCAAACATCGTCTCAGGCTTTTCTTCTGTCTTTGGAAGAAGAAAACACTTTCCCCTTTGATGTCAGCCTGTCAAAAGATAGCCTTATCACTGCCTGGGAAAAAGAAAAAAAACTAATTAAGATGAAAATTCTGGAAACCTATCCTAAAGATATAGTTAAGATTGCTTCAGAATCGTTTAATCTCATTGCTTTTTCTCCTTCGGAAACCAAGCTTCTTTATCAGGTAAAAACCAATCTTACGCTGCCGATTATCCTTGACCCGCCTTTTATGGGTAGCAATCAATCTCTGGAAACACGAGTCCTTAAAAAAAACAGTCTTTACGTCTATGATAAAAAAGAAGATAAAAATTATCAATTACCAATTTTCAATTATCAATTAATTCAGTGGTATTTCGATTCTAAACATCTTTTAATAAATGAAGGTAAAAAAATTAGCGTGGTTGATTATGACGGAACCAATCAGCAAACCTTCTATTCAGGACCTTATGAAAGTGATTTTTTCTATATTACCTCTGATGGCAAGTTGATTATCTTGGCCAATCTTAATCCTGACGCCAACCAATGGCCAGATCTGTATCTTGTTGGAATAAGATAAGGCAAGATTTACACGGATTTGGTTAAATAGATTTTCACGGATATCTGTGTAATCCGTTTCGTGTAAATCCGTTATTCAAAATCCGTGGTAATCCTTATTAAAGAAGTTCCTTACTTTATTCAACAACCCTAACTGCAAAAACCAATAATCTTTTTAAGGTCGTACCAAGCGGCCAGCACGTCTGAAGTGTTATAAACTCCCGATTAGTCTTTCGGGTAAGATACTGCACCTGAGACGGATCAACTACCTCTTTGCCAATCACGCGGTAAACATATCTTTGGCCTTGGAAAAAAAGATCCACTTCATTTCCAGTTTCTAACTTATTTAGCAGGTAAAAAACCGCATTGTAAGTACCGACATTCCAGAAATAGTCGGTTGAATGGGCAAAAAGAAAGATATGGCCGCCTTCGCCGGGAAAAGCCGTCCCTAAAGCCTGAGCCACTCCATGTTTTAATACCTCAAGGTAAACTTTACTATCAGCTGAATCAACATTAGGAATGATTTTCGCATTGGCGCCGATTTTAGGAATTATAATCGAAAAGTTAGGATCTTCCGGTATTAAGACTTCAGTTGATTTTATATTAAAAACTTTCGCCAGTAAACCTTTCTGACTTTGAGGCTCTGTAGTAATAATTTTCCCAATATTACTAACGTCAGCAACAAAATACTTCTTTTGGATTTTTGTGTCAATAAAATATCTAATTTCTTCACGAACGGGCTGATAAAAGGTTTTTCCGATCATAAACAGACAGGAAAATAGTAAAAAGTTGCCAATTGTACGAAGAACTAAAATACGAAGATATTCACTCGATGCGATTTTATGTATATGTCTACCAATATGATGACGAATTAAACGGGATTTCTTGAGTTTTGTTGCGTTCTTCACTTTTAGCTTTCTACCTACCTGCCGGCAGGCAGGTTTTTAACTTTTTACTTGGTTTGTGTCCTCGGGCTGAGTCGAACAGCCAGTCTTGCCCTTAGGACGGGCCTGCTTTTTCCAGTTAAGCTACGAGGACTAACTACTATATTTTATCAGATTTGTTATAATGATTTCATGTTCATTGTCATCGAAGGCATTGACGGCGCTGGTTGCGAAACCCAGGGGAAAAATCTGGTAAAAATGTGTAGGGGTTTGATTAATCAAACCCCTACGTTAATCAAATATCCCGACTACGACAGAAATGTCGGCAAACTGATTAAAGACTTTCTTTACCAAAACAAAAATCTTTCCGCTGAACAACAGTTTCTTCTCTACTCGCTCCAGTTCCTTATGGATAAAGGGTTGATAGCGGAAAAAAGAAAGTCAGGAATCGTCATTGCTGACCGTTACTTCACCACCGCCTTGTGTTACCAAACTTTAGAAGGTGTTGACCTAAAAAAAGCTCTCCAATTTGCCAATGATTTTCAGATAGAAAAACCAGATTTAGTCTTTTACCTTGATGTTAATCCGGAAACTGCCATCAAACGCAAATTCGGCGAGGACAAGGAAAAAAATCGAAGGGAAAAGGACTTTGAATTCATTAGAAAGACGTATAAACAGTACCAAATTTTGGTGGAAAAACAGGTTTGGACAAAATGGATAAATATTAATGGAAATAAATCTGTTGATGAAGTGACGAAAGACATCTATAATAAGTTAACAAGTTTAAAAACATAAATGGAACGAACTTTAATTATAATTAAGCCTGACGCTGTCAAACGTGGTTTAGTGGGTGTAATCATAGATACTTTTGAAAACGTCGGCCTCAAATTGATGGCAACGAAGATGCTAAAACCATCTAAGGACGTCATTAAGAATCACTATCCAGGGACGCCTGAATGGATTAAGGAAATGGGCGAGAAAACTCTTTCTTCTTTTAAACAGTCAGGCGTTGATGTCAAGGAAAAAATGGGAACCAATGACCCAAACAAACTTGGCCAATTCGTTTATGACCGGCTGATTAAATACTGGATGGAGGGACCGATTGTTGTCATGGTCTGGCAAGGGCCGGACGCGATCCAAATCGCCAGAAAACTAAGGGGTCATACTATCCCTTTACTGGCTCAAACCGGCACACTACATAGTGATTATTCATTCGACTCTTCGACTCTATCTTCAAGTCTTGACCGAGTGATAAAAACCTTTGTCCATGCTTCTGGAGACGTTGAGGAGGCGGAAAGAGAAATAAAATATTGGTTTAAAAACACGGAATTTAAAAATTATGAGAGGGAGATAGACGAATTATATTTGAGATAGTTCTCGACTTCGCTCGAACTATAATATTTTTCGAGCGAGCGAAGCGAGTCGAGAAATAATTTATTATGCAAAAACAAAGAGCTCTGCTAATCATCAAACCCGACGGAGTCCAGAGAGGAATAATTGGCAAAATTATCACTCGCTTTGAAACTGTTGGCCTGAAAATCATCGGCCTCAAATTCGAGTGGGTAACAAAAGAAAAGATCATCGTCCACTACCCAGAAACTGATGGTTGGTTTAAAAAGGTCGG
>PFRZ01000008.1:27196-27626 GCA_002788805.1 Candidatus Roizmanbacteria bacterium CG_4_9_14_0_2_um_filter_35_15 | reverse complement strand
TTATCTCCCGCAGATTTAAAAGTACAAGGTGAGAATATTGCTGAGGAGCTTTACGGCAAAGTGCCTGTAATATATGCATCAAATCAATACGAGACTGTTGCCTATAATTGGAAAATAAAATTCAACGAGACGGCAAAGATACCGGCTTTTTATAATGTTTTGCCGGAGCTAAATCACAACGAAATGACAGGTTTCGATAAGACAGAAAATACCAAAAATATTATGGATAAATTCCATTTCATCTTTATCGCAGGCAGTGACGACCATCCTCAAGTGCTTAAGCGTATTGAAGTAACAGAACGACTTTATGAAGAGAGAGGTCTGCCCAGTACCAAGATCTGGCTTGAGGGGGAGAGTAGAGCAGAGAGGATTTTTAAAAATCTTCTAATTGCAGATTGGACAGCACTCACTCTTTCTTCAAAATACGATA
>PFRZ01000008.1:0-27084 GCA_002788805.1 Candidatus Roizmanbacteria bacterium CG_4_9_14_0_2_um_filter_35_15 | reverse complement strand
CTACTGATTTTCTTCATCACTATATTTCTATTTACTCCTAAAGTAACCGCCGATGTAATCCTACCAAGCTGTCAATGGAATGAGGTCATGGAAATCTGCTTCGATAACTGTAGTCTATATGAAAATAATCCAAAGTATACGCAGCTTCTCGGCAATTCTTACTGTAGAAAAGCATTTATTCTAGAACTTATAAATAAATACATATATATCCTTATTCCCTTTTTTATAACTACGGTTATTGAATTACTTGTCTTCATCAAGCGTGATTATAAAAGTAAAAAAAACATTGGTTTTGTTGTGTTAGCTAATTTCATATCTCTTCCTTTAGGTTTTTTAATATTCGACTCTATTAAAATGCTTTCGCGCCGAATTATTGATCCTATCTTCCCTCTCCAATTTTACAGACCTTATGGCCAAATAATAATCGACGGACTAGCGCCATTTCTTTTAATAGAAGTTATGATCATAATGTTCGAGTGGTTATTCTTGGCATATGTGGCAAAACTTGAAGATAGAAAAAAGGTATTTTTCACCGTATTAATAGCTAACGGAATAACTTTATTCTTAGGTATTATTGTGCTTGTATCACTATTATTTATAACTTCTTCGTTTAAACCATTAATACCTTAGTGTATTAAATAATTTAGATTCGAACGCTATAAGGACACTTTGGGTCCTGACCGACCCACATAGCATTAGAATCGCTTTCCGAAGAATGAGGAATTAGCGATTCTTATGTCCTGAGCGAGGAGTGTTGAGCGCAGTCGAAACACGACGAGTCGAAGGACACAAAATGTATTACTTCTATATAGTTCGTTGTTCCGATAATTCCCTTTATTGTGGCCAGACAAACAATCTTCAAAGGCGGATTAATGAACATAATTTTGATAAAAATAAATCTTCAAAGTATTTAAGAGCAAAGAAACCAGTAAAACTCGTTTATTCTGAAGAATATCCAACTTTACAACTGGCAATGAAAAGAGAGTGGCAGATCAAAAAATGGACTAAAGCCAAAAAGGAAGCTTTAGTTAAAAAAGATTGCCAATGATTAAAAGAATTATAGATTGTTGTTGTTTATTTTATGATATAATATCTAACATAGTTTGAATTTGCTTGCCTAATAGTCAACAACTTCATAACTAATAATTAATTTTTAATATAAAAAGTCAGGAGGTGAATATATAAAATGGATAAAAAGAAACTATACGTGGGTAATCTTCCTTGGTCACTCAACGATCAGTCTTTGAAGGAGATGTTTGTCGTCTATGGAGAAGTGACCGAAGCGGTGGTTATCAGTGATAGATACACCGGCCGGTCAAAAGGATTTGGTTTTGTCACCTTTGCTAATGAAGCTGATGCGGAAAAAGCAGTGGCAGAAATGACTAATAAGGAGATTGAAGGCAGGAAGATTGTCGTCAATGTCGCTAGACCTAGAGAAGAAAGACCAAACCGTGGAGGTGGTTTTGGCGGTGGAGGTCGAAGAGATTTTGGCAGGAGAAGCTATTAATCAAAAATAAGGAGGATTTTAATTAGATCTCTTTATTTTTATAAAGATAAAGAGAGCCATTGCTCCTAAGGCAATAATGGTAACAACAAGAAAAAGAATAACAATCTTAATGGAAAAAGTATTATTTTGTTTTGTTGTCATATCTGCCTGTTTTTGAGGATTAAGGTTTCCTCCTGTTTGAGAAACAGTTGAAGGAAAAATATTAAGATTAGCTGAAGAAGTAGATTTTTCACCTGTTTGGTTATTTTTGATGGTCGTTCCTAAATTGATTTTATTTGCTATCAAGTAGTTATTATTTTTCTTGACAAACTCTGAGGTAGTCATCTTTACACCAGAAAATTCTAGATAGTATGGGAAGATGGGTAGATATTTGGAATCGATGCTGAAAAATCCTTTTTCATCAGCTTTCCCTTGATAATAAACTATATTCGATGAGACCATCTTAACAACAATTTTTGCCTTAGGGATAATTTTCCCCGAGGTATCATAGGCATATCCTTCAATATAAGTTAAAATAGGATTAATTGTTATTGGCTGTTGAATTGGATTTGAGATTTTTATAGTAGACTGGGCATAGACTGTAAAAAAACGAGATACAAAACCTTTTATAAGAGATGACATATAAGAATTTTTTGAATAAGCTTCCGGTGACGGTGTAATATTGCATTGAGGAAAAGTTCGGCCGGCACCGGTTAAATCTACTTTAGTAAACTTGACTATTAAAGCCGTATCAGCTGAGATATTTTTATTATCAATCCATAGTTGATAAAAACCAAATTTGTCAGCCTGAGTTTTTTTTAGTTCTTTGTCTCCTTGTATTACTGACACTATTGTTAATGGATGAGAAACTTTTCCCTCGATACGAGTATTATTATTTATTCCTACTGCCCCATAAGAAATCATGGAGGGACAAGATTCATAAACTTGGTTACTACCTGGGTCAAGAGGAATATCCCGATGTTCAGGATCGGGTTTTTTTCGACTAATCTCTTCCCGTGTGTTGATAAGTTCGTCAATTTTCTCGTTCGGTTTATAGATATTAAAATAGGCGGACTGATAGTTTGGATTGAGTATTGGGTTAGCAGTAAAGGTATAATTAATAGGAACAGAAGGAGAAAGATAATAACTTCCTTCTGTTACTAAAAAATTAAAAGCCCCATCTTTGACTGTGGTCAATGGATTGGCTGTTTGAGGTTGATTATATTTATTTTTATTTGAGTCAAGTAAAGTGATATTTATATTAGGCAAGGGTTCAAGACTTTTAGCGTCAAACACTCGGCCAAAAGGATCCCAACCAATAACTGTGCATTTTTCTATATCTTCTACAGGAGTCGGAGTTGGGATGATAACCGTCCCTAACTGTTGAGACTTTTCTTCTCCTTCTATCCCTCCTGTCCCTTGTTCTTGAGACGGCACTCCAAGCGTCACGCCAAAAAATGTTAGCGTTCCAGTATGAAGATAACTAATATCTTCAACATAAAGACTAACTTTTCCATCAGCGGTTCTTGTCTTTCCTGGTGGATCAGCTATAATTGCGTCTGCATCGCCAGCGAGTTTTAGCAACTGATCGTATTGGGCATTACCTGTCGTACACTCATATCCGCCGCTATTTCCTTCTCCAACACAGGTGACTAAATAAACATCTCTATCGGTTGGAAAACCGGTTCCTTCAGCGTAAGCTGTATAATCGTAGGCATTCTCATGGGTTGAAGTCAAACATCGCCAGACCTGTGCTTCTTGAACAGGACCTGTCTGCCCAGAGACTAAACTAGACAGTAAACTGATAAAAACCAGACTGACTGCGAAAAATACAATTAAAAATGTTTTTATTTTCATAACTTCCTTATTATAAGGTAACACTCTTTTTGACAAAAAGCAATACTAAAAATCATTCCAGAGCATCTGGTTGTAGACTTCGTGATGATATAAAACTTCGCTGTTTTTTACTTTAACACCCAATTCTAGCGGACTGCGGTTGGCAACATTTTGTTTCAACTCCAAATATTTACTTTTAAAGTTTTCACCAAAGATTTTGGTAGTCATTTCGCTTTGCCTAAAATGAAAAATCGCTGTTTGAATATTGCCAGGCAGATATTTAACACGAGGACGTTTATCGTCAGCGGCTTTTTCTATGTTTCCTTCCAATCCTATCTTAATTAAGGTATACATCGTGAGATATGGATTAGCATCAGGAGCGACGCTTCTTACTTCAATCCGCGCTGATCTTTTATTAAAAAGAGGAATCCGTATCATTGCTCCCCGATCAACCTCAGAAACTCTGATCTGATTTGGCGCTTCAAAATGAGGATCAAGCCGACGATAAGAGTTAACACTGCTATTAAAAACTAAACAGGTTTCTGAAGCATGATTGAGTATTCTCTCTACTATCTCCCAGGCAAAAGTTGATAGCTTTGCTCTTCCTTTTTTGTCATAAAAAATATTTTTTCCGTTTTTTGTCATGGAAAAATTAGTATGCATACCACTGCCATTAACACCAATAATTGGTTTGGGAAGAAAAGTCGCGGCTAAACCCAGATTTCTCGCAATCTGTCTGGCCACCAATTTATATATCTGAATCTGGTCAGCCGCATTCACTACTTCAGAATAGGAATAGTTTAGCTCAAACTGAGACGGCGCCACTTCGGGGTGATCTTTTTCGTTCTCAAATCCCATTGCTCTTTGAGCCTCAGCGGTCCGGTCAATAAAAATTTTTAAGATATCATTTGGTAAAGAGTGATAATAACCACCATAGGAAGCGACCTCAAAACCAATCTTTTCATTATAGTTCTTTTCCGCGTCTTCTCCTTTCAAAAGAAAACCCTCGACTTCATTAGAGGCATAAACAACATAACCTTTTTCTGATTTGATTTTTTTCGTATAAGTTTTTAGCAGGCCTCTTATATCCATCTCATATGGTTTATCTTCTTGAGAAAATACCTCTCCCATCATTAAAACTTTTCCCGGACCAAAAACATCTGAAGGTAACCACCAAAAAGCCCGCCAGTCAACTTTTAATCTTAAGTCCGACTCGGCCTGTTTGGAAAAACCCCTCACTGAACTGCCATCAAAGGTCATACTGTCAAAGTTAGAAAGAAAAAACTTCTTGTCATAGTCCAGCATATGAAACCGGCCTTCGATATCAGAAAAACCGATGGTGACTGCCTTTAGTTTTTTTTCTTTTTTCAGATAACTAAGATAAAATTCTTTAATCTCTTTAATATCGATATTTGCTAGTCGCTTTTTTTTAGCCTCGAGATTCATCGACTCAAGCTGATCATAGGGAATTTCCAGAAAGTTTTTAATCGGTTTTTGAGGAAAATTATCCATATTTTTTATTAAAAATTTATAAAAATAAGTTAAAAACCAATAAAAATATATTAACTTATTAAATAAATAAATGCAAATCAATTTTGGATTAATTTCCTCTCATCGCTGGATTGAGCTGAATGTTTTGGGCAGTGACACTGCCGTCAGAATTTTCCGTCCCAAAAACTGCCACTGTTTCTCCAGTTCTTAAATCATCTTTAGTAATTCTTCCGTCTTTTATATGAATAACTCTTTTAGCATGTTTAGCAATATTTTGTTCATGAGTAATCATAATAATGGTTCTTCTTTGTTTGTTTAGTTTCTTAAATATTTTCATAATCTCATCTGCCTGGACAGAAGCAATGTTTCCCGTCGGCTCATCAGCTAATAAAATCGTTGGGTCCATAATCAAAGCCCGGGCGATCGCCACTCTTTGTTGTTGTCCTCCTGATAATTGATTTGATTTATGTTCCATCCTGTCTTCAAGCCCAACCATCTTTAAATACTTTTCTGCCCGTTTTATTCTTTCTTCTTTGGGAACATCAGCATACCTCATCGGCAATATTACGTTTTGGATAGCGGTTATTCGAGGAAGAAGATTAAAAGCCTGAAAAATAAAACCGATTTTATGGTTTCTTACTTCAGCCGCTTCATCTTCGGAAAGATCACTAACTTTCTGGTTCTCTAAATAATATTCACCTGATGTTGGTGTATCTAGTATGCCTAAAATGTGCATCAGCGTTGATTTTCCTGATCCAGAAGGACCCATAATCGCCACATACTCACCCATTTTTATCTCAAAGGAAATGTTGGAAAGAGCGACTGTATTAATTAAACCTGTTCGGTAAATTTTTGAAATATTTTTTAGTTTAATCATCGTTCGACTCCGCTCATTATAAATTTTTATCTCATTATTCTAATATTGCCTCCTCCAAAACCGCCAAAAGGGGATGAGGTTTGACTTTGTTGACTAGAAGAATCTGATTGAGTCGTTGAAGTAACAACTGTTTCGCCTTCTTTTAAACCTGACTTAATCTCGATTTGTTCATCTGATGATAGACCGGTTTCCACTGTAACTGTCTGCGGTTTGTTGTTTTTCATAATCTGAACTGTTGAGGTTCCATTCTGCGTTATCACGGCTGAAACCGGCACTAATAAAATGTTATCTTTAGTGTTAGTAATTATGTTGGCGCTTGCCGCCATATTGGGTAAAATTGCATCGGATTTTGTGTCGAGTAAAATCACGGTCGGATAAGTCGTCACTCCTGAAGATACTATACCAATTAAATCAATACTAACCACTTTTCCTGTAAAAGTTTTGTCAGTAAAGGCATCAAATGTAACTGTTGCTTTATCCCCAATTGTTATTTTTGGAACATCTATCTCTGTCAGACTAATGGAGATCGTCGGCATAGCATCGGTTCTGACTCCTGCTATTTTATTGGTCGTTGCCGTTGTATTGGAGCTTGATTGGGAGTTTATTACTGACCCAATCTGTAAGGATAGTCCGGAAACCGTTCCTGATATTGGAGCGTAAATAATCGGTGATGCTTGCTGATATGAATACCAGGCAGAGTTTAAAGAAGTTTGGGCTTGTGTGACAGTTTTTTGTTTAAGTTTATAGTTTGCCTCTGACGCTAACCAATTATTTTGTGTTATTAAAAATTCTGTCTGGTTGTTTCGTTCCTCTATTTTTGGTTTATCATCGCTTCCCATATATTTATCGCTTTCCGCCAGATTAAAATATGTCTGCCACTTGGTAAAAAGATCTGCTTGGGCAGTATATAAGGCATCCTTAGCTGATTGAAGAGAATTTTGCGCAGATAAATATGAGGAATAAGCTTGAGCATGTTTTTGCTGGCCTTCAAGATCAAGCTCGATTTCAAGAATTTTATCGCCGGTTTTTACTGTCTCTCCGTCTTTGACAAAAAGCGTTTTAACAACACCTGTTGCCGAGGTTGTTACATTGCTGTTATTATTGGAAGAAACCGTTCCCGACCCGGTAACTGTGACAACTAAATTCCCTTTTTCTGCTTTGGCAGTTTCGTATTTAACTTGATTTTTTTTAGATGTTGAGATTCTTAAAAAACCAAACCAACCCAAACCAATAATAACAATAACAATCGCTATCTTCTTGATAAGAGAAAGCTTTAATAAATAATCTTTAATTTTTCTCATAAAATATTTTAATCATTTATCCTTAAAATTAGCTGAAAACCGGTAAAGAAATTGTCACTGTTGTTCCTCCACCCACCTTGCTTTCCATCTTGATCTCTCCTTGATGGACACTAACAATTTTTTTGGCGATTGACAGTCCCAACCCGTATCCGTCTCGGCCGTTTTTCGTCCTCGCCTCGTCAGCCCGATAAAACCGGTTAAAGATATGGGGCAGAGATTTTTTGTCGATGCCGATTCCCTAATCTTTTATTGATAGATGAATATTTTTTTTATCCTTTTTAGAGTTAATGAAAATAGCTCTTTTTTTTGAACTATATTTAACGGCGTTGTCCAAAATAATCACCAGTAGATCAACCAGGCTATATATGTTTCCGTTGATGCTGCCGTTTTTTACCTGATTTTTTATCTCTATTTTTTTAAGGGTGGCTAAAGGCTTTATCTTCTTGATTGCCTCCCCAACAACTTCCTCAATCGATATTTTCTCAAATTTTATAATATTTGGTTTTTGATATTGGGCAATCTGAAGTAAGCCTTCGGATAAAGACTGGAGTTTGTTGACTTCACTGATGCTTTCCTTAATAATCTTTTTGCAGAATCAATCTCGAGGTTTTTGTCACGCAGACCTACCTCCATGGCGATTTTAATGGAAGTTAACGGAGTCTTTAGCTCATGGGGGGCATCAGAGATAAACCGATTTTGTTCATCAACCATTTCAGCGATTGGATTTAAAGTCTTCCCTGCTAAAAAATAGCCGATCCCGCCGGAAATTATTAATATTCCTCCATTAATAAAAATAAGGAATATTATTAATCTCTTTTTTGTTTCTTCAACCAGTTCTATCTCTAGTGCTGAGGGAGGAGATAGCTGTTGACGAACTCCTGGAGGAACATACTCATTTTCACGAAGTCTAAACTGTATGCGAAAATGCTGGGCGCGGGAAAACCGATTAAACTCAAGGGTTAAAACCCGATAGACTACAACACTAAAAGAGAGGCTGATTAACATAATGATAAGAAGATACCAAGCAGTTAATTTTATTCTCGCTGTTCTAAACATAGACTAATCGCCACTAATTTTATAACCGAATCCTCTAATAGTTTTAATCAATGGATTTTTTTTAAACGGTAAGTCAATTTTGTTTCTTAAATTTTTTATATAAACCTCAATTGTATTAGGAAGAATATCGGCGTCGTAGTCCCAAACATGAGAGATAATCTGGTCTTTGCTGAGGATCCTACCTTTATTTCTCATTAGATATTCAAGAAGGGAAAATTCTTTGTTGGAGAGAGCGATTAATTTTCCGGAACGCTTCACTGCAAAAGTTTTAGGGTTAAAAGTCAAGTCGGAAACGGTCAAGACTTGATCAATTGTCGTCTTTGGTCGACGGATTAAGGCGCGGATGCGCGCCAGAAGCTCCTCAAAAGAAAAAGGCTTAACCATATAGTCGTCGGCGCCCGAATCAAGACCGATGACTTTATCCTGAATCTGGCCTTTGGCGGTTAAAATAAGAATTGGGGTGTGGATTTTTTCTTTACGAAGGTTTTTTGATATTTTAATCCCATCCATTCCAGGCAGCATTAAATCAAGAATAATCGCGTCATATTCTTCAGTTGAGGCAAGATCATAACCATCATCACCGTTATAAGCAATATCAACCGCATAGTTTTCCTGCTCCAAGCCTTTTTTTATCGAGTTGGCTATTCGGTGTTCATCCTCAATAACAAGAATTCTCATGAAAAAAATTATACTCTTAAATCTGAAAAATAGCTGAAGAAAATGATTAAAATCTAATTGATTTTTAGTAAAAAGATATATAATTAATAACTTATGACCGAAGAAAATATTATTAATGTCAATAATCTGGTTAAAAAATTTAACGGTTTTACGGCGGTTGATAAAATTTCTTTTAAAGTAAAAAAGGAGAAATCTTTGCTTTTTTAGGACCCAATGGCGCTGGTAAATCAACGACAATTAAAATGTTAACTACCCTTCTTCATCCAACCGCAGGAAAAATTATTATTAACGGTTTTGACCCAACTAAAAATCAAGACGAAACAAGAAAATCGTTTGGAATTGTCTTTCAAGATCCTTCTCTTGATGATGAGTTAACTGCTTACGAAAATATCAACTTCCACGGCATTTTATACAATGTCCCTAATGAAATCAGGCAAAAAAGAATAAAAGAACTTTTAACCATTGTCGAGCTTTGGGAAAAAAAAGATTTACTGGTAAAAACTTTTTCCGGAGGGATGAAGCGAAGACTGGAAATCAGCCGTGGTCTTCTTCACCATCCAAAAATATTTTTTCTCGACGAACCGACTCTCGGACTAGATCCCCAAACAAGAAATCAAATTTGGCAGTATATAAAAAAACTTAATGAGCAAGAAGGAATTACCATTTTTTTCACCACTCATTATATGGAGGAGGCTGACCGGATAGCCCAAAGAATCGCCATTATTGATCAGGGAAAAATTATCAGCCAAGGAACCGCCCTAGAACTGAAGACAAAAACAGAGACTAAGTCTTTAGAAGACGCTTTTTTGGCGCTGACCGGAAGAAAAATCCGCGAGGAAGAAGCTTCGGGGCTAGACCAGATGAGAATGCGCCGGCAAGTCTGGCGAGGAGGAAGAAGATGATATGAGAACAATTTATGTGCTTTGGCTTAGACAGTTAAAGAGATATCTCCGTTCCAAATCCCGTATCATCGGATCGCTTGGCCAGCCAATTCTTTTTTTGGTTGCCTTGGGATTTGGATTTGGACCAATATTTAAAAAAGCCGGAGGAGGAAACTATATGGAATTTTTAGCGCCGGGAATCATTGCTCAAGGAATTCTTTTCACCTCAATGTTTTCCGGTACCGAGATTATTTGGGACAGACAGTTTGGTTTTTTAAAAGAAACCTTGGTGGCGCCGGTATCGCGTCTTGAAATAATGATTGGCCGAACTTTAGGCGGAGCGACGATTGCCACCTTCTAAGGAGTGATTATCTTTATCCTTTCTCTTTTTGTTGGCTTCAAACCAACTAATATTTTTTCTGTAATTATCAGTCTTGTTATTATGTTTTTAATGTCTTTACTTTTTACTGGCCTTGGCACCGCCATTGCCTCTACTCTTGATGACTTTCAAGGTTTTCAACTAATCATGAACTTTTTGGTGATGCCGATGTTTTTCTTATCAGGAGCTCTTTTCCCCTTAAACGGATTGCCGAAAACGATTGATGTTATTTCTCGTCTTAATCCTTTGACCTATGGTGTTGATGGACTGAGAACCACTCTCACTGGAATTTCACATTTTGGACTGGGAGTTGACTTTTTGGTGTTAGGGCTGATTACTTTTTTGATACTGTCTCTCGGCAGCTACCTTTTCTCCAGAATAGAGGTTTAATATTTTGTTAAAATTATTAAATGAAAACCGGAAAGGTGCTTCTTTTAGGTCGGCCTAATGTTGGCAAATCAACTTTTGTCAATAATTTAATTGGTCAAAAAGTCGCTATCACTTCGCCTAAACCGCAAACTACTCGTTTTCCTATCAAAGCCGTCTATGAAGAACCTCGGGGAAAAATCATCTTTGTTGATACGCCGGGAATTTTCGGTAAAACTGAAGACTATCTTTCGAGAAAAATTAACGAACAAACATTAAAAGTTATCCATGAAGAAGTTGATTTAGTGCTTTATATTGTTGATCATACGCGCAAGCGCGACTTTGAAGAAGGAAAGGTTTTGGGGCTGGTTCGAAAAATCAACAAGCCAAAAATTTTGGTGATTAATAAAATAGATTTACAGGAAAAATCATATCTTCCTCAATATAAATTTTTAGAAGAAGAGTTTAAAGAAGTCTTTCAAATTTCCGCTCTTCACAAAACTCACTGTAAACCATTAGTCGATAAAATCTTCGAGTTTATTCCGGAAAGAGAGGAAACAGAGATTCCTGAAAATCTTACCTATCCCATTTTAAACCTCGATGCCAAAATTTTTATCTCCGAGTTAATCCGAGAAAAAATTTATCTAATGATGGGAGAGGAAATTCCTTATACAACGACAGTGATCGTCGATCAGATTATTGAAAGAGACGAAAAATTAACCTATATCAAAGCAAGAATTTTAACCATCAATACTCGTTATAAAAAAATGCTTATTGGCGAAGGAGGAAGAAAGATCAAAGAAATCGGCAGTTATGCGAGAAAGGAAATCGCCTTGGCGATCAATAAAAAGGTCTATTTAGATCTGACGGTAGAAGTCGATCCTCACTGGCAGGAAACTTATTTTTAACTATAATTAATTATAGTGAGTTTTTGTTATTTATATTTTAAAAAATAATTAAATAATATATTAATATTTACATTATCTTGTAGACGGCCGTCGATATAATAATAGTGGAGGATGATATTTTTAAATTAACCTTGCAAAATAATTTTTGATTTCTTATAATTTATTTCTAATGAGAAATAAATTTTTCTCAGATAATAAAACCACCCGCACAGAGCGGGTTTTTTTAAAGGATGATGTCTTAAAAGATAATTGTGGTGTCTTCGGTATTTACAGTGAAAAACAGGACGTTGCCCACCTAACTTTCTTGGGTCTTCAAAGTCTCCAGCATCGTGGCCAGGAAGGGGCCGGTATTGTCGTTTCAAACGGAAAAAAAACAAAATCAATAAAAAATCTCGGCCTAGTTACTTCCGTCTTTAATGAAAATAATTTAAAAACATTAAAAGGTTATATCGCCATCGGTCATACCCGCTACTCGACGACTGGTGGTAATACTTTAAATAATGTCCAACCGATCATTCTTAATTTAAAAGATGATGATTTTGCAATTTCCTTCAATGGTAATATCGCTAATAGTCATCAATTATCAAAAACATTGAAAAAAGTAAAATTTTGTTCATCAACAGATACCGAAGTCATCGCCCAGATTATTAAAGAAACTCCAGGAAAAACCTGGGAAGAAAAAATTTCAAAAAGTTTTTCTTATTTAAAAGGCGCATTTAGTATTGTGGCCATGTCGAGAAAAAAACTTTTTGCTTTCCGGGATCCTAACGGTTTTCGTCCTTTGGTTTTGGGAAAAATAAAAAATGAACATGTGGTCTGTTCAGAAAGCTGCGCCCTAGATATGCTTGAAGCTGAATATATAAGAGATATCGAACCGGGGGAATTAATCATCATTGACGATCAAGGTTTTAAAAATACTAAATTGATGTCTTCAAAAAAACAATCATTTTGTGTCTTTGAATATGTTTATCTCAGCCGTCCGGATTCAGTCTTAAACGACCAATTAGTTCATCAGGTTAGACAAAGATCCGGGGAAATATTATCTTATGAATCGCCGGTTGCAGCTGATTTGGTTGTGGCCATACCTGACTCCGGCACCTCAGCGGCCCTTGGGTATTCAAAAGCTTCAGGAATTCCATATGGAGAAGTTTTAATAAAGAATAGGTACATTGGCCGAACCTTTATTCAACCGGAACAAAAAACTAGAGATTCCGGGGTAAAAATGAAATTTAACCCTCTAAAAAAAATCGTTAAAGGAAAAAGAATCATTATTGTTGATGATTCAATTGTCAGGGGAACAACCATTAAAAAAATTATTGAAATTTTAAAAAAGTGCGGAGCAAAAAAAATCCATATTAGGGTTTGCTCTCCTCCTATTAGATATTCATGTTATTACGGTGTCGATACTCCAGACGCCAACCGTTTAATTGCCAGTAAGAAATCCGTGGAAGAAATTAGAAAATTTATCGGAGCGGATTCTTTAAAATATTTATCCCTTAAAGGATTGGTTCAGGCTACTCAGTTGAAAAAAAATACTCTTTGTCACGCTTGTTTTACCGGAAAATACTCTGTTCCAATTAATAATAATTTCCGAAAAAATATTCTAGAAAAACAATGAAAAAACTAGCAGTTTTGATTTCCGATGCCGGAACTGGGACTAATCTACAAGCTATTATTGATGGGATTGAATCTGGAAAAATTAATGCAAAAATTATTGCTGTTGTTAGCGATACTTCTAAATCACCAGGTTTAGATCGGGCAAGAAAACATAAATTGCCAATTAAAATAGTTTCAAAAAAAGAAGACTTATTACCTGTTTTGAAAAAATTAAATATTGATTATATATGTCTTGCCGGATGGAAACAGATTATTTTAGATGAAGTTATTGATGCATTTCCTAGCAGAATTATAAATACCCATCCCGGATTGATACCTGACAGCGTAAACGAAGTTGTTAAAAATCCCGATGGAACTTTAGCTTTATGGAATAAAGGAAAAATGACAGTTACGGCAATGCAGAATTTTTTAAATGGAAAACATACTTATGCCGGATGTACTAACCACCTTTTATCCCATGAGTTTGATTTTGGTCCGGTTTTTGGCAGGTGTTTTGAAAAGATTAAAGAAGGGGATACTGTCCAGTCTTTATATACTAGGTTGAAGAAAAAAGAAAATCAGATTTATGTTAAAACGTTAATTAAATTATGCAATTCATAATATGAAATATGCTTTAATCAGCGTCTTTGATAAAACCAATATTGTTGAGTTGGCTAAAGAACTAAAAAAACTTAAATATCAAATTATCTCGACCGGCGGGACGGCAAAAAAATTACTCGAAAATAATATCAATGTTATCCCGATTGAAAAAATTACCGGTAATCCTGAGTTATTTGCTGGCCGGATGAAAACAATTAGTTTTGAAATTGAATCCGGTATTCTTTTTGACAGAAAAAATAAAAACCAGGTTAAAGAGGCAAAAAAATTTTCCATTAAACCGATTGATATCGTTGTTTGTAATCTTTATCCTTTTGAAGAAAATAATTCAATTGAAAATATTGATGTTGGTGGTCCGACGATGGTTAGGGCGGCCGCGAAAAATTTCCAAAACGTGTTAGTGGTAACTGATCCTTTTGATTACCAATTAATTATTGACCGATTAAAAACCAACTCCATTAATGATGATTTAAGAAAAAAACTGGCCGCTAAAGCTTTTAGCTATCTTTCTTATTATGACAGCCAGGTGGCAAAATTTTTGTCAAAGGAAAACTTTCCTCAATACTTAACTATTTCCGGCAAACTAAAAACCATTCTGCGTTACGGAGAAAACCCCCATCAACAGGCGGCTTTTTATCTGGAACCAAACAACTATTCTCCTCTAACTCAACTTGATAAAGTTTCCGGCAGGGAGTTATCACTTCTTAATACAACTGATATTAATGCCGGCCTTGAGTCAATAAGATTTTTTAAAGAGCCGGCCGCCGTTGTTATCAAACACAACTCTCCTTGCGGAATCGCTTTAGGAAAAACCATTAGTCAGGCTTTAGAAAGAGCCATTGAGGCTGATCCCCAGTCAGCCTTTGGTGGAAATGTCGTTTTGAATAAAAATATTGACATTGCTGTTGCTAAAATTATCGCACGTTTTAAAAACCAGTTAAAAAGCAATATCGATATCATCGCCGCCCCTGGTATCAATAAACAGATACTACCTTTTTTAATCAGTATTAGAAAGACCATGGGCATCTATACTTTTGGCCTGATTGATAAATATCGACCAAAGATGAATGTTAAGTGGGTTAATGGTGGTTTTATCATCCAGACTTCAGACGAAAATATTGAAGACAGTTTTAAAAATTGGCAGATAGTCACCAAGCTAAAACCAAACAAAAAACAACTGGAACAGATGAAAGTTGGCTGGAAGTTTATTTCTCGCATTCGTTCCAACTCAGTGATTGTTGTTGATAAAGATATTCCGATGACTCGAGGAATTGGCTCTGGTCAAACCTCAAGAGTTAGATCGACGCAAATCGCCCTGGAACAAGCTGGAAAAAAAGCCCAAGGAGCAATTTTAGTTAGCGACAGCTTTTTTCCTTTTGATGACTCTGTCAAATTGGCCGCCAAATATAAAATCGGCGCCATTATCCAGCAAGGCTGTTCAGTCCGGGATAGAGATGTTATAAAAACTGCCGACCAATTAAAAATTCCGATGGTATTTACTTACCGCCGAGCCTTTTGGCATTAATAAAATGAAAGAAAATACTATTTTGATTATTGGTTCAGGTGGTCGAGAACATGCTTTGGGTTGGAAACTTAAACAGTCTTCTAATGTTTCCCAAATTTTTTTCGCTCCTGGTAACGCCGGCACCAACCAGATAGGAAAAAATATTAATATCCAATCAGAGAACATAAACGATCTTCTGAAATTCGCTCAAGAAAACAAAATTGACCTGACTCTGGTTGGGCCAGAAGCACCTCTGGTTTTGGGAATAGTTGATCTTTTTAAAAAAAATGGCCTCAAAATCATCGGTCCTTCAAAAAAAGCCAGTCTTATCGAGGCTTCAAAAATCTTTGCTAAGCAGTTGATGAAAAAGTATCATATCCCGTCAGCAGACTTTATGTATTTTGCTGATTTTAATCAAGCTAAAAAATATCTTCTCTGTGCTAAATATCCTTTAGTGATTAAGGCCGACGGCCTCTGCGCCGGCAAAGGAGTGATGGTCTGTAAAAATAAAAAACAAGCAATCAAATTCTTAAAACAGTTAATGGTTAATAGAATTTTTGGCCAGTCAGCTAATAGAATCGTTATTGAAGAATGTTTGACTGGCCAAGAGGTTTCCTTTATGGTCGTGACCGACGGAAAAAACTTTCTTTCTTTTTTACCTTCTCAAGATCATAAAAGATTGAAAGATAAAGATTTGGGTCCTAATACCGGTGGTATGGGTGCCTATGCGCCAGTACCTTTTGTTAATAAAAAATTAATTAAGGAAATCGAAAAGAATATTATTGCACCAACGATTTCGGCTCTGGCTAAAGAAAACTGTCTTTATCAGGGAATCCTTTATCCGGGAATTATTCTAACCGCCAACGGTCCTAAAGTACTAGAATTTAACTGCCGATTTGGCGATCCGGAAACTCAGCCTTTAATGATGATGCTGAAAAGCAATCTTTTATCAATCCTTCTATCAATAATTAAAGGGTCGGTTAATGAACAAAAACTTTTTTTTAAATCAGGCGCTTCTGTCTGTGTTGTCTTGGCATCCGGCGGTTATCCGGAAGACTATAAAAAAGGAGAAGAAATTTATGGCCTCAATAAAATCAAAGATAAAAATCTGGTGGTTTTTCAAGCCGGAACTAAAGAAGAAAATAGAAAAGTGGTTGCTAATGGTGGACGAGTTTTAGGAATTACTTCTTATGGAAAAAATATCAAAGAAGCAATAAAAAAAGTTTACCAGGTAATCGGAAAGCAGGGAGTTTGGTTTAATAAAATGACGTACAGAAAAGATATTGCTCAAAAAGCATTTCTTAAAAAAATATGATTCACCGAATCGAAGTTGTCGATAAAAAAAATGTCAAAAAAATATTCGTCTACACGATTGATAAAAATCTTAATAGTAAACAGCTAAAAAAAATTGCTGAGGCTCTGACCAATCCCATCATCCAATTCTTTTCCATCAATAAAGCCTGGTCGCCGAAAAAATTTGCCTATGCCATTGAAGTTGGCTTTCTGCCAGGAGTAACTGACAATATTGCTTCCACTACCAAAGAAATAATAGAAGATCTCCTAAAGATTAAATTCAGCCAAAACGAAGGAGTTTATACTTCTCAGATAATTTTCTTCCAGAAAAAAATCAGCCAAGGATTAATTAACCCGCTCATCCAAAGAGCCCATTTTAAAAGCCGCCACCAGTTTAATAAAGACAAAGGTATGGATAAGATTACTCCTAAAGTTAGTCTTAAGATTAGACCAAAAACTGATCTTGTTAATCTTAATGTTCCTGATGAAGAACTGATAAAAATTGGTAAGTGGGGAATCAAAAACAGTGATGGCTCAAGACGTGGCCCATTGGCTCTTGACTTAATCTACATGAAAACAATTCAAAAATATTTTCAAAAACTTAGAAGAAATCCCACTGATATAGAATTGGAATCAATCGCCCAGACCTGGTCAGAACACTGTAAACATACCATCTTTAACGATCCGATTGACGATATTAAAGATGGTTTATTTAAAACCTATATAAAAAGAGCGACGGAAAAAATAATTAAAGAAAAAAAAGAAAAATTTTGTTTCTCTGTTTTCCATGATAATTCTGGAGCGATTGAGTTTGATAAAGATTATTTGATTACTCATAAAATCGAAACCCATAACAGTCCATCGGCACTTGACCCTTATGGCGGAGCGATTACCGGCATTGTTGGTGTTAACCGCGACACGATCGGTTTTGGCTTGGGGGCTAAACCAGTGGTTAACTGCTATGGTTTTTGTTTAGCCAGCCCGAAGATTAAAACCAATCTATACCGAGATTCATCTTTGACTCAAAAAATGCTTTCACCTAAAAGAATCATGGAAGGAGTTATTGCCGGCGTCAACTCCGGTGGCAACTGTTCAGGTATTCCCACTCCCCAAGGGTTCTTGTATTTTGATGATAAATATCAAGGAAAACCATTGGTTTTTGTGGGAACAGTTGGTTTAATTCCTAAAAAAATAGGCACTCGTTCCTCTTATTTAAAAAAAGCCCAGCCAGGCGATTTTATTGTCATGGTTGGTGGACGAGTCGGCTTGGATGGAATTCACGGAGCCACCTTTTCCTCGGAAGCTTTGGATAGCGGCAGTCCGGCCACTGCCGTCCAGATCGGTGATCCGATTACCCAGAAAAAATTCAGCGATGCTATTGTTAAAGAAGCTCGCGATATGAATTTATACCATAGCATTACTGATAATGGCGCCGGAGGTCTTTCCTGTTCGGTGGCTGAGATGGCTCGCGAATCTGGAGGTTGTGAAATTTATCTAGAAAAAGTCCCTCTTAAATATCCGGGATTAGCACCTTGGCAGATCTGGGTTTCCGAATCCCAAGAACGAATGACTTTAGCAGTGCCAAAAAATAACTGGAAAAAATTTTCTTCGTTAATGAACCAGCGAGGAGTCGAGGCAACCATCATTGGCAAATTTAATGACTCAGGAAAATGTCTGGTCAAGTATCACCAACAAACTGTGGTTGATATTGATATGAAATTCTTACATGACGGGTTGCCAACTCGACCGATGAAGACAAAAAAAATCCAGACAGAACAAAGAAAGACTCCTCAGGAAAAAAACCTTTCCGACCTCAATATCTGCGGTTTTGAATTTATCTCGCAACAGTACGACCATGAGATCCAAGGAAGTTCCGTGATTAAACCGCTTCAAGGACGAGGAAGAGTAAATGGTGAAACAACCGTTATTAAGCCTGTTCTTAATTCGAATAAAGGAATCGTTTTGTCCCAAGGACTCTATCCTGATTTAACTGAAGTTGACCCTTATTATATTGCCGGCTGCTCAATTGATACAGCAATCAGAAATGTTGTCGCGGCTGGAGGGACAATTGAAAAAATCGCTCTTCTGGATAATTTTTGCTGGTGCAGCTCCAATGAGCCGGAAAGGCTATATCAACTGAAAGAAGCCGCCAAAGCTTGTTATGACTACGCCGTTGCCTATGACACACCATATATTTCGGGAAAAGATAGTATGTTTAATGATTTCAAAGGTTATGATGAAAAAGGTAATCCAGTTAAAATCTCGGTCCCGCCTACCCTTTTGATTTCCTCAATTGGGATTATCGATGATATTTTAAAAACCGTTTCTATTGATGTTAAGTTTCCCGGTGATCTTGTTTATTTACTAGGAGGCACAGATAACAACTGGCAAGAGATTAATCCTTTAAAAAATAAAAAAAACTATCAACTATTTCATCAGCTAGTAGAAAACGGATTAATCGCCTCCTCAATCAGTGTTACCCGCGGTGGTCTTGCTGTTGCCTTAGAAAAAATGGCAATCAGCGGAATGCTTGGCGTTGAGGTTGATTTAAAAAATCTTGACTTGTTTTTGGAAGTTCAAGGAAGAATTCTCTTGACCATTAATCCTAGGAATAAAAATAAACTGGAAGAAATAATAAAAAACTCTTCTTATTTATTAATCGGAAAAGTCACTGATAAAGATAAAATCATCATTAAAAAAAATAGGGAAACTATTGTTAATCTTAGTTTAGAAAGAGCCTTAAAAAGTTATCAATCAACTTTTAACAACTATTAAACTAAAAAAATCGAAGATATCAAATTTTTTGCGACTTGAGAGGTGCGCAACCCGCCTTTGGCGGGTGAGCACGCTCACGGAGACAAAAAATTTCGGTATCGAGATTTTTAAGTTATAAAAATATATGATCAAACCAAAAGCAATTGTTTTTTCCGGCTACGGTCTAAACTGTGAAGAAGAGACTAAATACGCTTTTGAACTAGCTGGCAGCCAAGCAGACATTGTCCATATTAACGATCTGATTGCTGGTTATTACAATATTGATAACTATCAAATCTTAGCTATTCCTGGAGGATTTGCCTATGGTGATGATACCGGGAGCGGTAATGCTTATGCTTTAAAAATGAAAAATCATCTTTGGGAAAAGATTTTAAACTTTATTAAAAAAGACGTCTTGATAATCGGCATCTGTAACGGCTTTCAGGTCTTGGTTAACCTCGGCCTCTTACCGGCCTTAAACAAAGCCTATGGAAAAAGAGAAGTCGCCTTAGATCATAACTCCTTACCTCGCTACAATGTTCGCTGGGTTGACCTTGAGATGAAAAACAACTCTCCTTGGTTAAGAGGAATAAAAAATATTTCTTTGCCGATTGCCCATGGTGAAGGAAAGTTTACCACCTCAGTTAAAACTCTAAAAAAACTCAAGGAAAGAAAATTAATCTGCGCTCAATTTGTTAAAGGTGATATCTATCAGTATCAACATCTGCCGGCTAATCCTAACGGAGCCATGGAAAACATCGCAGGGATTACCGATGAAACAAAAAGAATTTTGGGAATTATGCCTCATCCGGAACGGGCGATTTTTTTCCATCAACAACCAAACTTCCCCTATCTTAAAGAAAGATATCTTAGAGGTAGTCAATCTATTCCCCGTTTTGGCCCGGGACTAAAAATTTTTCAAAACAGCGTTAATTACTTTAATAGTTTATAATTAAATCATATGATTCATCTAGTTATTGGCGCTCAATGGGGTGATGAAGGTAAAGGTAAGATAGTTGATCTGCTTTCTCAAAAAGCTGATGCGTCGGTCCGTTTTCACGGCGGCAATAACGCCGGTCATACGATAGTCAATCATCTAGGAAGATTTCCTCTTCATCTGATCTCAGCCGGTATCTTTAATATCAAATGCCAGGTTTTTATCACCAATGGAGTTATTGTCGACCTTGAAGTTTTAAATCAGGAAATTGAGACATTAAAAAAAGTCCTTCCTGATTTTAAAAAAAGACTTTTTCTCTCTCCTCGCTGCCACGTGATTATGCCCTATCATAAAATTCTTGACAAGCTTTATGAAAAAACTAAGGGAAAAGCTAAAACTGGCACCACCGGCCGCGGCATCGGACCAACTTATGCCGATAAAGTTTCCTACAACGGAATTAGACTGTTTGATTTTTTTGATAACAATCGATTAAAGGAAAAACTGTCAGTGATTTTGCCTCTGAAAAATAAAATTATTGTTGGTCTGGGTGGAACTCCTTTAAAACTTGATGAAGTCTATCAAGAAGAAATAGCTAAATTTAAAAAGATCGCTTCTTATGTTAAAGAGACCTTTTCTCCTTTAATGAAACTGGTGGCTACTAACAAAAAAATTATCTATGAAGGCGCCCAGGGAACCTTTCTTGATAATGACTGGGGTACTTATCCTTATGTCACTGGTTCAAATACCGTGCCTGGCAATATTAATGCGGCCAGTGGAATCCCGGCTCAATATATTAAACGAGTGACCGCCGTTAGCAAAACCTATACGACCCGCGTTGGCAGCGGGCCTTTTCCCACAGAATTATTTAATGCTGATGGAGAAAAAATCCGAACCAATGGTAATGAATTTGGAACGACTACCGGAAGACCGCGTCGCTGTGGTTGGTTGGATTTAGAACTTCTCCGCTTTGCCGTTCAAATCAACGGTCTAACTGATTTAGTGATTACTAAACTAGATGTTCTCGACGATTTTAAAACTTTAAAGATCGCTATTGGCTATACTTTAAATGGCAAGCGAATAAAATATATTGACTGTGATAGTTATCTTTTAGGAAAAGTAAAACCTATTTATAAAATAATGAAGGGCTGGCAACAATCAACCAGTAAAATAAAAAAATTTAAAGATCTGCCGAAAGAAGCAAAAAACTATCTCAAAGAAATCGAAAAAAATATCAAAATACCAATTTCCATTGTTTCGGTTGGACCGGAGAGAAACCAAACGATTTTTTGTTAATAATTTTTTAAAAAATATGTCTAACTTTGACTATTCCACCTATCTCTCTTCTTTTACCTGGCGTTATGGTTCTCCCGAAATGAGAAAAATTTTCAGCGAAAAACACAAAATCGAGCTCTGGCGAAAAATCTGGGTCGCTTTAGCAGAAGCTCAACATCAAGCTGGATTAGTGACAAAAAAAGAGCTTGATGACCTGAAAAAAAATCAAAATAGTTTTAATATTGAAGAAATTCAAAAAATTGAAAAAGAAACTCGCCATGATGTGGTTGCTGCAATTTATGAATTTGCTAGCCAAGCGAAAATCGGTGGAGGAAAAATTCATCTTGGCGCCACCAGCATGGATATTGTTGATAACGCTGATATGATGAGAATAAAAGAGGCATTGGAAATAATTGAAAAAAGATTAAAAATTGTTCTTTTAAATTTTGCCGAAAAAATTAAGAAATACGCCCATTTTCCTTGTATTGGTTATACTCACTTCCAACCGGCTGAGCCGACGACCGTCGGCTACCGACTGGCTTTTTACGGACAGGATCTTTTGATGGCTTGGGAATTTATTCAGTTTGTCAAAAAAATTATTAAAGCCAAAGGAGTTAAAGGAGCGGTTGGTACAGCGGCCAGCTTTAAGGCGTTATTGAAAAACAGTCAAATTAAAGTTGACCAACTGGAAAAAAAGGTGATGGAGAGTTTAGGGATCGAGGCCTCTTTAATCACCACCCAGGTCTATCCTCGTCAATATGATTTTATTTTATTAACTGCTCTTGCCTTAGTCGGCTCATCAATGGCTAAGTTTTGCGGAGACTTGAGAATTCTCCAGTCGGCAAACTTTGGCGAGTGGTCAGAACCGTTTGGAAAAAAACAGGTTGGTTCATCGGCAATGCCTTTCAAAAAAAATCCCATTACCTCGGAAAATATCTGTTCGTTGGCAAGATATTTAGCCGCTCTTCCCCAAGTTGCTTTAGAAAATGCCACACTTTCCTATCTTGAACGAACTCTTGATGACTCAGCCAATAAAAGAACTATTATTCCAGAAGGATTTTTAATCACTGACCAGATTTTAATCTCTTCAGAAAAAATTATCACTGGTTTGGTAGTTAATGAACCAAGAATCAGTTATAACCTTAACCAGTACGCGCCTTTTGCTGCCAGCGAAGCGATTCTTATCGAGGCGGTAAAAAACGGTGCCAATCGCCAAGAGCTCCATGAAACTCTTCGCCAGATCTCTTTACTAGCTTGGCAAGAGACTCAAAGAGGAAAACCCAATCCGATGAATCAGCTCTTATTAAACAATAAAAACATCGCTAACTATTTAAAAAAAGATCAAATAAAAAAATTGTTAGATGTTAGAAATCACATCGGCGATGCACACGAAAGGGCGTTAAAATTAGCAGTAAAAATTAAAAGTTGTATTTAAAACAATTCCTCGGCTTGATACCAAACTTTTATAGGTGTCACGAATGAAAAGTGTCGAGTCTTTTTCATGAGTGACAGAATCTATAAAAATTTTGGAATTGAGGTTTTTTAATTTTTTAAAATAATATGGATAAACCTTTAGTTTCAATAGTTATGGGCAGCGACTCAGACCTGCTAATCGTTAAAGAAGCTGCTGAAATACTAAATGAGTTTGCTGTTAGTTATGAAACTTTAGTACTTTCGGCTCACCGCAGTCCAAAAGCAACGGAAAAATATGCGAAAACCGCGCTAGAGCGAGGAATAAAAGTGATTATTGCGGCAGCTGGCGGAGCCGCCCACCTGGCTGGAGTAATGGCAGCTTTTTTTCCTTTACCAGTCATCGGCATTCCTATCAAAACAAAAAGCCTTGATGGACTGGACTCTTTATTGTCTATTGTCCAGATGCCGCCTGGTGTTCCTGTTGCTACTGTCGGTATTAATGCTTCAAAAAATGCCGCTTTGTTAGCGATTGAAATTTTAGCAGTTAATGATAATAATTTAAGAAAAAAAATTGAACTTTATAAAAAACAGATGGCAGAAAATGTTGATAAAAAAAATAACAAGTTAAATCAGTTAGGAGTGAAAAAATACTATGATCAGTTCAAAAACTATTCTTAAAGCTCTTCCTTATGTCTTAAAAACCGTCGACATCCCCTTTCTTGGCAGAAAAACCCAAGGAAAGGTAAGAGATATCTATTTTAAAAACGATAAAAGAATTTTAATTACGACCGATCGCCAGTCAGCTTTTGATGTGATTTTAGGGCATATCCCATATAAGGGAGCGATCTTAAACCAACTGTCAGTTTTTTGGTTTCAAAAAACAAAAAAGATCGTTAATAATCATCTAATTACGACGCTTGACCCTAACGTAATTATTGTTAAAAACTGCCAGCCGATTCCGGTGGAGATGATTGTCCGCGGCTATATATCTGGAGTGACTAAAACTTCTATTTGGTATTCGTATGAAAGAGGTGAAAGAACCATTTACGGAATCAACTTTCCTGATAGTTTAAGAAAAAATCAACGTCTTCCTCAGCCAATCTTAACTCCGACCACCCATCCTTTAGCCGGCTCCACTATTCATGATGAAAGACTAACGGAAAAACAGATTCTTGATAAAAAGATTGTTAGCCGTAAATTATATTTAGAGATGAAAAAAACGGCTTTAAAACTGTTTGACTTTGGCAGTCGCTGGTGTAAGAAAAAGGGGCTGATTTTGGTTGACACTAAATATGAGTTTGGTTTGTATAAAGGAAAACTGACCTTAATTGACGAAATTCACACTCAAGACTCCTCTCGTTTTTGGATTGCCAAAACTTATCAAGAAAGATTTAAAAAAGGACTGGAACCGGAAAACTTTGATAAAGAATTTTTAAGACTTTGGTATGTTAAACGGGGTTACCGCGGCGATGGCCCGCCTCCTCCGATGGCGAAAGAATTGATCGTCGCTGTTGCCCAAAGATACATTAGAGTTTACGAAAAACTCACCGGCACCAAATTCAAAGCCTTTGATTATCCAATTGAAGAAAGAATCAAAAAAAATTTAAAAAAATATGAAAAATAAAAAAATCACCTACTCTCAATCTGGAGTAAACTACAAAAACATGGATCCGGTAAAAAAAATGGCACAAGAGGCTGGACGTCTTACTGCCAAAAATCTTTTATTTCACGGATTTTCAGAAGTTTCCGACTCCCGAGGAGAATCAGCCTATGTCTGGAAACAAGGAAATGTCTATATGGCTTCAGTTATTGAAGGATTAGGGACAAAGAACTTAGTCGCCGATGAGATGAAGAAATTTACCGGAAAAACATATTATGATGTAATTGGTCATGATACGGTTGCCTCAATTGTCAACGATCTTATTACGGTCGGAGCATCTCCATTGGTAATTCATGCTTATTGGGCAGTTGGCAATAGTGAATTTTTGAAAGATTCCCAAAGAATAAAAGATCTAATTGACGGTTGGAAGTCTGGTTGTGATTTATCAGGAGTTTCCTGGGGAGGAGGAGAAACACCAACCTATAAGGGAATTATTGATCCTAAAACGATTGATTTAGGAGGTTCTGCGGTCGGAATTATTAAAAATAAAAAATCACTAATCACCGATAAAGGATTAAAAACAGGAGATAGAATTCTATTATTAAAAAGTAATGGAATAAATGTTAATGGATTGTCATTGGCACGGGCCGTTTCTGTAAAGTTTCCAAAAGGTTATACCACAAAACTATCTAATGGAACGATGTATGGAGAAGCTCTTTTAACAAAAACCAATATCTATGCAAAATTAATTCAAGAACTATTGGAGGCAAAGATAAATATTCATTATATTTCCAATATCACCGGCCATGGATTAAGAAAAATTATGAGAGCCAAAGAAAATTTTACTTATATCATTGAAAAGATTATTAATCCTCAAGAAGTCTTTCTTTTTATTCAAAAACAGGCTCGCCTTTCTGACGAAGAAATGTATGGAACATATAATATGGGAATGGACTATGCCTTATTTATTCCTGAAAAAGATGTAAAAGATGCTCAAAAAATAATTGCTAAAAATGGATTTTCAAGTCTTGATGCCGGATATGTCGAAAAAGGCGAAAGACAAGTTATTATTGAACCAAAAAAAATTACTTTTAAAGCCGAAACTCTCAACCTTAGATAAACTTTTTTTGTTAAATTAAAAAGCTTTATTTTTTATTGCAGGTTTATTACGTCAGTTCCAATATCTTTTAAGTCTGCTTCAATGCTTCCCACATCAATATCGTTCGGATCATCAGTAATAATTATCGTTGGTGTTGGTATTATTGTTGCAGTTGCCTTTACACCTTCTGAGGGTAAGATTTGAGGTGTAATTTTTGGTAATGTCGTCTTTTTATTCACAGGAAATAAAATGTAGCCGCCGACTACGACAGTAATGATTGTTAAAATAATTGTTAGGATTAATAATATTATATTTAATGATGATTTCTGGGGTTGTGGGGGGATAACGGGAGCGGGAGTTATGTTTGGTTGGTTACTCGTTTGGATTGGTGTTGGATTAGGTGTTATATTTGGTTGACTACTTGTTTGGGTTGGTTGAGTTGAATCCATATTATTGTGTAACTGTTTCAGGAACAGTTGGTGTAATTTTTTTTAATGTTTGTACTGCTTTATAAGCATTAACAACTGCTTCTTTTGTTGTAACCAAAGTTTGTTGAGCACTTTTTAAATCCTGACTAAGGGTATTGTATGAAGTTTTTACTGCCTGGCCAAGATTTACTTCATCAGTTATCAAAAATACATAGTCTTTTGCTGACTGTAGTTCTACCGTGCTGAAAGCCAAATCAACAGCAGTCTGCGCTGAAGAAATCGCCGATTCCGCTGACGATACATCGACACCATTTTCTTTTGCCTGAGTAATTTTTTCTTGAAGTTTATTAATGTGTTCTGTTAGTTTTTCCAAAGCCTTTATCATTCTGTCTGTTTGATTTTTATTGACAGTCGACATCCGATTATCAATTTTTTCTGTTAATTGCTTTTTTCTCTCATCTTTAATAGTTTCAAGCTTTTCTTTAAAGGCATCTCTTTTTTCCTTAAAACTATTTTTCATCTCTTCTTTTTTTGCTTTTCTCTCTTCTTTTGCTTTTTGAAGTGTTTCTTTAAAAGTTTGTATTTTTTCTTTTTGTTCTAAAATTTTTTCTTGAATGTTTTGTTTTGTGTCTTGAACTTTTTCTTTAAGATTGTTTTGAATCTTCATTTTATTCTGAATGTTTTCCTGTATTTTGTTTGTTATTTCCGGTTGTTTGTTTTTTGTCGCCGCTGATTCTGATTGAGTAGTTATTAAGGAAGGACAAAAAATAAAGAAACTTAAGAAAATTATTAAAAATAATATTGGCTTTGTTTTCATAACTTTAAAATACTATAAAATTAGATTAATGTCAATCTTCTTAGACATTCTTCCTTTCCCAAAATTTCCATCGACTCATTTAACGGAGGAGAGATTTTTTTGCCGGTCATTGCCACACGCAAAATCATAAAAAACTCTCCTGTTTTCATCTTCTCTTCTTTAACTAATTCCATCATTTTTTCTCCAATAATACTCGCTTTCCAATCAGTGATTAAAAAAAGTTTTTCTGATATTTTTTTAAATAAATCTTTATTATCCCATAGCCTCTCCACCTCCGAGGTGAGTGGAGGCTGAAAGAAAAATTCACATAAAGGCAAATAATCGGAAAGTTTTTTTATTCTTTCCTGAATTAATGGAATTGTCTTTCCAACAATAACTTCATCTAATTTAACGTTTTTATTTTTATAAAATTCAAGGATTTGATCCGCCAGCTGGCGGATTGATTTTTGCCTTATGTAAATACCGTTCATCCACTCTAATTTTATCGGATCAAA
>PFRZ01000043.1 GCA_002788805.1 Candidatus Roizmanbacteria bacterium CG_4_9_14_0_2_um_filter_35_15 | reverse complement strand
GAATTTGCTTCTTTCTTCTTTTCTTTGACAAAAAAGAGTAACAAGAGAATTCCAATAAAAGCCGGGATAAAGGCGAGAAAGAAGATTAAACGAAACTTATTATCTAAGAAATGAATCGCCAAAAGAGCAATCATTGGACCGACCACTGCCCCCAAAGTATCAAACGCCCGATGAAAGCCGAATGCTCTTCCGCGAACCAAATTTTCCGAACTTTCAGTAATCAAAGCGTCTCTGGCTGAAGTGCGTGTTCCTTTACCAAACCTGTCAATAAATCGGGCAATCAAAACAAACGGCCAACTAAAAGCCAAACTTAATAATATTTTAGAAATAGCCGAAAATGAATACCCGGCAATAACAAAAGGTTTTCTTTTTCGTAATTTATCAGAGAGCCAGCCGGAAACAACTTTTAAGACGCTGGCGGTTGATTCGGCAATACCTTCTATCAAACCGACAATAGCCACCGGTGCGCCTAAAACACTGGTGAGAAAAATCGGCACCAGAGGATAAATCATCTCCGAGGCCACATCATTAAAAAAACTCACCAGCCCCAAAACAAAAACATTTTTAGAAATTCCGAATCTATTTTTCACAAAATTTACTCTAAATTTTTTGTCCCGCTTTTGGCGGAACTCCGAGCTTCGCTCGGTTTGGCGTCAAATTATTTTTATTTCGTCGCTACCGCTTCAATAAACGCTGACTTGTATTCATGATAGATCGACGATGTTTTCCTAACTTTAATAATTTTAAACTTTTTTAGATTTTCTGTCATGTATTCTTTCGTAAAAAAGTGGCGGGTGTACCCCTTCTTCCACATATTTTCGCCAACCTTTTCGCCTTGTCCACAAAGCACATCATCAACTGATTTACATTTTATAAAAATCAATCCGCCTTTTCTTAAAATTCTAAACAGGTTGTCAAATATTTTGCCTGTAGTTTCGTCATCGAAATAATGCAAACTCAAATGAGCGTAAATTACATCAAAAGAATTTTCTCCCAAATTGATATTTTTAATATCCTCAAAGATACAATCTATTTTGCTATTCTGATTTTTCAGTTTGTTTATTCCGCTTTCGGAAAAATCTAAGGCAGTTACTTTAATGCCTTTATTGGAAAAATAAATTGAATCTCTACCATCGCCGCAACCCAAATCCAAAAGTGATTTATAGCTTCTTGTTTTAATTAGCTCATAAGCTCTTTTAGCAAAATTGTTCGCTGGTTCAAGCGGACGATCTGACCATTTATTTTTCCAATAATTTGATTCGTTCATATTTATTCCAAATTGCTTTTCCCGATGTTACATTTTGAACAAAGTGTTTCTAAATTTTCAAGCACTATTTCGCCACCATTTGCCCAAGCTATTTTATGGTCAACATGTAGAATTATTGTAGGATCGGTTGCAGGAGACCTTCCGCAATTTTTACATTTAAAATTATCCTGTCTCATCACGATAAAACGAAGTCGCCAATTTATCTCACGCTTTGTCCTATGTTTTGTTGCAGGCTCAACCTGTAAACTCTTGATTGAACTTTCTGACGAAATATCTTCCTCATTGTTGATATTCGCGACAAATTTTTCAAGTCCCTTCATCCAAGTGCCAAAATACTTTTTGTAAGTGCCTGCGTTGAATTTTGACAGGGGCGGAAACATATCGGTTTGAATAGGTTGCTTTCCGAGTTTTGTCCAAACCTCTTCCAAATTTTGAAAAAGCTCATCATCGCTTAGGCGTAAACTTTTCTGATGTCTAGCTAAATTAGGACCGGCTCGTTCGTGCGCCTTTGCCCACCCTCCTAATCGATTTGCCATGTTAGAACTGTCGAATTTCCCAAACTTGTCTTGCTGTTCTCTGGTAACAAAATCTTGATTGAGTTTTGTAGCAGTATTCTTTAAATCAGCAATAAGCTCATCCTCGGGCGTGTTTCTATAAACTTTTTTTAATTCAAATTTCATAATTATTTCATTAAATCATCAAGGCTAATCCCTAGTCCTTTAGCAATCTTCATAACCGTTTGAATAGAGGGCTTGGTGATGACATTTGTTTCAATTTTGGTCAGTGTTGTGTAGGGAAGGTCAGATTTTCTCGCCAATTCGTCTTGCGTTAAACCCTGCTTATTTCTAAGTAGTTTTATCTTATCCCCAATTGTTTGGTTATTGTTTTGACTTTTCATAGTTTCCTAAGTATACTAGTATTAGTATGGGTGCTTATCTAACCCTGCATAAATATGATAACAAATAAAATGAAAACAGTCCAATTAAAAATGAGGGAAGCCTGCTTTCGGCCAGCCCCGCAGTGGCGGGGCAAAGATAAAAAATTCCAATTTGCGCTTAAAATCGGCTGGCGAGCCCCGCTAAGCGGGGCGAGCCAACAAAGACATTTTCCAACTGGCGGAGGGTACAGGATTCGAACCTGTAAGAGCTTTCGCTCGCTGGTTTTCGAAACCAGTGCCATACCATTCATGCCAACCCTCCATTAGAATCTGTTAATAATCCCGATTTAATCGGGAGAGTTTACAGATTCTTATGTCCGCCGAAGTTCGCTCTTCAAGCCGTGTACGAATAGTACTGAAAAGGTTTGAAGTAAGAACGGGCGGACTTTTCTTCTCTAATTTTACCAAAACTCGTTGTTAAAAACTGACGATTAAGGTAAAATATATAAATTCAAAGGTGCGATGGCGAAGAGGAAACGCAGCTGTCTGCAAAACAGCTATGCGGGGGTTCGATTCCCCCTCGCACCTCAATTTTTAGGAGATGTGCCGGAGCGGTTGATCGGGCTGGTCCTGAAAACCAGTATAGTCGCAAGGCTATCAGAGGTTCGAATCCTCTCATCTCCGCAATGTTTTCTTTCAGAAAAAAAATCTTTGGAAAAAATAATAAAAAAATTATTTTTCTTCTTTTAAAATTTAATCATTATTTGAAGTTTTTAGAATGTTGGGCCAACCTAAATCCGACCGAAGCGGTCAAATTGAGATTGGCAGGAGGCTTTAGAAATGGTATAATTTTGCTAATTTTATGTACCATAGTCCGACTTACGGAAAGATTGATTTGGAAAGATTGAAAAAAATCGTCTCTTCTTTCATGGGTGCTGATAAAAAAGCCAAGTACGAGATCATCGTCGGCACTGATTCGCAAAAAATTGAAAAAAATAAATACGACTTTGTTTCTGCTCTCATTATTCATCGGATCAGCTGGGGAGGAATTTATTTTTGGAAAAGATTAATCCAGGATAAAAAAATCTCCCTTAAAGAACGAATTTATCAGGAAGCCACTATGTCTTTACAGACTTCAGAGAACTTTGTCAATTTTTTTAAAACCAATGGCATTTCCAAGTATGATATTCAAATTCATGTTGACATCGGTCGAAACGGTGAAACGCGGGATCTAATCACCGAGGTTGTTGGTATGATTCGCGGCAGTGGCTATGAAGTAAAGATTAAACCAGATTCTTATGGAGCTTCAAAGGTGGCAGATCGCCACACTTAAGAGATGAATTCCTTTAAATTACTCTCATTAATAATAAAGTTCATTCCTTGACCAGAGACGATCTTATAGGCAGTTTTACGGACAATCTCTTCAATCATTCGCTCTAAACTTCTTATCCCGGGTTCAAATCCTAGCGGTCTGACCATTTTCGGCCAGACTGAATCCTCGATTTTTAAATTACTCTCTGTTAATCCAGTTTCTTTAAGATATTTTGGCAAGATAAAACGTTTACCAATCTCAATTTTCTCTATATCAGAGTAAGAAGGCATAGTGATGGTTTCCAAGCGATCCATCACCGCCGCTGAGATATTATTGGTATTATTGGCTGTCGCGACAAATAAAACCTGAGAAAGATCAAAAGGATAGTCGATAAAATAATCATTAAAAGTAGCATTTTGTTCTGGATCTAAAATCTCAATCAGTACACCCATAATCTCTTCCCGCGAGGTTGGAATAACTCGATCAAGCTCATCAAGAAGAATAACCGGATTTTTGCTGTCTGCCCGACGAAGAGCTCTGATTATCATTCCCGGCTCGGCATGAGTAGTGGTTTTTGACTGGCCGCGAAGATCTAAGGCCGAGGATAAACCTCCAAAAGGAATCCGGACAAATTTCCTTCCCATGGTTTCAGCGATCGATTTAGATAGAGTAGTTTTACCAGTTCCTGCCAAGCCAACAAAAAAAAGAATTGGCGCGTGAGAGGTAACAGATGATACATCTTTTTTCTGGATCAAAAGAACGGAAAGATATTCCAAAATCCGGTTCTTTACTTTTTCCAGACCAAAGTGATTTTTATCGAGAACGGTTTTAGCATGATTAATGTCCAAAAGATCGTCAGTTTTTTTATTCCAGGGTAGATTGACAATCCAGTCAATATATTTAGCGGTCAGGTCAATTTGACTTAAGTGAGCACCGTATTTAACCGAGAGATTAATCCGTTCAATCTGCTCGAGAGCTTTATCGTGGAGATTAGTAGGTAGATCAGCTGTTTGCAAAAGAGTCTTTAATTTTTCTACTTCTGGCAATCCTTTTTGGTTATCCATATTATTAGCAGACTAAACTTCCACTTGACAAAAGGAAAAATTTTTTATAAATTATTAACACTAAATTTATATTACAAATTATTAGAAAAAAAAGCTATGGCAAAAAAATCTAATATCAAACCTCTTTTTGACTATGTATTAGTTAGACCATTAGAAGGCGAAACAAAGACTCCCTCGGGAATTGTTCTTCCAGATACCGCCAAAGAAAAACCGCAGGTCGGCGAAGTAATGGCAGTTGGTCCAGGCAATAGTTGTGATTATTACAAAGATAAAAAATGTGAAGGAATGGTCGTTAAAGTCGGACAGAAAGTGCTTTATAAAAAGTGGGGAGGAAATGAGGTTAAGGTAGGGACAGAGGAATGGTTGTTGATTGAGCAGAAAGATGTAATGGCAATAGTTAGTTAAAAATTTAAATAAAACAATATGGCAAAACAGATTAAATACGGAGCAGAAGCTCGGCAAAAACTTCTTGCAGGTGTTAAACAATTAGCAGACGCAGTAGCAGTTACACTTGGTCCTAAAGGACGAAATGTGGCTATTGATCGAAAATGGGGAGCGCCTAATGTGGTTCACGACGGAGTAACAGTTGCTAAGGAGATAGAACTACGTGATGCCTTAGAAAATATGGGAGCACAATTAATTAAAGAAGCCGCTAGTAAAACTAACGATGATACTGGAGACGGAACAACTACTGCTACAGTTCTAGCTCAAGCAATAGTTGAGGAGGGGATTAAAAATATAATAGCAGGTGCTAACCCGATGATTTTAAAAAAAGGAATAGAAGAGGGAGCTAAAACGGTTATTGAGTTCATTGCTAAAAAAGCAAAAAAGATAAATAGTAGAAACAAGCAAGAATTATTACAAGTAGCTACGATATCTGCAGCTGATGCTTCGATTGGTTCTTTAATTACAGAAGCGCTTGATAAAGTTGGTAAAGATGGCGTAGTGACAGTTGAAGAAGGTAAAGGTCTTCAGATGGAAATTAAATATAAAGAAGGCATGGAATTTGATCGCGGATTTGCTTCTGCTTATTTTGCCACCGACCCAGATAAAATGGTGGCTGAAGTTGAAGATGCCTATATTTTAATTACCGATAAAAAAATATCCGCCGTCTCTGATCTATTACCCTTCTTGGAAAAGTTTGTCAAAGTTTCCAAGAATTTAGTGATTATTGCTGATGAGGTTGATGGTGAAGCACTGGCGACTTTAGTGGTTAATAAGCTTCGTGGCACCTTTAATGCACTAGTCGTCAAAGCACCTGGTTTTGGCGATAGAAGAAAAGAAATGCTCGAAGATATTGCTATTTTAACCGGCGGAACCGTTATCTCTGAAGATCTTGGCAAAAAACTAGATAATATTGAGGTGGATGACTGTGGTCGAGCGGAAAAAATCTGGGCCGATAAAGAAAACTGTCGAATAATTGGTGGTAAAGGTAAAAATAGACTAATTGAGGCAAGAATTATCCAAGTAAAACGGGAAATAAAAGAGACTACTTCAGAATTTGATAAAGAGAAATTAGAAGAAAGACTTGCTAAACTCTCCAGTGGAGTGGCTGTAATTAATGTAGGAGCAGCAACTGAGATAGAAATGAGAGAAAAGAAAGAAAGAGTGACAGATGCTGTTGCAGCTACAAAAGCAGCTCTAGAGGAGGGAATTGTTTCAGGTGGTGGAGTAATTCTTTGGGAAGCTGCAAAAACTTTAGACCCAAAATTACTAAAGAATATTAAAGGTGAGGGAGATGAGGCAACTGGAGTAAATATTCTTAAAAAAGCATTAGAGTTTCCTATTAGAAAGATTACCCAAAACGCTGGCCTTAATGGAGACGTAGTTATAGATAATATAAGTAGACAAGAAGCAGGAGTAGGGTATGATGTGTTAACTAATCAATATGTAAACATGATCGAAAAGGGGATTATAGATCCAGTTAAAGTAACAAGGATAGCATTACAAAATGCCGTATCTGTTGCCGTAATGATTTTAACCACTGAGGCATTAGTAACTGATTTACCTGAAGAAAAGAAACCAGTTCCTGCTGCTCCTGATACGGGAGGAATGGGATATTAAAATTAAGAAAAGGTTTTTTTGTACCAGCCTAAGATTTTATACTGAGTTTTTTTGGCGTGATAGATTAGATGTTTAATTTGGTTATACTTTTTTCCATAACCAAAGTTCTTAATTGGTCGTGTCAGATCGATCTGTCCAGCATTATGGACGATAGCAATTTTTTTTCCATCTGGTTCATAGAAAACTCCATTTTTAATAATGAAACCTTTTGGCATCGTACTCATCATATAGTTATATTTATTGTCTAGAAATTTATATTTTGATTGATAGATATAGTAATTAACGACTATTTGGTCCGGTCCCCAAGCGTCTTTATCTTTGATTAATTTTTTCATCTTTAAACAAAGATTAATGAATTTTTTATAAGGAGCGAAGATTACTCCAGCATTAATTACCGGCTTATTTTTTACCACCTGCCAGATTTTTTCTTTTATTCCTTTTTCAAAATTATTAGAGATGAACCACTCAAAAAATAACACTTCCATTCCTAATGGAACAACGCGGAAAATAGTTTTATTCTCTCTAAATAGACAAGAGATATCTTTTTGGAAGATGGTATCACCGCCGTCAATAAATAAAACCTGATCATAAAGATTTTGTTTAAGAAATCTCCCAGCATCAAAGAATCTTTTGTTAACAATATGGTATTTTTTCATTCCGCGAAAAACCATTACCTGATTTTTTTTAAGACTTTTTTTTTGTTTGCTGGTTAATCCATAATCTATCACCACCACGTCAATATTTTTCAAGTTGACATTATCTTTTAAGGAGGCGAGCCAATGGTTAACTACGAAATCTCCATATTTTTCATCGCTGCAGGTAATGATGACATTTTTTAACATAGGTTTATGTTAAGATATTATACAAAATCAAAAATTTATGCTACTCTTAATATAGAGAGGCGGTGAGGAAATATGGCTGATAAAAAAGTTGGTATTGTTTCCCATTATTTTGACAAAATTAGCGTTGCCATTATTGAATTGTCGGCTCCTTTAAAGGTTGGTGATAAACTGAAGTTTGTCAGAAAAGGCGAAGAATTATTTCAACAAGAAGTAGTGTCAATGCAGATTGAACACCAGCAAATTCAGGTTGCGAAAAAAGGCGACGGAATAGGGGTTAAGGTTGATCAGAAGGTTCACGAAGGCGTTGAAGTTTATAAAGTTGAATAGAACTATTTTATCTGATAAATAGTTAATAGAGGAAAACGCTGCTCTTCTGCTATTTTAACCAGCTGTTTATTAGTTAAAAAATTTCTTAATAAGGCTTTATTTTTATCTCCCTGAGAAATAATATGAATCATCTGGCCGTCGTATTGAAGGTAAGGGAAAGTGATTGCCTGTTGGGAAATAAAAACCCGCCTGTTTTTCATTAACACTTGATCAATTTTTTGGACAATCTTTTTATAATCCTCGCCGTTACTATTAATATATAAATCATTAGAATAAGTTAACTGCGGTCGCTGGTAGTCAGAGAGAATCAAAAGGTCTTGATTAGAGATTTTCACTTTTTCAATTAACTGCTTTTCTAGAAGAGGAATTGGCTTAATAAGTTGATAAGAGGAAAAAGTCGGAATAAAAGTTATCATAACAGAAATAACGGCTAACCAATAAATTTTTTTAGGTAAAAGAGCGATTATCAAAGGCAATCCGTAGGCAATAAAAGCGCTGTAGCGGCCATATAGTCCGCCATACCAAAATCTAGCAGTTAAAAAAAAGGGAAAGAGAAATGAGAAAATCAAAAATAAAATTTTCCAGGATTTTTTTCTTAATAAAATAATCAAAGCTATCAAAATAATTAAAGGCATAAAAAAAGAGTAGCCGTTGACAATGATTAGAAAAATATTTCTTAAAATTCTTAATAGATTTATTAAAGAAAAACTGGAAGCGATGTTTGTTCCTCCGTAGCCGAAGAATAAAATTTTAAGACGATCAAACGGCGAGATAATAATTCTAGCTAATAAATAATAAAGAGCGATTAAAGTCAGAATAATCGTCAATAATATTCCTCCAATCCCGTAAAAAATATTAAGGGCAGCAAGCTTAAAACGGCGATGTTTTTATTAAACAGTCTTTTCATTAAAAAGTAAAA
>PFRZ01000015.1 GCA_002788805.1 Candidatus Roizmanbacteria bacterium CG_4_9_14_0_2_um_filter_35_15 | reverse complement strand
AGGCGAGATCGGCAATAAAAGAGTCTTCGGTCTCGCCACTGCGGTGAGAGACGGCAACGGCCCAACCATACTGTTTGGCCAATTTTATTGCCTCAACGGTTTCATAGATGGTTCCAATTTGATTGGGTTTTATTATCACTGCATTAGCTGCTTGTTTTTCTTGACCTGTTTTCATGCGTTTAGTATTAGTGCAAAAAAGATCATCGCCGACTAATAATTTATTTGGGTCTAGTTGAATTTTAAATTTTGTCCAGTTTTCCCAATCGTCTTCCGCGAAAACATCTTCAAATGAATAAACTCCGTATTTATTTTCAATTTGCAAATAATATTTAATCAGTTCATCGCCAGTAATTTCTTGACTATCTTTTTTCAGAATATATTTTCCCGCTTGGAAGAACTCCGAAGCCGCTCCATCAATCCCAAGTTTAAAGTCTTTTCCGTTCTCATAACCAACCTGTTTAGCTGAATCAATAATTAATTGAAAGGCTTCTTCATTGGATTTCAAAGCTGGTGAAAAACCGCCTTCATCACCAACTAAGGTTGATAATTTTTTTTCTTTAAGAGTTTTTTTAATTGAATGATAGATTTCCGAAGCCATTTTTATCGATTGAGAAACTAATTGACGACTGGGAATAATAATGAATTCCTGGATGTCAAAGTTCCAGTTAGCATGCTTGCCACCGTTAACGACATTAAACATCATCTTAGGCATCAGAGGTTTCTCTCCGTTGAAATAATATTCATTAATGAACTGCCAGAGAGGGAGCTTTTTGGAAAGGGCAGCGGCTTTAATCAAGGCTTGAGAGACGGATAAAATCGCATTAGCACCGAGGCGGGATTTGTTTTCCGTACCGTCAAGTGCGATTATTGTTTCATCAATTTTTTTTGGGTCGGCCTCTTGGTTTATTAAAGAATTTTTTATTAACGAATTGACATTATTAACGGCTTTTAAAACACCAAGACCGCCATATCTTTTTATATCGTTGTCTCGCAGTTCGACTGCTTCATGAGAGCCGGTTGAGGCGCCAGAAGGCACTGATGAACAAGCAGCAACACCATTGTCTAAAGTGATAAAAGTCCGTAAGGTTGGATTTCCGCGAGAGTCAAGAATTTCTATGGCTTTAATGTTAACTATTTTCATATTCTTTAAATAAATTCTAACAAATAATTAATTCTATTTTTCAATTCTTTATCTGGGCATTTGGTTAAATAACTTCCTGGGCAGATAAAGTTTGGTTTAAATTTTAAAGAATCAATATAAGAAAGAGTTTTTTCGTTAACTGCTCCATCAAGAAAAATTTCTTTCCTATAGCCTAGGTTTCGCAACTGTTCAACTTTATTGAGTGTTTCTGGTAAAAAAGGCGTTCCCTGAGCGCCAGGAACAACTGACATAATCTGCAGGAAAGGAATTTGTTTTAGGTCGTATTTACTGGCTAAATCCGTAACTTGATCTTGGGGATTGAGAACGAGACCTATAGGAAATAAAGAATAATTTTCAATTTTCAATTTACAATTTACAATTGCTGAAAAATGAATGAAAATATTTTTTATTTTCATAAAATTTTTTAATTTCTTTAATTTCCCAATTTCTGCTTCATAGTCTTTTACCATTAAGTGAAAATCAAAGATAAGAGTTTTTAAAGTTTGTAAAGTTATAAAGTTTGTAAAGTAGGGGTCGGTTTTAACCGACCCTTTCAAATATTTTATAAAATTATCAAGACTGGCGGTTTTGTTGTCGACATAGATGCCGTCAGCAATATCGACTTGAAAGCGTTGGAAATAAGGAGAAAGACGATTAATCTGGTAAAATAGTTGCGAGCAATCTTTTTCCAAAATAGAAGGAACAGTTTGCATAGGTACTTAAATTATAAATAACAAATTATAAATAACAAATGACAAATCAACATCAAAATTCAAATTACAAAATATTAAAACTATTTTCTAAATTCATATCTTTTCAGTCAGTTTCCACTGACCACAAACGCTTTGATGAGATTTTAAAGACGGTTGAGTTTATTAAAAAAGAGCTAATTGATATTGGCTTTCAAGTAAAAATCTTAAAAAAAGCTAGTGTTCCACCTTTAATAATTGCCTCATACAACTTTTGCACCGATCGTGGTAAAAATTGTAAGACAATTGGCATCTATGCTCATTATGATGTCCAGCCCGAAGATCCACTGGACCAGTGGAATACTCCTCCATTTGAACTAACAATTAAAGACAATAAATTCTATGGTCGAGGAGTGGCCGATGATAAAGGACACATAATTCAAATTCTCACTTCAATTAAACGTTTAATCGAAGTGAATAAATTAAAAAATAATATTATTTTAATTTTTGAGGGAGAAGAAGAAACTGGCAGTACTCATTTTGAAGAATTAATCAGCAAGGTAAAAAGAGAACTAGGGAAAATAGATGTTTTTTATCTGTTGGACTTTGGGGTTAAAGACAAAAATTGCGGAAAAATTCTTTTCGGACTGCGAGGATTAATCGGCTTTGAACTGACAGTACAAACTGCCAAAACAGATCTTCACTCCGGCATCTTTGGCAATATGGTTAACAATCCGGTTCAGATAATCGCCGAACTTTTAACCAAGATTAAAAATAATCAAACAGGAAAAATTTTGATTCCGAGTTTTTACAAAAAAATAAAAAAACCAACTAAAAATGAACTGTTTTATTTGGAAAAAGCGAAGAAAAACAACCGCGATTTATTAACTAAGATCTTTCCCTCTTTTGATGTTAATGGCATAATATCAGGCTATACAAAAGAGGGGATAAAGACAATTATTCCTGCTTCGGCGACAGTAAAGTTTTCCTTTCGTTTAATTGAGGAACAGAATCCTAATGAAATAGAAAAAATAGTCCTTACTTTTGTTAAAAAAAATCTATCAACGGGGATAAAATATTCTTTAAGAACTTTAGCCAAGTTAATGCCTTTTCACACTGATATTGACGATTCATATATTAAAAAAAGTGCTGATATTTTTAAACAGGTATTTGATGATGTTGTTTTTACCCGGACCGGCGGCTCGGTCGGCGCTGCTTCAACTTTAAGAAAACTATTTAAAAAACCAGTGGTGATGACAGGCTTTGTTCTTGAAGACGCTAATATCCACTCTCCCAATGAAAACTATGATGAGGAAATGTTCTTTAAAGGAATAATAGCACTTGAGAAAATCTTCGCCCAATAAGGCTCTAAAACACTCGTTTTGTAGACTATAGTCCGTTGACAAGTTAAAAAAATTTTTTTAACTTGAATTTCAAAGCTCAAATTTCAAATGTCAAATCAATTTCAAAGTTTCAAATTTTAAATATTTAGATTTTGAGCTTGACTTGAACTTTGTCCATTGGATTTTGTCATTTAGTTTTATGAATAACAACTTGCTTTATTATCTTTCTTTTTCTCATTTTTTAGGCATTGGGCCAGTAAGACTGAAGGCTTTGATCAATTATTTTAGGGACGTTAAGAAAGCTTATCAAGCAAAAGAAAGAGATATTAGTGAAGTAATAGGAGTAAATATTGCTAAAAAATTTATTGACTTTCGAGCCAGATTTGATCCGGTAAACAAATTAGAAGAATTAAAAAGAAAAGAGATCTTTGTTTTGTCGATGGCTGATAAAGACTACCCGGAATCGTTAAAAAATATTTCTGATCCGCCGATCTGCCTATATATTAAAGCTCGATATCAGAATTTTTTTGACTCCGTTGGAGCCACTGCGCTTTTTTTTGCCGTTGTTGGGACTCGGAAGCCAACACCTTATGGTGAACAGATTGCTGATAAATTTTCTTCAGAGCTGACTGAGGCAGGTTTTGTGATCGTCTCTGGTCTGGCAATGGGGATTGATACCATTGCTCATCGAGCCTGTTTAAAGATTGGTGGAAAAACGGTTGCCGTTTTGGGTTGCGGAGTTGATATTATTTATCCTTCTGTCAACTGTGATCTTTATGAAAAAATTATTAAAACAGGAGGAGTAGTCCTGAGCGAATTTCCTCCAGGGCACACGGTTTTGCCCGGTCTTTTTATCTCTCGTAATCGAATTATTTCTGGTCTATCAAAAGGGGTATTAGTTATCGAGGGCGCTAGAGACTCAGGAGCGTTGATTACGGCTCGTCATGCCGCTGACCAGGGCCGCGAAGTCTTTGCCGCGCCTGGGCCAATCAACTCAGAAATGTCTACTGCTCCCAATCTACTTCTCAAACAAGGAGCCAAGCTAGTGACATCAATTGAGGATATTTTTGAGGAGTTTAATATAAAAATTAGTCCGAAAAAGAAAGAAAATATAAGAGCAAATCTGATCGATGAGGAAAGATTGGTTTTTGACTGTCTTGAAGACAAAGCGCTCATGGCTGACGAGATGGTTTTAATTTTAAAAAAACCAGTAAGCCAGATTCTTAATCTCTTATCTTTAATGGAAATAAAAGGGGTAATTGAAAAAAACAGTGAAAATCGGTACCAGATAAAATTATAAGTTCAAAATTCAAAGTTCAAATGTCAAATCAAATCCAAAGTCCAAATGATAAAAAACCGTTTAACTTAGAAGAAAGGACGGCATTATTTGGAGAAGTAATTATAAAATTTGCAAAAACAATTAGAGAGAATACAAATAATAGATCTTTAATTAATCAGTTAATAAGATCATCAACTTCGATCGGGGCTAATTATATGGAAGCGGACGGAGCTGATTCTAAAAAAGAAGCTAAGGAAACACTTCATTGGTTAAGAATGATCGCTGTTGCTAATCCTGATCAAAAAGAAGAATGTAGAAAATTGTGGAAAGAAACCCACGAGTTAACTTTAATATTTTCCTCAATACTGTTAAAATAGTTTTAGATTTTGAACTTTGAGCTTGATTTGAAATTTGGATTTTGTTATTTGGATTTTTATTATTATGTTAAAAGTCGGTATTGTTGGCCTGCCTAACGCGGGCAAGTCAACCTTATTCAACGCCTTAATCGATAAACCAAAGGCAATGGTGGCCGCCCACCCTTTTACCACCATTGATAAAAATATTGGCGTGGTTAATGTGCCTGACGAAACTCTTTTTCAGTTGGCTAAAATTGAAAAAATTGACAAAGTCACTCCAACCACGATCACCTTTGTTGACATTGCCGGACTGATTAAAGGCGCTAGTCAAGGCGAAGGCTTGGGCAACCAGTTTCTCCACCACATTCGCGAGGTTGATCTGATTTTGCATTTAGTGAGATTTTTTAAAGATGAAAAAGTGGCTCATGTTCATGCCAAAATCGACCCAGAAGAAGACCTAGCAGTGGTCAACGAAGAACTATTATTGGCTGACCTTCAGTCTTTAGAAAAAAAATCAAAAACGGAAAAAATTAGCACAGAACAACAACAATTAATTAATAAAGTCAGGGATTGGTTAAACCAAGGTAAACAAGCTTCACAAATTTTTTTAACCAATGAAGAGAGAGAGTTTATCAAAACATTAAATCTTCTGACAACTAAAAAACAGTTTTTAATCGCCAATATTGGTGAAGAGGAAATTAACCAACCAGCGAAGGAGATTAACAGACAGCCAGTATTATCGGTCTGCGCCCAACTTGAGGCAGAGCTGAATGAACTAGCATGGGTTGACCAGCAGAAGTTTTTAAAAGATATGGGACTGGAAAAAACTTTAAAAGAAAAGATTATCAAGGAGAGTTATCAGGCTTTGGATATTATCACTTTTTACACGATTGCCAAAAGAGCCGAGGCAAGAGCCTGGACCTTAAGGCGGGGAGGAATGGCAGTTGAGGCAGCCGGGAAGATTCACACTGACTTTGTAAAAAACTTTATTAAAGCTGAGGCAATCAACGCAAAAAATCTGATTGAGGTAGGCTCTTGGCATAAGGCTCACGAGATGGGGAAGATTGGACTTCATGGAAAAGAGTACCTTGTCCAAAATCAGGATGTGCTGGAGATAAAGGCGGGAGTGAAATAAAATTCTAAATCCTATGGTTTTAAAGGTCTTTACCGATGGCGGATCAAAAGGCAATCCTGGGCCTTCGTCAATTGGTATAGTAATGTATATTAATAATAAAAAGATTTTTCAACAGCGTGAAGATATTGGCGTGGCGACGAATAATGAAGCGGAATACCAAGCGCTTATCAAGGCGTTAGAAATCCTAAATCCTAAATTACAAATCCCAAATAAATTCCAAATTTCAAATTTTCAAAGTATCAAACAAATACAATTCTATTCCGATTCGCGGCTGATGGTTAATCAAGTGAATGGGCTTTTTAAGGTAAAACAGGGAAAGATTAAGGAGTATATTTTGAAAATCAGGATGCTGGAGCAGGAAATAGGACTGCCAATAAGCTACCATTTGATTCCCAGGGAGGAGAACTGGGAAGCGGATCTTTTAGTAAATTCTAAATCCTAAATTACAAATCCTAAATAAATTCCAATATCTAAATCCAAAATTCTAAGTGGTTTTGTAATTTGATGCTTAGAATTTGTGATTTTTCTTAAAAACTAGTGGAAAAAAATTCTGATGGAATTTGCGGATAGCTCTGGAAGAGGGTGATTTTTTTGGAGACGCCGGTTGAAGAGGAAACTTCGGAGACAACCGTCTTTCCCTGAAGAGGCATGTCAGAGCTTCTTGAGATAAAAAGCTTGGTTGGGGCGTATAAGACGCGGACTTCCATAAGCTTACTGTCAGTTGAAATATTAGAACCAGAGATAGAGACAGGGAATAAAGTTCCATCTTTCTTCTTTCTAATAGTCTCATAATTAAAATATCCCTTAGATAAGGCTATCTTATCTAAACCTTTCCCTTCTTCTATTTTATTCGGGGGATGAATCATCCCCTCATTGATATTTCTACCTTTAACCTCTTCTAAGGTGTAACCAAAAAGTTCAGTAAAACGGGGATTTATATTTAAGATATTGCCTTTGGGATCTAAATACACTAAAGCTTCCGGGCTATTATTAAATAAATTGGCAAATTCCTGCTGGCTTTT
>PFRZ01000044.1 GCA_002788805.1 Candidatus Roizmanbacteria bacterium CG_4_9_14_0_2_um_filter_35_15 | reverse complement strand
ATGGTGAATCCCGGAGGAACAGGTAAACGGAGAGCCTTATGTCCGGCCATTTCTGCCAAGTTAGCTCCCTTACCGCCCAAGAGATTCTTTATGCTTTCATTGCCGTCAGCATGACCTCCGCCGAAAAAATAGACGAATTTTTTTGCCATAAAAGATTTTCTATCCTATCATAAATATAATTCTTTTGTCAAGGAAAAAATTATGTTATCATGAGTTTATGACCAATAAAAAAAATCTTGTCTGGTTTGAGGAGGTTGACAAACACGATGTTGGCTTAGTTGGCGGCAAAGGCGCTAATCTCGGTGAGATGACCAATGCCCGTCTTCCTGTGCCTTATGGTTTTATCGTTACCTCAACTGCCTTTTTTCAGTTTATTAAAGAAAATAGTTTAGAAAAGTCTCTTAAAAATATTTTAGCCAATATCAATTACAACAACGAGGCTGAACTGAAACACGCCTCTTTAGAAATAAAAAAGCTAATTCTTTCTTCTTCATTGTCAAAAAATCTCTCTAGAGAAGTTGTCAAATATTACGAAAACCTTCGCTTGAAAGAAAAAAAATACTTTGGTCAAAGTCTTAGTCTGTTGAATCATGGTCTTTCTTCAATAAAAAATCTCTATCAGCCTTGTCTTGTGGCCGTCCGTTCATCAGCCACTGCCGAAGATCTACCGACCGCCTCCTTTGCCGGCCAACAAGATACCTATCTTAATGTTCAAGGTGAAAACCATCTTTTACAAAAAGTTAAAGAATGTTATGCATCACTTTTTACCGAGCGAGCCATTTACTATCGTCATGAAAATAAATTTGATCATCTTAAGGTTGGTTTGGCAGTGGTTGTCCAGCGGATGGTCGAGTCGAAAAAATCAGGCGTCGCTTTTTCTATTGATCCGGTCACCAATGATAAAAATAAAATTGTCATTGAGGCGATTTTAGGACTGGGTGAGTATATTGTTCAAGGCAAGGTCACTCCTGATCACTATGAGATTGATAAAAGATCTTTGGTAATAATTAAAAAAGAAATAAAAACGCAAAAAATAAAGTTAATGAAAGTTGGCCTGAGCGATAAACAGGTAAAAGTCGGTACGATTGGTAAGAAACAAAAACTGACTGATGAGGAAGTGATAAAAATCGCTTTAACGGTAAAAGAGATTGAAAAACACTACTACTTTCCCCAAGACATCGAATGGGCAATTGAGAAAAATCGATTATATATTACCCAATCCCGACCCATAACTACTATAAAAAATAGTCCAATTTCCAATAACCAATTTCCAAACAAGTCTCCAATTTCCAATAACCAATTTCCAATTTTGATTGGTTCTCCTGCCTCTCCAGGCGTCGGCGTTGGTCCGGTTAAGCATATTTTTTCTCCAAAAGAAATAGATAAAATAAAACCCGGCGATGTTATGGTCGCTCCTCAAACTAATCCTGACTATGTTCCAGCCATGAAAAAAGCCGCTGCCATTGTGACAGAAAAAGGCGGTCGGACATCCCATGCGGCCATCGTCTCAAGGGAATTGGGGATTCCGGCGGTTGTTGGAGCTGACCGCGCGACTAAGATTTTAAAACAAGATATGATCGTCACTGTTAATGGTGAAGCTGGAGAAATATATAAAGGCAAAGTCATCGTAAATAAACCTGCTAAACTCGTTAACTCGTTAACTTCTAAACAAAAAAAACAATTAAAAACATTAACAAAGATCTATGTCAATCTTGCTCAACCTGAGGAAGCAACCAAAGTGGCTAAGATGAATGTTGATGGGGTTGGACTGCTTCGGGCTGAGTTTATTATCGCTGATATTGGCGTTCATCCCAAAGAGTTCATCAAAAACAAAAAAGAGTCGGTTTTTATTAACAGGCTGGAACGGGAATTATTAAAGTTTGTCGGCCCGTTTTCTCCCCGACCAGTGGTTTACCGAGCCACTGATTTTAAAACTAATGAATATCGCAGTCTTAAAGGCGGAAGTTATTACGAGCCCAAAGAAGAAAATCCTATGTTGGGTTATCGAGGCTGTTATCGTTATCTCAACGATACGCCGGTTTTTCAGATGGAACTTGAGGCGATTAAAAAAATTTGGCAGAAAGGCTATCGCAACCTTCATCTAATGATTCCTTTTGTCCGTCTTCCCTGGGAACTGATGAAGATTAAAACCATTATTGAAAACTCTGGACTGTTATCTTATCCTGATTTCAAACTCTGGATGATGGTCGAAGTGCCCTCCGCCGCTCTAAACCTTGAGGAGTTTCTAAAAATCGGTGTTAACGGCGTCTCTATCGGTACTAATGATCTGACGATGATGATCCTCGGTGTTGATCGCGATAGTCAAGAAGTGGCCAGTCTTTATGATGAAAGAACACCAGTTGTCCTCACGGTATTGGAATATATCGTGAAAATCTGCCAAAAATTTGGCGTTACTTGTTCTATCTGCGGTCAGGCCGCTTCAGACTATCCGGAAGTAGCGGAAAGATTGGTTAAAGCCGGCATCACCAGCCTTTCAGTTAACCCAGATGCGATTGATAGAACGAGAGGACTTGTTTATCACATCGAAAAAAATCTCAATCTTAAAAGTAAGCCTAAATCTACTACTTTATAAACTTTATGAACTTTAAAAACTTTATAAACTTCTCTATAATGATTTTATGGTGAAGATAAAAGAAATTACTGCCCGACAAATTCTCAGTTCTTCTGGCTATCCGACTATAGAAGGTCGCTTGCTTCTCGATGATGGCCACGAAATAGTCAGCTCTGTGCCTGCGGATTATTTTTCTCCTCCCCAGTCAGCGGTTGAACTGCGTGACAATGACAGTAAATATCAAGGAAAAGCAGTCTCTCGTGCTGTTTACTATATTAACAAACTCATTGCTCCGAAGTTAAAAGGCATCTCTCCTCTTAAACAACTCGAGATTGACAGCTGGTTAGTTAAAGCCGATGGTACAGCTAATATGAACCAGCTAGGAGTGAACACGATTCTGACAGTTTCTCAACTTTTGGTTAAAGCCGGTAGCTACAGCGAAAGTCTTCCTCTCTATCAATACCTTAACTCGTTCTATAAAAAGTATTATCAACCAGATTTTAGTCTTAATAAATTTCCTTCCGCCATTTACACCTTAATTAAAGGCAGAAAAAAGAAAGAATCTAATCTTGATTTTGACAAATTTCTGATCGCTATTTCTTCCTCCATTCCTTTTAGCCAAAGTTTACAGATTGGCTTTAACATCTATAACAAGCTTCATCAGGACTTTCAAGTCTATGACTTGGCTACCAATATTGACGCCATAGAGGCGATCGTCCAGTCAGCTACCTCTTTAAACTACAAACTGGGAAAAGAGATTTTTTTTGGACTTGACCTGAAAGCTTCTAATTTAGAAAAAAATGGTCTCTATCATATTCGCGATCGGGGAAATCCTTTAAGGATCGAAGATTATTTTTCTTATCTCGATTCCATGATTAATAGATACGCCTTTTTAATTTTAATTGATCCTTTAACTAGTCAAGATATTGATAGTTGGTCCAAGTTTAACCAAAAAATCTCCAAAGATGTTTATCTTGTTGGCAATGATCTCACCTATTCCAATCAAGAAAAAATAAAAAAAGTTATCACTGACAAGGCAGTTTCCGCTTTTGTCATCAAGACTCACCAAGCCGGAACAATAAAAAAAGTGTTTGACTTAGTCAAATTAGCTAAAGAAAATGGTCTTAGTTATATCTTTTCCAGCGGCTCAGAGGAGACTAACGACAGTATAGAGGCAGATTTAGCTTACGGTCTTCAGGCGGACTTTGTTTCCTTTGGTCCGCCCCACGGTGGAGAAAACGTGGCGAAGTATAATAGAATGCTGGAGATAGAAAAAGAAATGAGATCCCAATCTACGAATGAATCCTAATCTACAAATATTCGTTGATTAGCATCAATTCGTAAATTAGAATCTTATATATGATCGGCAAACTTAAAGGTAAACTATCAGAGACTTCCGGTAACGTCGGTTTGATCGAAACCTCAGGCGGTGTCTTCTATGAAGTTTTTCTCACTCCATCTCTACTTTCTACCTTCCATCTTCCACCCCTATCTTCTACTATCCATTATCTACCATCTATTGAAGTCTACACCTACCTTCAGGTCCGTGATGACGCCCTAGTGCTTTTTGGCTTTCAGACCAAACGAGAGCTTGATTTTTTCAAGCTTCTTTTGACCGTTCCCGGCGTCGGTCCCAAGACCGCTTTTTCCGTCATCTCATTCCTCCCATTAGACTTATTAGTTTCATCAGTCCAAGCTAACGATGTCGACTCTTTTACCAGGATTCCCGGCTTAGGTAGAAAGACCGCTATGAAGATCATTCTTGAGCTGTCAACCAAGCTGAAAAGTGAGTTTGATATGACGAAGATGGTCCTTTCCGAAGAGGATAAAACTGTGATTGACGCGCTTGTTTCCCTTGGTTACAAATCTTTCGAGGCAAAAAAACTTCTGTCAAAACTTCCTAAGAATCTAAATATTGAAGAAAAAATAAAAGAAGCACTGAAAACAAAATTTTTATAGGTGTCACGAATGAAAAGTGTCTTCGAGAAATGGATTCATGAGTGAGTGTTTAACTACGTGTTATAATAATTATAATGGTTATTAATCAAAAAGACGAAAATCTCCGACCGCAAAAGCTTTCTGACTACATTGGTCAGGAAAATGTCGTTAAGACCTTAAAGCTTTTCATAGATGCTGTCAGAAAACGTGGTAAGCCTTCAGAGCACATTCTTTTTTACGGCCCGCCGGGCATTGGTAAAACTACTCTTGCCTATATTGTTGCTAACGAACTGAGAGGTGAGATTAAGATGACTTCAGGAGCGGCGATAACCAAAACTGGCGACTTGGCTGCTATTTTAACAAATCTGAAAGACAACGACGTTTTGTTTATTGATGAGATTCACCGCCTGCCCAAGCCGGTTGAGGAGATGCTTTATCCGGTGATGGAAGAGTATGCTTTGGATATTGTTATTGGCAAAGGCCCGTCGGCGCGTACAGTCCGTCTGACCGTGCCGAGAATCACCATTATTGGCGCGACGACCAAATTAGCTCTTCTTTCTCCTCCTCTTCGCGACCGTTTTGGTTTGACGTTAAGGATTGATTTCTATAAAACCGATGAGATCGAAAAGATTCTTTTGCGCTCTTCACGACTTTTAAATATGCCCATTGATAAAAAAGCGGTTCATGAAATTGCTAAAAGATCGCGAAGAACTCCCCGACTGGCTAACCGGATTTTGAAAAGAGCCCGTGATATCTACGATGTTGACAAACACAAGATAATAGATGAAAAACTGATAGACAAACTGTTTTCTCTTTTGGAGATTGATGATGATGGTTTGACGAAGATAGACAGAAGCTATCTTGATATTTTGGCTAATAAGTTTTCCAATACTCCGGTTGGTGTGGAGACGATTGCCTCTGCTCTTTCTGAAGATGTCCAGACCGTTGAAGAGTTTATTGAGCCGTACCTCCTTCGTCTTGGCTTTATTAAAAAATCCTCCCGCGGCCGCTCTCTCTCCCCAAAAGCCCTGACTTCCCTAACATCTTTAACTTCATCTACCTATCAAAAAAAACTTCTTTAATTATCAATTAGTCCTTATCCCCACACCTTCTAGTTCTATTGTTTTATTTTTAAATTTAATTGTATTAAGTGTTTCAATAAGAAGTTTTTCTATTTTTTTGATTTTTAAACATAGCTAATTTTTTTAATTTATAATCATAACAATTTTAACATATTTCAATTTGGTAAAATATCTTTCTATGAAGCTTTCTGGTATAATAATATTTACATATATTTATAACTAACTTTTTTATATGTTTCTTTCAATTGCGTCTTAAGTGCTAATTTTCCATTTCCTCCTTTTAAATACAATTCTCGTTTTCTAGCATCTAATTCATTAATATATGCTTCATAATAAATAAGTTTTAAGGGTCTTCGAAATTTTGTTGCTTTTACAAAACCGTTAATATGCGCTTGGTAACGAGATTTGAGATTGTCAGTATAACCTGTATAAAGCTGTTTATCTTTTATGGAAAATAAGATATAAACATAAAACATGATTTAATTATCTATAGTATGAAAACTTTGTCAACGGACTATAGTCTACAAAAGAAGTATTTCAGAGCCTATTATTAAGGCAATTGGTTCAATATAAGAAAAAACGAGGTGAGGACGCTGAGCGTCCTGACACCCCGCTGAGCGGGGTGATCCCGTGGGGATTCGAACCCCAGATTCTCTGGCTGAAAACCAGATGTCCTAGGCCGCTAGACGACGGGACCAAGCTCAGCTTAGTCAACACCCGCTGAGCGGGTGGACCTGAAAAATATATTACTTTAATTATATCAATTTTTCTTTAGGAAGTCAGGTTTTAAGAATATGCCTTGTTCCAATTCCGAAACCGTGCGATCACTTAGCCTCGAAAATTCAGGGGAAGACGAGAAATATCGTTTGCTATAATGTAGAATGCCATTTTATGTTTATGCCTGGATAGGAGCTATTTTTGGAGGATTTTTTGTCATAACAGCCAAACTTACCAGTAAACATGTTATCAGTAATCCTTGGTTGTTTAATTTTTTATTATCCTTAGCCGTATTACTATTTACGTTGCCACCGGCTATCTATTATCACGCCGTGATACCGAATAACTGGACAATGATTATTATAGCGGCAATTTTTTTAACTCTAACAAACATTTTTTATATTTTTTCAAACAAAAGTCTTGATGTCTCTGTCTTTATGCCTTTATACAATTTTAAAAGTATTTTTGCGGTACTTATTGGAATTATTTTTTTTAGAGAAAATATTGCCGTAAATAAACTATTTTTTGTTGGCGTGATTTTTATTGCTGGCATATTAACATCGTTAGATGAAAAATTTAGCTTAAAATCATTCTTCAAAGTTACTATTGCTGTTGGACTGGCAACGGTTTTTTTTAATATCTTATTAAATGCTTTTACAAAAACAGCGATGTTAAGTAACAGCCTGTGGACAGCTACCCTTTGGATAACCATGTTAAATTTCATTTTTGTCTTACCAACGATGCCTTTGTTTAAAAATGAAATTAACAAGCTGAGTTTTTCTCATATTATTCCAGTTGGACTAATGGGGTTGTTCGACGCAATTGGTATTTTGGCATCAAATAAGGCTTATCAAGGAAATTTGGGTATCAGTTCACTTATCATGAATACGCCTTTTTCAATGATATTTGCTTTCTTATTTTCCATTTTTGCACCCAAACTACTGGAAAAACATACTTTGAAAATTTATGCTATTCGTTTTGTGTCAACAGCAACTATGATTTATGCCGCGATACAGTTGTCGAGATAACAAAGTGTGAGGGTACCGTATCAAAAGTGTAACCTGTAAATAGTACTTCTGATTGATTTAGTATACCAAAATCTCTA
>PFRZ01000030.1 GCA_002788805.1 Candidatus Roizmanbacteria bacterium CG_4_9_14_0_2_um_filter_35_15 | reverse complement strand
GCCGTGACAGAACCAACTCCTTCCGCTTTACATGACTTAAAAAGAGTATTATATCTGGCAGATCATTTTAAAATTAAACATGGGATTGTCATTAACAAGTTTGATCTGGAAAAAAGTTTTTGTTTAAAAATAGAAAAATTTGCCAAAAAAAGTAAAATACCAATTCTTGGTAAAATTCCTTATAGAAAAGATTTTGTTGATTCTATGATAAAGATGACACCAGTTGTGGTTATAAATCCAATTTACAAAGAATTATTTAAAAAAATAATCCAAATTGTAAAAAATAATTTAGAAAGATAATAGTATGCCCAGACCAAAAATACCCCGCTGTGTACGATTTAACCCAAATGTGTATTATTTTAAACCTCAAGGAATACCTCTAAGGGAACTTGAGGAAGTGGTTTTGTTGCCTGATGAACTAGAAGCCTTGAAACTATATGAGGTTGATGGGTTAGAACAAATTAAGGCAGCAGAAAAAATGAAAATATCCCAACCAACTTTCGCTAGACTATTAGGAAGTGCTAATAAAAAAATTGCCCAAGCAATTATTAAAGGCAAAGCAATCAGGATTGAAAATAAAGAAGAAAATATATGAAAAAAATATTCCTCACTCTTTTTTTATTATTAGTCTTATTTTTTTGCAGTTTTCCAGTTTTTGCCCAGGTTCCTAAAGAAGAAACTCTTGAAGGAAAAATTGTTTCGATAAAGGAAGAAAAAGAGATCAAAGTGATGGGGAAAAAACAATTCTATCAGAAACTCGAACTTCAGATCACTAAAGGATCATTAAAAAACAAGATTGTTACTATTGAAAGTGGCAATATTCCCCTTGCTAATATTCAGAAATACTATCGTAATGATAAAGTAACTATTAACTATAGTAAGGACAATAACGGCAAGGAAGCATTTTATATTAAAGACTATATTCGCCGGACTCCATTATTAGTACTTTTTATCATTTTTATTGTCTTAACTATTTTTATAGCTAAAATTCGAGGGTTAATGTCTTTATTGGGGATGATATTTTCTTTTCTGATGATCTTTTTTTCAATTCTCCCCAACATCTTAAACGGAGCCAATCCTATTCTGGCCGTTATTTTAGCATCTTTGTTTATTGTTCCGGTTACTTTTTATCTTTCTCATGGATTTAATAAGAAAACAACCGTGGCGATTTTTGGAACTTGTATTTCTTTAGTTGCTACTGGTTTGCTGGCAACGGTTTTTATTGAGTTAACCAAACTGACTGGTTTTACATCGGAGGAGGCGGGGTTTTTACAAGTATTTAATCAAAGAAGTATTAATATGAAAGGAATTCTTCTGGCCGGAATTATTATTGGGGCTTTGGGAGTATTGGATGATATAACAATATCTCAAGCCGCTGTGGTTTTTCAACTTAAAGAGACTAATAGAAGATTGACTCAAAAAGAGTTATACAACCAAGCGATGAATGTCGGCCAAGATCATATCTCATCGATGGTTAATACCTTAGTACTTGTCTATGCCGGGGCGGCCTTACCTCTCTTTCTTCTTTTTGTCCATAACCCTCATTCTTTTTCTGAAGTGATTAATTACGAAATGATTGCCGAGGAAATTGTTCGGACATTGGTTGGCAGTATCGGTCTTATTTTGGCCGTCCCCATCACCACCTATTTCGCTGTCAAAATCTCTTCTTGATTTATTGCAAGCAATTTGCAATAATAACTTACATGAATGAAATTCTTCTTATAAAACTGCAACGAGGAATAGAGGCAAAAATTATCTCAATTTCAGGTGGTAGATTCGCTTCTAAAAGACTGGCTGATCTGGGATTAACTCCTGGAACTAAAATAAAAGTCTTAAGAAGAGCGCCTTTTTTTGGTCCGGTAGAAATTGAGGTAAGAGGTTCAAAATTGGTTTTAGGTCGAGGTCTATCTGCAAAAATTCTAGTAAAAATAAATGAAAACTAAGAAACAGTTGTATTTTGCTTTAGCCGGTCAGGCCAATGTTGGCAAATCAGTAATCTTCAATTATTTAACTAGTCTTCATCAGCACATTGGCAATTGGCCGGGCAAAACCGTTGAGAAAGCAGAAGGGAAATTGTATTACAAAGGATATACTATTAATATTTTGGATTTGCCAGGAATCTATTCATTATCGACATACTCAATCGAAGAGTTGGTCGCTAGAGAGTATATTGCTGTTAAAAAACCCGATCTAGTAGTTAATGTTGTTGACATCACTAATTTAGAGAGAAATTTAATTTTTAGTCTGCAACTTTTAGAGTTGGAAAGACCAATAATAATAGTTTTTAACATGATCGATTTAGCTAAAAAGAAAGGAATTGAAATTGATTTTAAAAAATTGGAGCAAATTTTAAGTGTGCCGAGTATGCCGACAGTTGCCTCTCACGGAATCGGTTTAAGCGAAGTTTTGGACGGTGCGATTGAACTGCTTCAAAAAAGAGTTCTGCCTCAACCATTAAAGTTTGGTGAAGAAGTAGAAAAACAGATCAAAGAACTAATAACCGTATTAAATGACGTCGATTTGCCTTATCCGAAAAGATGGCTATCCATCAAGCTTTTAGAGAAAGATAAAGAAGTTAAAAAATTAATCAAAGATAAAAAACCGGCAATTTTAAAGAGAGTAAAGGAATTATCACTTAATCTTGAAAAAATTCATGGTCATGATTCCTCAGTTGTCATTGCTGATGAAAGATGCCATTTAGTTTCTCGAATAATTAAAAAAGTAGTAAAAATCACCAAGCCAAAAAAGATTAGCTTTGAAGAAAAGTTACATATTATCACCACTCATAGAATTTTAGGGTATTTTTTGATGACGGCAATCCTTGGTTTAATGTTTTTGACGATCTTTACATTTGGGAATTGGCTATCATTTCTCTTGGAAAAAGTATTTTCAGACTGGCAAATCTGGTGGAAAGATGTTTTTGGAAATTCGATATTAGCTACTTTAAGTTGGTCGGCGGTAGAAAGTACTTTAGCTTTAATCCAGATTGCCTTACCTTATATTTTACCTTTTTATCTGTTTTTATATCTTTTAGAAGACCTTGGTTATTTAGCGCGGGTTAGTTTTTTGATGGATAGTTTTATGCATAAAATTGGTGTTCATGGAAAAGCCTGTATACCTTTACTTCTTGGCCTTGGTTGTAATGTCCCGGCCTGTCTTTCTTGCCGGATTATGGAGACTGAAAGAGAAAGGTTTATTACCGGATTTTTAACCACCTTTGTTCCTTGCTCTGCGGTCACAGTGATTATTATGGGGTTGGTGGGAAAATTTGTTGGGATATCTTTCGCTTTTGGATTGTATATTTTTGCTCTTTTAATTATTTTTATCCTGGGAAGATTGGCCTTAAAATTTCTACCAGGAGAAACGACCGAACTTATTATGGCTATGCCTGATTATAAAGTTCCCAATATTAAAACGATAATTTTACAAACCTTTTTTAGACTAAAAGAATTTATTTATATTGCTGCTCCCTTAGTGATAATTTCTGGAGTAATTATTAAGGCAATAGAATTAGCAGGATGGTTGAATCCGATTGCCAGATTATTAAGCCCGATTACCGTCAACTGGTTAGGACTGCCTGTCATTACTGGGATATTGCTGATTTTTGGATTGTTAAGAAAAGAGATGATTTTGGTGATGCTGGCGGCTTTATTGGGCACCACTGATTTTGCTCAAGTGTTAACGCCACCCCAAATGATTACTTTGGCAATAGTCGCCATGTTTTATATTCCCTGTGTCGCCACCATCTCTGCTCTCTGGAAACAGTTTGGTTGGAAAAAAACAGTAGCCGTTACTTTATTTAAGACAGTTTTCGCTATTGGACTGGGTGGAATTGTTTTTAGATTATTAACTGTTTTTTGGTAAATATGGAAATACAAGTATTAAAAAAAATTAAACAACAAGGTAATCGTCTGACAAAACCAAGAAAATTAATTAGTGAGATTTTCACTAAGGTAAAATATCCGCTGACCGCTCAAGAAATTCAAAGTCTTCTTAAAAATGAGAATATTAATATTGATTTAACTTCAGTTTATCGAACAATTAATCTTTTGGTTTCAGCGGGATTGATTGATAAAATTGATTGGGGCGATGGAAGGAAACGATATGAAATTGTTAGGAGTGAAAAACATCATCATCACTTAGTCTGTGATAACTGTGGAACAGTTGAAAATATTGTTTTTAAAGATGAGCAGTGGTTGATAGATAGGATAAAAAAGAAAATAAAGTTTCAAATTAAAAGACACAGTCTTGAATTTTTTGGTTTGTGCCAAAAATGCCATTAAAAATTAATTAGATTCTATGATCATATTATTCTATATTTTAATCTCGAACTTTATTATCAGTTTAATCAGCTTAATTGGTATTTTTACTTTAATGATTAAAGAAAAATTACTGCAAAAAATACTTCTATTTTTAGTTTCGCTTTCGGCTGGCGCGCTGATGGGTGGAGCCTTTATTCATCTCTTGCCTGAAGCCCAAGAAAAATATCGAGATGGGAACATGTTTCTTATTGTTCTTTTGTCTTTTATCTTCTTCTTTTTTGTTGAGAAACTTTTGCATTGGCGACATTGTCATAAGGGCGAGTGTGAAATTCATACCTTTGGATATATGAATCTGTTTGGCGATGCAGTCCATAACTTTATTGATGGTTTGGTGATTGCCGCGACTTTTTTAACTGACATCAAGCTTGGTATTGCCACCAGTTTAGCAGTGTTTCTTCACGAGATACCACAGGAAATTGGTGATTTTGGAGTTTTACTCTATTCTGGATTTGGAAGAAAAAAAGCAATAATCTCCAATTTTTTGGTTGCGTTAACCGCCGTTCTTGGAGGATTAATAGGCTACTTTCTTTCTTTTTCTATTGATCGTTTTACTACTTATCTTCTTCCTTTTACTGCAGGAGGATTTATCTATATTGCCGCTTCAGACTTGATGCCTGAAATTAGAAAGGAAACCAATCTTAAAAAATCACTTGTTTCTTTCGCCGTTTTTATTGTGGGAATTTTACTCATGTTTTTAGTCAAGTTCATTGGTCATGAGTGAATTAATGAGAGATGTCTTTTTTATTATGGCTTTGTTTTAATAAACTCATCAATCTTTTTTCCAGACTGACAAATTTTTCTGAGGTTAAATCTTCTAATTTTCTTGGGCGAGGTAGAGTAATCTTCAGACAATCAATAATCCTTGCTGGTTTTTTACTTAAGACATAGACTCGGTCGGATAAAAAAATCGCTTCTCTGATGTCGTGAGTGGTTAATATAATCGTCAGTTTTAGTTTTTTCCAAATAGCAAGAAGATATAGATGGAGCTCGCTTCTAGTAATGGCATCCAGTGGTCCAAAAGGTTCATCAAGAAGTAAAAGCGATGAGTTAAAGGCAATCGTGCGAAGAAGAGCGACTTTTTGCTTCATTCCGCCAGATAGAGTATTAGAATAAAGGTTGGCGTATTCAAAAAGACCAAACTCTTTTAATAAATTTAAAGCTTTATTTTTAGCCTGCTGTTTTGGCATTTCTTTTATTTCATATCCAAGCATGACGTTTTCCAGGACGCTTCGCCAGCGAAAGAGCAAAGGCTCCTGAAACATATAACCGCATTTTCCTCGTCTTGATTTTTCCTTAAGGCCGTTGATCTCAATCTTTCCTTTATCTTCGTTTAAAATTCCGGAGACAATATTAAAGATAGTGCTTTTACCGCAGCCAGAAGGACCGATTAAGCTGACGACTTCATTGTTAAAAATCTTTAAAGAGATATTATCTATCACTTGGAGCGGCTGTTTATTGGCTCGCTTATAGCAATAAGAAAGATGGTTGACAACAAGTTTAGGTTTTTTTCTCATTTTAAAAACTCATTGGTAAAGGTTTCTTTAACATCAATCATCTTCTTCAGCAACTGGTGATTTGTCAACCATTGAGCATAACTCTTCCAGACCGCCTCTTTTTGGATGCCCCAGCTTGGAGCATCAGCTTGATACTGTTGGCTGAGATAAAGCTGGCTTTGTTTAACCAGATCTTTATTTAGCTCCGGAGCCGCTTTAATGAGAATCTCCGCCGCCTCAGCCGGATTTTTAATAGAAAATTCATAGCCTGCTTTTACCGCTTTCATAAATCGAGAAACAAGATTTTTTTGATTTCTTACATGATTGGTGTTAGTGATAATGACCGGCGTGTAATAGTCAAGAACAGAGTTTAAATCTTTGAGCATAATCGTATTTAGTTTTATCCCTCGGCGCTTGGCTTCTATTCCATCCCAGCCGTAAAAAATCCATTGAAAGTCGCTGTCACGGCCAATGGTCTTGAAAAAATCGGTTTCACCAATGGTGATATTTTTTACTTTAGCGTAATCTGTTCCGGCTTCGTTCATCACTGATTTAATGACTGCTTCTTCAATCGGCGACCCCCAGCCGCCATAACGTTTTCCTTCAAAGTCTTTGACTGTTTTAATATTGGTTTCTGCCAAAGAAGCAAAAGCTGAAGTATTATGTTGAATAATAGCAGCAATTGAGACAAGTGGAATATTTGAGGCTCTGGCTTGGGTGATAGCTTCCTGGCTACTAATGCAGAAATCTGCCTTACCAGCGGCACAAACTTGTGTATTCTCTCCTTCTCCTGGTTGTATGATAGAAACATCCAAATTTTCTTGAGCAAAGTAGCCTTTTTCTTTGGCAACATAAAGACCGGTATGATTGGTATTGGGAAACCAGTCAAGAAGAACAGTCACTTTTTGTAGTTTTTTAGGCGTTGGTGTTTTTCCTAAGAAAATAATAATTAGCGTCGCTAGCGCTAAGATGAAAAAAAAGATTTTTGTCTTCATACTTTTTTATAATGCCAGGGAATGGTTAACCTGGCAATTAGTTCAACTATTAATACCGCTAAAATGCTAAGAACAGTAATCACAGCAATAGTGGCAAAGACGCGGTCAGTCAGATAGGACTTAGCCGAACGAGTAAGAAGAATGCCTAGTCCTTTTTCCGCGCCAACCCACTCACTGATGACTGCTCCTAAGATAGAATAGGCAGCAGCAATTCTTAAGCCGGAAAAAAAAGTGGGTAGGCTGGCTGGCCACTTAACCCATTTTAAGACTTGTTTTTTGTTTGCTCCCATCGAGAGCATGAGCTTTAAAGTAGCGGAGTCGACAGCAGAAAGTCCATCGAAAAGATTAATGGTAATCGGGAAAAAACAGACAAGAGTAATGATAATTATTTTAGGAGTGAGTCCGAAACCAAACCAGATGGTTAGAAGAGGAGCAAGAACGATAAAGGGAATGGTTTGAGAAAGAATAAGAAATGGATAGAAGATTTTTCGGATGAAATCCGACCATTCCATAGCGATGGCTATAATAATGCCAATCAGAGTAGCCAATGTTAATCCAATTGATGCTTCAAATATTGTTGGCAGGCTGTGGTAAATAATCAATGATTTTGCCTGCCAAAAAGAAGAGGCGATCTCAGCCGGTCCGGGCAAAATCCA
>PFRZ01000042.1 GCA_002788805.1 Candidatus Roizmanbacteria bacterium CG_4_9_14_0_2_um_filter_35_15 | reverse complement strand
CCCTCGCACTTGTCCCTCGTAGCTCGAAGAGCGAAGTGGGAGAGGGCGAGCCAAACGCTTCTTTTTCCAACTGGCGGAGGAGGTGGGATTCGAACCCACGCGAGTCTTGCGACTCAGGAGTTTAGCAAACTCCCCGAATTGACCAGCTATCGGACTCCTCCTTATTTAAATTTTATCAAAAATTGTGCCCCGAAGAGGAGTTGAACCTCTACGCCTTGCGGCATACGCTCCTGAAGCGTACCTGTCTGCCAATTCCAGCATCGGGGCTTTAATTATTTAAATTATAACATTTAAGAAGATTATTTTTTCTTTTTCTTAGCGATTTCCCAGAAGTACCAGAAGATTTGTTTTTGCATTACACTTAATAATCATCCAAAACTCTTATAGAATCTAAAATTATTAAATTAAAAATTCCATCTGGGTCAGTCGGTTCTGCTTGTACTCCAAAACCAGGACGAAACCAATGATTAAAAGATTTAATTTTTGAATAAGAAATAGGGCCTATCAAATCTTCATAATATGTTCCTTGGTAAAAAGCCCGGGTATCACCAAGAGGCGTTCTAATAATAATTGTTCTTGGATAATCCGTATCAGAAGCTTTTTCAAGAATTTTATATTTTGGATCAGCCATAGCGGCAAAAACAATAATATCCATTTGGCCATAATCTACCTCTTGAGCTTTTTGATTAATAATCGTGATCTTATCTTTTAATCCTAATTTTTCTATAACCTTTCTAGCTATTTCAGCTCGATAAGGGATTTTTTCTACTACGTGGATATGGGCTTTGGTTTTTTGAGCATACATTATGGCTGAAATCGGAAGCCAGCCACCGCCTATCATACAAATATTTTTCACATCAGGCGCCGATGCTTCTGATTTAATAATTTCCATGTCAGTGAGTTTTTCATAACGTTTATAATAAGGAAAAGATTCAAGATATACCTCTCCTTTAATAATCTTATTAGCTGTATCTTCTTCCAATATTCCTTCATAGTCGCCAAAAATTTTTTGTAATTTTTTTAATTCATCTTTTAATAATAATTTATCTAAAGGTGCCAACTCCACTATTTGGTGAGAACGAGAAAGTTCGGTGTTAAGTTTTTTTCTTTCTAAGACAAATTGCTCCAACAGTTGACCTAATCTGATTTTTTCTGCTTTTGTTTTTGGGTTTTCTCTTAATAAAGTCACAATTTTTTTAAATGGTTCGTCTCCTTTTAATTCATAGTCTTTAAATTCATGGGTAGATCCTTCAATAGTAGAAAGTCGTCCAAATTTCATCTGAGATGGGTTTAAAGCAGAATGAATAACTCTAAGGAATTTATACTGAGGAATATCACCGCATGAATGGGCGGTAACTGTGACCTGGACTCCATTTTCGTCTCTGGTGCCGTTATAGACGCAAACAGTACACCAAGAGTCTCGCCAAGGTATGATTCCGTTTTCGTCATGTGGTTTTATTTTACCCAAAAGCGGGTGAGGTGCTGCATCTATACTCTTTTCGTAGTTGCTTGCATCAAGAGCAATTGGCCTGCCAAATACTACCATTTCTCCTGCTTCTGTCAATCTATGTAAAAAATGTATCATTTTTTTTCCACGAAGGTGAAAATCAGGAGGAGCTATAGCTCGAATTTGAAGAATGTTTTCAATATTTTCTTTGTGAGGAAGATTTTCAATCCTTCTTCCACCAAGTTCTTCAGACATATGACATGAATTATAATGATAAAATTAACTTAATGCAAAAATATTGTACTATTTATCTCGTTCGTCATGGCGAAACTGACTGGAATAAGAAAAAATTAATCCAAGGAATAACCGATGTCCCTCTGAATAAAAAAGGGGAGAAGCAGGCAAAAGAACTGGCTCAAAAATTAACACACGTGAGATTTGATGCGGTTTTTTCTTCGGATTTAATCCGCGCCAAAAGAACCGCAGAAATCATTAGTTTAGAAAAAAAATTGGCGGTTAAGACAACAAAAGCCTTGCGGGAAAGATATTTTAGCGAGTTTGAAGGCAAGTCATATACTAAATACAATCAAGAAATAGTTAACTTACTTAAATCTTATCGTTTGGCCGCGATTAATAAAAAAAATATCAAGGGACTAGAGACTGATGGAGCGATGATGGGTCGGTTGCTGCCTTTTTTAAGAGAAGTGGCAGTTGGTTATCTTGGCAAAACGGTTTTATTACTGTCTCATGGAGGAATAATGAGATCTTTTTTGATTCATCTCGGTTTTGCCAGTTATGAAACTTTGCCGTCAGGATCAATTAATAACCTGGCCTACATCAAACTTCGCTCCGATGGAGTGGATTTTTTTATTGAAGAAACAGAAGGAGTAAATAGAAAATCACTTTAAACTTCTTAATATTCTTTCTACTTCTCGCTCATTTATTCGATGATAACGTCCTCGATGAGAGAGCAAAGCACCGGAGAAAGTTTTCGGAATATGCATTAGTTCGTGAATCAATGTTTTTATTTTATCTCGTTCGTTCATTTTATCAAAACGCTTGGCATTAACCTCGATAATATAGTGAGGCTCAATTCCAACCACTTCATGAAAAAGTTTTGCCATTCCCCAGATCCGGGCGACCGCTCTAGTTTTTACATCAAAACTGCGGATGCAGTGGACTCTCGAAGTTTTTATATGTTTCATGTCTAGTCGTTTAATCAACTGTACACATGTTTTTTTAATTTCCGGAGCGAGTTTGTACTGCATAGAAGTAAAATTATATCACGCTTTTTTTTCCCAATTCTTGGGCTTTTTGGCGGAAGAAGTTTTTAAGCTCGTTGAGAGTCAAAGGCTTAATCATTTTTGGAAGAGTTTGAAAATCTTTTACAACAAACTCTAAGTCAGATCCTAATATCCAAGGTTCAATTTCCATCCGAAACTTCATTTTTACTCCTTCAATTAAATCCCAAATAGTAAATTTATCTAAAAGATAATACAAATCAACAAAATCCTTAACAGAATTTCTTTGATTAACACTCGCTAATTTATTAATAGCAATATCAAGCAGGCTATCAACAGTTAATCCTTGATATTTAATTCCTTTTTTCACCCTTGGATACGGATAATATCCAAAATCTAATTTAAGAGTGTCTTTATTTTTCAAATTTAAAATATATATATGTACTACTTCTCTTTGTTGTCTGGTGAAGGTAAAGTCAAGTTTTTTAGACCAATCATTCACTTCCTCAAAGATTTTGTCAAAGTCAAATTTTTTTTCGGAAAAGAAATCCAAGTCTTCGGAAAAGCGATGCTGAAGATAAAATTCAGACAGCACCGTTCCACCGGTAAAATAAAAGTTTTTCTTTATAAATTCACTATTTTTTATTTGATCGAGAATGCGTTTTTGGGTTGGTGTGAGGATAGACATTTTTTCCATATTAATAGTTCTAATAAATGTTTTTGTGGTTCGTATAGATCAAGTTTATCCCAGTATTTTTTGACCAGACTAAGTTTGATTTTTTCTTTTCCTGGTCCGTAGTTAATCATTCTCTCAAGTATCTTAATCCGGCCTTGCTCAGTTTTTCTTAATTCTTTGATGTCATAGTCCCAGATGAAAACCATATATTGATATTTTAACAAATATATTTAATAGAATGACAACAAGTGATTAAATTTATTATAAGATAACGAATCAATAATATTATAAATATTATATATGAAGGTTTATCTTCTTGAAACGTTTATTGCTTAACCTTGAAAAATCCCATAGTTTTTGGTAAAATACGGGCTTAGACTATGAGGAAAAGAAGTACCTTTCAGAGTATTATTAGCATTAGCACTTATTGCCGTTGGAGTAGCAGCCTGTGCTCCTAAAAAAGCTCCTCTTCCAGGATCGACTGCCCTAGATGGTCAACCGACGACTTACTTTACTTTTCAAAATTTATATTTAAACATGATTCACCAACAACAACAGGCCGGGCTTCTTCCGCCAACATTTTTAACTGTAGTCAGTGCTGATGGATTAATTCTTAATTCGTCTTTACCTTTACCTGATGTTTCTATCAGAATGGATAGTGAGCGGACATCTGATCAAAAAAGGCAACATCTTTACCCATTAGAACTGGCATTTTCTTCGTCCCCAGACGTACCTGAGGGGTCATATACTATCACTATTACTGGACGAGATTGTGTTAAAGACAAAACACCAAATACTCTTGAAGACAATCTCTGTACTGATGCTGCTGCGGTTGTTGTCAATGTCATATTAGACAGGACTCCGCCAATAATGAATTTAGACGAGCCATCCTCGGCAACAGATATTTTGGTTGACGGACAGGCGTCAGATAATCTTTCACCGGTCAGCGTCCAGACGGCATCCTGTGACGGAACTCCACAGAGTACAGAGACAGCAGATAATCCACCAAGCGAAGATGTTTTAAATCAAAACTTCTTCAGCATCTCCTTGGCTTTTTTGGGAGATTTATAGAGCTTAAAAAATTTACTGTAAGTCTCTCTTAATTCATAAGGATAGATAATCTAGTCGTCAACTATTTTTAGGAAAAAATCTGGTTGGGGCTTGGTATAGGTACGGATAATTATAGCGAGAGTATAATATTTTTTTATTTTTAAATAATTAAGATGTTCGCAAATTTTTTTAAATATTTTTCCGTGATCGGCAATTTCGTCAACAATTAGCAATACCTGATTTTTTAGATTTTCTTCTCTTGGAGGTTCCAGTCTTTTTCGAGTTCTTCCCAGGAAACCTTATAGAAGTTCATATTTTAATTATTAAAGCTCAATGATGAAATTTTTATAGATTTTGTCACTTATGAAAGACTCGACACTTTTCATTCATGACACCTATAAAAATTTAGCATCTTCACTTTTCAATATGATAACATATAGCTAATGAAAAAATTTATATTTTTATTTCCGATATTTTTTTCTCTTGTTTTTCCAATTTTTGCCCAATTTAACGGTATTCAAAAAGATGCGATTAACTTAAACAATGTTGTTGATGAGATCCCGAACCAGGTTCGGGATGACTTGAACGAGGAACATATAAAATCGTTCGATTCAGCAATAAAAATAAATAAAGACGGAACGATTGATGTTAAAGAAACCATTGTCTACGATTTTTCAACTTTAGATAAACACGGTATCTACCGGGAAATCCCTTATATAAAAACTAATCAGGATGGAAAAAAATATGAATTAAAGTTCAATAATTTTTCCGTGATTAACGAGAATGGAAATTCATATAAATTCGTTAAATCATGGATTGATGAAAAATTAATCAGGTTAAAAATAGGGGATGCCGACCGGCTGATAACAGGAATTCATACGTACGTAATTTCTTATAAAGTTTCCGGAGCCCTGACTTATTTTTCCGACCATGATGAACTTTATTGGAACGTGACGGGAAACGAATGGCAAGTGCCGATTATCGATACAACTGCGTCAGTTGCATGGCCTCAAGAGGTAAAAAAAGAAGATATAAAAACTGTTTGTTACACCGGTGTTTCCGGTTCAAGAGAAAATTTGTGTTCAACGGAATTACCATCTTGGGACGATCGTCCAAAAATGGTAACTAAAACAAACAATACTTTATTAAGTGGGGAAGGGTTAAGCGTCGTTGTGAGTTTTCCAAAAAATATTGTGGCAGTGTTGGAGCCGAAAGAATTTGTCAGTTTTTGGAATACTTTCATTGGCAAATTGGTCGGATTGGTAATTGGTTTATTGGCATTTATTTGGTACTTAATCTTGCCTTTTTACATCATCTATCGTTGGATGAGATACGGACGTGATCCGAAAGAAATGGTTGGCGTGACGACTGCCTGGTATGACCCGCCGAAAACTCCTGACAATAAAAGGTTTTTAACTCCCGGAGAAGTAGGAACCTTGGGTGACGAAACCGTTGATCTCAAAGACATTTCGGCGACGATTGTTGATTTGGCAAGAAGAGGTTATATAAAAATTGAAGAAAGAGCAAAAAGAGATTTTTTCCTTGTCCGCCGAAGTCTTGACGAAGGCGGATCCAATAAACTTCTTCCCTTTGAGAGATTATTAATTGATAAGTTTTTCAAAACAAAAAACGAAATCAGATTAAAAAACGAACATCTCTTTGAAGAAGTGGAAAAAGTCAAAAACAGTCTTTATGAACAGATAGTTGAAAACAAGTTTTTCCCAAAAAATCCGCAAACTATACGGACGAAATATTATATTCTAGCAGGAGTTGCCCTATTTACCGCCAATTTTGGTTTAGCCATTGTTAGTTTTATCTTTGGTCGGGTAATGCCGAGGAAAACGGTTGATGGGGTTAATGCTAAAAATGTTGCGTTTTCTTTAAGAAATTTTTTAACTAGTCAAGAGAGACAGTTAAAATTTCAGGCGGATAAACAATTGATGTTTGAAAAATTATTGCCTTATGCGGTCGCTTTTGGGGTGGAAAAAATCTGGGCGAAACGGTTTAAAGATTTAAATATCAAACAGCCTGATTGGTATCAAGGTTATTCAAACGGACAGTTTAACAGCTGGATTTTTGTCAGTAGTCTGAATTCTTCGATGAAGAGTTTTCAAACTTCAGCCACTCCGACTCGTTCATCAAGTGGTTTTTCTTCGGGATTTTCCGGAGGGTTTTCAGGAGGTGGAGGGGGAGGCGGCGGTGGAGGAAGCTGGTGATAAAAGCTTGATACCGAATTTTTTTGACTCCGTTGGAGCCGCCCCGCAATTGCGGGGTCCAAAGTCGCAAAAAATTTGGTATCTTCGCTTTAAGATACTAGTTTGTTATAATTAACTTCTAATGAACAAATTAAATTTACATATTAATTCTTTAATTGAATCAAAAGAGGAGATTGAAATTGTTGAAAGAAAAGGCTTAGGACATCCTGATACGATCTGCGATTTAATCGTTGACCATCTGTCAATCCGTCTTTCCCAGATTTATAAGCGGGAGTTTGGCGTCATTCCTCATTTTAATCTTGATAAAGCATTATTGGCAGCCGGATCATCAGAGTATCGATTTGGCGGCGGAAAGATAAGCGAGCCAATGAGATTTTATATCGGCGACCGGGCTACTTATCAGGTTGGTCGGAAAAAAATTAATTTAGACAAAGTTATCAAAGATGAAATCTACGCTTTTTTGAAAAAAAAACTTCGCTTTTTAAATCAAAAAAACTTTATCGTTATTAATGAGATTAAACCAGGTTCCTCTTCTTTGCAGGATATCTTTAAAAGAAGGACTAAAGTCTTGCCGGCCAATGACACGAGCGCACTGGTAGGTTATGCGCCGCTGACGACTTTGGAGCAGATAGTGATGAAGGTTGAGCAGTTTTTAAACTCAAAGACTTTTAAAAAAATTCACCCGGAAGTCGGTGAAGATATTAAAATCATGGGCAGACGCGAAGGTAAAAAATATTATTTAACGATTGCCATTGCTTTTGTTGACCGGTTTATCAAAAACGAAGCTGACTATTTTGAAAAAAAAGCCGAGGTTAAAAAAGAAGTAGAGAAGTTTATTAAGAAAAAATTTTCTCTTAATCCAGAAATTTCTCTTAATACTTTAGACAGAAGGGGCGCTGGAGTTGACGGCTGCTATTTATGTGTCACTGGTACCTGCGCTGACTCAGGCGATTCCGGCCAGGTCGGCCGGGGAAATCGGGCTAATGGACTAATTCCTTTGAACCGGGTGGCAGGGAGTGAGGCGGCGGCCGGCAAGAACTGTATCTCTCACGTTGGCAAAATTTATAATCTTTTATCTTTCAAATTAGCTGAGGAAATTTATCAAAAAACCAAAAAGAGAACTACGGTTTGGTTGGTTTCCCAGATCGGCCAGCCAGTTAATCAGCCGGCGTTGATTTCCGTCGGAGTCGAGGATTTGAATAAAAAAACGAAAGCAGAGATAGAAAAAATTATTAAGAAAAACTTCTTACAGTTGGATAAATTCATTACAAGCCTCGTTAAAGGAGAGTACAGGGTATCATAAAATCTCAAAACTCAAATGTCAAACTAAATTTTTAAACTCAAAAGGTTTATTGATTTGGTAAAATTAACTTAAGTTCCCGTAGTTCAACGGAAAGAATAGAAGTTTGCGGAACTTCTGATAGCAGTTCGATTCTGCTCGGGAACACAAATAGCAGATTGCTTTAGAGATAAGATTAATTTATAATATGGTTGGAGACATGATTTCTAAGGGGTCGTGGTGAAATTGGTATCACGCGGGTCTCCAAAACCTGCTTTCCAGGTTCAAGTCCTGGCGACCCTGCTCAATATTATTCTGAGATCGTTTTTACTGTCGAAGCAAATATCGTTGGTTTAATTCTAAGATGAGCCGGTAAGGTTAAAAAGAAAGATGATAAAAATAC
>PFRZ01000041.1:9573-10234 GCA_002788805.1 Candidatus Roizmanbacteria bacterium CG_4_9_14_0_2_um_filter_35_15 | reverse complement strand
GAAAGATAAATTTATTATCCTCTATTTTGGATATCTTACCTGGTACAAAGGCGCCGACATCTTTCAGGAATATGCCAAAAAATTCAAAAGAAATAAAAAAATACTGTTTGTAATGGCCGGAGGAAAATCTTTTACAAACAAAAAGAAAAAACATTACCAGGAATATTTGGATAAATTCGTTGGTAAACCGAAAAACCTGATTATCAGCGGTTTTGTTCCCGAGGATGAGATCGGTCTTTACTTTTCTGCTGCTGATTTAGTCGTGGCTCCTTACAGAGTGATGATGTCATCTTCGGGACCTCTTTCTTTGGCTTTTTCTTGTGAGAAACCGTTTATTTTATCTCAACCGTTGGTAAGATATTTTGAGAGCTGGGATTTTGTTGATGCATTAAGACAAACGGGTTTAAGAAAAGAAGATTTTTTGTTTGATTTAAATCAGGAGAACTTTGAGAAAAGACTGGAATGGGCAAAAAAAAATCTCGACAAATTAGCTAATTTTTCAAGGATAATAAAAGAAAAAAGAAGCTGGATAAAAATAGCTAAACTATATGAAAAACTACTTGAATAAATACAAGTATCAGTTATTGCTTTTTATCATCATTTCTTTGCTTTTTTGGGTAAATTATTCGCCTGGAACATATTTATCAGGATGGGATAATCT
>PFRZ01000041.1:0-9429 GCA_002788805.1 Candidatus Roizmanbacteria bacterium CG_4_9_14_0_2_um_filter_35_15 | reverse complement strand
TTTGCCGCAAAATATAATCCGCTATTTTTATCATCTTCTGATGCTGTTTCTGGGAGGATTGGGAGTGTTGGAGTTATTAGGTGGAGGAGCGGTGGCTTTTCTGGGAGCGCTCTTTTATATGCTCAACCTCGGAACTGTCCAGATTTTTTACCTGCCGTTTGAGTCGTTTTCCACTTTTTTCGCCTTTTTACCTTGGGGACTATGGATATTTCTTCGTGTAAATAAAAAGAATCACGCTCCGCTAGATTTCTCGGCTTCGCCTCGAAATGACTGGATACTATTTTTCTTAATCAATCTCTTAGGTACTCCCACTTTTTACACCCAACAGCTCTTTATTGTATATATATTAGTTCTTCTTTGCTTTTCTATTCCTTATTTTATCCGTAACTATAACCACTCTTGGACGGCCGCACGAAAGTTGTTACTCTCTTTTGGCTTAATTTTGGTTGTCAATTCATTTTGGATTCTTCCCCAACTGTATTTTTTGAAAACTAATGGCAGCTGGGTAGCCCAGGCGAAAGCCAATCAGATTGCAACAGAAGATACCCTTTACCAAAACTTGGAAAAAGGAACTTTAAATAATTTTCTCCGCCTAGAAGGATTTTATTTTGATCTAAAAGGAATTAACAATACTTTTCTTTTTACTCCGTGGAAAGATCATTTTAGCGGAATCTTCGGAGTCTTGCCGTATGTATTTGCTGGGTTAGCAATCTTGGGATTCTTCTTCTCTGTCATTCCGACTAAGTCCCGCTTAGCGGGACGCATGGAGGAATCTAAAAAAGATTCCTCGACGGAGCCTGTCCTGAGCGAAGTCGAAGGGCTTGGAATGACACTAATACTAATACTTTTCGCTTTGGCTCTAATGTCTGCTACTCCGCCTTTTTCCTGGATAAATATCTGGTTAAGACAAAATAATTTTATAAACCAGATCTTTCGCTCGCCTTTTACTAAATTCATCATTCCTTACTCACTGGTTTATAGTCTTTTTATTGCCCAGGGTATAAAAATACTAACAACGAAGAAAACTAATTTGCTTATTTGTTTATTTGTTTATTTGTTTATTTTTCTTTACTCTCTCCCCTCTTTTAAAGGCTATCTAATCTCTCCTGAAATGAAAGTAAAGATACCAAGTGATTATTTTCAGGTAATGAATTATTTAAAAACTGTAGATAAAAATAAAAGAGTCACTCTTCTTCCTGACTATACTTTTTGGGGCTGGTTTTTTAATAGATGGGGTTATAACGGAAGTGGATTTCTATGGTATGGGATAGAACAACCGATTATTTCACGAACGTTTGACGTCTGGAGTCCAAAAAGCGAATCTTATTTTTGGGAAGAAAAACAGGCGCTTGAGGCAGAAAATCTAACTCAATTTGAAAAAGTCCTTGATAAATATAATGTTGATTATCTAATATTAGACTACTCTCTCATTCCAGTCGTCTCAAGTTATAAAAGTCTGGCAACAGACAGAATAGAAGGTCTTTTGTCACAAAGTCAAAAAATTTCTTTAGTTTTCCGGGGAGAAACTGTTGCCCTTTATCAAGTCGGTCATCCGCAAAAAATCGAAAGCTTTGTTTCTTTGTCATCAGGCCTAAAAAATATCGGTCCTCAAGTAAAATTAACGGCCGAAGACCGTGCTTATCAGGAAAATGGAGACTATATAGCAGATTTCCCTTATGATATCTATTATCCTTTTGCCGATTTGACTACCCAAACAAGAATAAAAGATAAAAAATGGAGCTTGGAAGAATTGGCAGATTCTTTTGCAATAAACTCTGATATCGCTTTAAACTTCGATGATTATCAACTCTATTTACAATCAACTTCTGAAGCCAGTATTTCCGATGATCAGGGAATAATTGATTTAAAACTTAATCTGAACTCTTTTTCTGAAAATAAAAAAATAAAAATTAACTTTGGAAAATTGCTAGTTAAGTCATTTGATGTTAGTGGTTTCAATAATAATTTGACGGAATTCACTCTGGTAGCGCCGGAGCTATCACAGAAATACGGTTACTTGATAAAAATACGAAGCCGCAATATTAAGGGCTCGCCTTTATTTTTCTATATTATTGATGAAACAAAAAAACAATCAATGCTCGAAGAAAAATTATTAAATGAAAATGAATATTTTATCTTACCTAATAAATTTGACTATGGTTTGGGCTATTCTTTTGTCTTTCAAAATAAATCATACGAAAATTACCCATCAGAAAACCTATTGGAGGAAGTTTCAGTCTATTTATTTCCTTATAAAGAGTTGAAAGACGCAAAATTTATCAATAAAAACCAGAACATTTTATCATCTAACTCTCTTTCCGGTTTTGAAGTTGAAAAAACCAATTACTTCACTTATAAAGTCTCATTAAACAATAAAACTCCACTTTTAAATAATTTGATCTTATATCAGACCTATGATGCCGGCTGGATTGCGATTTCTAACGGAAAAATACTTCCTCACGTCCTAGTAAATAATTGGGCTAACGGCTGGCTCATCAACAATGAAACAATGAAACAATTGAACAATGGAAAAATTTTAATTGTCTTTTGGCCGCAGTACCTGGAATTTGTGGGGTTTGGGTTGATGATCGTCAGTTTAATTTTTGTACTGCTACATCAGCCTAAAATTAAGGTTGACGAGAAAAATAATTAGGTTTATAATACTTCTATATGAAAAAACGAAAAATTTTAGAATATAATGTCATTTTTCAAGAAGAAAAAGAGGGTGGTTATTCTGTTTGGGCACCTGAGCTTCCAGGCTGTGCTTCTCAAGGAGAAAGCTTTGATGAAGCCTTAAATAATATCCGGGAAGCAATTCAACTTTATATGGAAACTTCCAAAAAAGTATCTTCTGCCCCTTCTTACAGAAAGCAATTTATTGTTCCGGTGCAAATAAGCTATGCCTAAACTACCTGTAGTTTCTGGGAAAGAATTAATAAAAGTCTTCGGAAAAATCGGCTTTTTATTTGTTCGTCAACGAGGTGACCATGTGATAATGAAACATCAAGATGGCCGGATTGTCACTATCCCCCTTAAAAAAGAAATCAAGAAAGGAACTTTAAAAAAGGGAATCTTAAACCCTCTTAATATTTCTGTCGAAGAACTTATTGACCTCCTCAAATAATCAACTAACCACTAATCGCCAATCCCTGCTTGCGCAGGCAAGACTAGCCACCATTATCTTCTGGCCGCAGTATCTGGAGTTTCTCGGCTTTGCCTTATTAATAATCACCTTTTTAGTAATATTCAGACTGCCAAATCCACCCGTTCCTGACCGAAGCGGTCAAAAGTAGAGTGATGTAGCAAGCTAAACTTGAATAAATTCTTCTTTATTTATCCCACTTTCGCGAAGAATTGTTGACAAAGTTCCTTTTTTTAGATCTGTTAAATGAAGCGGAATCACTACCCGCCTTTTTGTTTTTGGATTATACAAAATCAAATGACTCCCTGATTGTCTGTCGATGATAAAACCAAGATTTTCAAATTTCTTTAATACCTGCTTAGGCTTCAAAACCGGCAGTTTAGACATAAGAAATATTTAACTTTGAAGGATTAATATTAATCTGTGAATAAAAGATGTTTTCTTCTGTTGGAATCTCTTCATTATGAATGCTCAAACTTTCAATATATAATTCAATGGCCTCATTAATCATTTTTTTCGCTTCTTCTAAATTCTTACCATAAGAAACACATCCTGGGAGCATCGGCACAAAAACAGTGTAACCGCCCTCTGGTTCTTTTTGGAAAACTGCAGTATAGTTTAGAACTTTTTGTTTCATATGCAATTATTATATCACGGAAATAATATCACCTGTCAACAACGAACGAATGGATGGATAGTAGATTAAAGAGTGAAGAATCTCCCAGATAACAAGAATTTATGTGACGGAGGAAATTATTAGGTTTATAATACCTTTGGGTCTAGATTACCAGACACGCCATCTCCTAACTCGTCAACTTTTTTTCTTTGATAACTCATAGTAAGCACTTAGAGTAAACCGTTCCAGTCAAAACATCGTTACCACTCTCGTGCGGCTGCATCAAAGTGGTGATTTTACATATTTTCTGTTAACTCTTCTACTTTTACTCTCATAACTTTGGCGATTTTATAAAGGAATTTGACTGTGGGATTTTCCTTACCTTTTTCAACTTCTGCTAAATAACTTCTATTAATATGGGAAAGATCAGCTAATTTATATTGAGAGAGTGTTTTTTGTTTCCTTACTCTTCTAATATTTCTACCTAATCTTTTGAGAAGTATACAACTCTTGGACGGCCGCACAAGAGTTGTTATCCTAAGCCAAAAAAGATTTTAAGTTGATCTTCTCTTTCTAAACGCTCAGCGATAATATAATTTATGTATTTTCCTCCTTCAACTATTTTTTTTATAAGACTGATTTCTTTCTCACATTCATAAGGAAAAACATAAACGCTCTGATTATAAGGATAAAAACCAATCTCGCGTAAGAATCCCCGTAAATAATTTCTCTTTTTCCTTTCTACTTCAGGTACATCAAAAACCACCATAAACCACTTTCCTCTCCAGTCTTTTTTCTTTTTTAAATTAAGAAGCTCTCTTAATGAATATTTAATAACCGAGACGTCGTCTTTGTTTTTTAAAGTCACATACACTTCGTTTCCTCTTCTTTCGAGATTAACTAGTTGTTTTTTTTCTAGTTGTTTTAGAACCCTCATTACTTTCTTTTTGGGAATTTTTATTCCTTTTACTTCCTCGATAATTTTTAAAATGCTACCAATAATTATTGGGAAATTAGGAGAAAACAAAATTGTTCCACCTAAAACTACCCCTATACCCAAACCAGCTAATATATACTGTTTTAACTCATTTGGTTTATACTTTTTTTCTTCTTTCATAAGATAGTCTTAGTATACAACTTTGAGACGGCCGCACGCAAGTTGTATATGTTTATATTTTATTCGCTCATTTGTTATAATCATCTTATGCAGCAACTTTCCCATCTGCAAATCCGTAACCCAAAGGACGACGAGACGCCGATTGAGGCGGCAACGCAGATTTTTGCCTCACTCCTCCCCTATCCTTATATCCCTTTATGGAAAAGATGGTATCTTCAGCCGAAAACCTATGCTTTTGAAATTTATTTGATCTCACAAACTCTTTACTTTTACGTGACTATCCCAAAGGGTTCGGAAACTTTTGTCAACAGTTTGATTTCATCATCCTTCCCAACCTCAACCACTAAAAAAACCGCTGACCCAATGGACTTAATTTTCAAATCAAAACGGCTGAGTTTTGGCGAAGTGGCTTTAAACTCCTATACTTACTTACCAACCAAAACCTACTTTGACTTTAAAGACGTCGATCCTTTATCTTCGCTTTTAGGCTTTCTTTCCAAACAGCCGGCCAATCTGAAAATCGCCATTCAAACTGCCATCACTCCGGCTTATTTCCCCTGGGCAGACAGTGCTGTTTCTGCTGCTCATAAATTAGCCTATGATGAAACGGCTGCTCGTTACGGTCAAAATCCGCAAAGAGTGCTCATTATGAAAAAGGCGTCTTTTCAGGGTGGAAAAACAGCGATTAGACTTCTTGTGGGAACAACTGATGGAAGCGACTCTCGTCCTTATTTGACCCAGTTAGCAGGAACTTTTGGTAGTTTTTCTTTGGGTGAAGGCAACCAGTATGTTTTTAAAAGAAAGATTTTCTTCCAAGACTGGTTTTTGAAAAGAATTAAGGAAAGGAAAATCAGCTACTTTGAAAGACGATATCAGGTCTTAAATGCCCAGGAACTGGCGACCTTGTGGCACCCGCCCGGATATTTGCTGGCTGGGATAAAAAATATCGCTTGGGGAAAAACTTTATTGGGAGAGCCGCCGGAGAATCTTCCGGTGGTACCCACCTCTCTCCACCCCCGGGGTGGTGATGAGGATAAACCTAGTACTCACCCCGGGGGTGAGGTCAATGACAAAAAAGACATTAACTTTTTTGCCAAGACAGAGTTCAAAAACAAAGAGCAGATTTTCGGCATCAAGACCGAAGACCGAAGAAAACATATCTACATCATCGGTAAGACTGGCGCCGGCAAATCAACTATAATCGCCAATATGGCCATCGACGACATCCGTAAAGACCGAGGAATATGTATTATCGATCCGCACGGTGATTTATCAGAAATCATTCTGGATTTTATTCCAAAAAGGCGGATGAATGATGTCGTATACCTTGAACCTTTTGACACGGAAAGACCGTTTTCTTTAAATGTTTTGGAAATAAAAAACAAACAACAGAAAGATTTAGTTGCCTCCGGAATCGTTTCTATTTTTTATAAGCTTTATAAAGACAGCTGGGGCCCAAGATTGGAATATATTTTGAGAAACGTTATTCTTACTTTACTGGAAACACCAGGTGCCACTTTAGTTGACATTTTATCGCTTTTAAACAATAAAGACTATCGAAAAAAAATTATTCCCAAACTTGGTGATCCGGTGTTAAGAAACTTTTGGGAAAAAGAGTTTGAACGAATGCCAGATCGACTGCGAGCTGAGGCGGTCTCGCCAATCCAAAACAAGGTCGGCCAATTTGTCACTTCACGGATGATTAGAAACATTATTGGCCGGCCAAAATCAACGATTGATTTTGAACAAATTATGAACGAAGGAAAAATTCTCATTTTAAATTTATCACAGGGAAAACTCGGTGAGGACAATGCTGCCCTTTTAGGCGCCATGATCATCACCCAACTCCAGTTGGCGGCGATGAACCGCAGTTTTATCAAGGAGGAAGACCGGAAAGATTTTTTCCTTTATGTTGATGAGTTTCAGAACTTTGCCACCACTTCTTTTATAAAAATTTTGTCAGAAGCGAGAAAATACCGTTTGTCTTTAACCTTGGCTAATCAATATATTGACCAGCTTGACGAGGAAGTAAGAAGAGCAATATTCGGAAATGTAGGTACTTTGATTTCTTTTGTCGTCGGCGCTCGTGACGCCTACGTCTTAAGCAAAGAATACGGTGAAATTTATACGGAAAATGACTTGGTTTCTCTGGGAAAATACGAAGTGGTGATGAAGTTATCAATTGACGGAATGACTTCTGCTCCTTTCCCAGCCAATACTCTTCCTCTCCCCGCTCTGAAAAACGAGAACCGGGAAAAAATCATCCGCCTCTCCAAAGAAAAATACGGAAGAAAAGTATAAAAAATGATGCTAGGTTTAATCTTTTATGAGGCCTACTTCCTTAAAAACTTCGGGCCTTTCAGATAATCCTGATAAATAATTCTTCGATTCTTCAAATAATCTATGTTTTTTTAGTGCTTCATTTATAGCCGAAGTAATCTTATTGGCTTCATTAAGCGCTTGAGCTTCTCTTATATCTCTAGTTCCTGTTCTTTGAATCTTAAACACTTCTCTGTTTACAAAATAACCATGTCCGAGAGGTTTTGTTTCTCCTCCTTTTCCATCAGACACAGGTACAGTCTCAGCGATCCATAGTCTTAAATGTTGAGCTAGATGTTGCGAAGCACCATCAATTAAGGCTCCAGCGCAGTAACCGATTTCGTAGGCGATTTTATCTTCAACAGTTGTTCTGCTTTCTCCATATCTATTAAAACGATCGTCAAAACGACTGGCGCCAGCACCATAATATCCTATTTGAGAAAAAATTATATTTGGTCTACCTTGTTTCATGTAAATATTTTTTCCGATTGTTTCTAAATCTCTAAAAATTTCTAGTCCTTGTAATAATCCATCAGAAAATTGTTTGAAATCAACTAACTGTCCTTTTCCTTCTGCCTGTTTAACAACCACTTCATATAAAGGCATTGCGCTAATAATCTGTGTATCAGCCTCTTTTGCTGCTTGAGCCAGTAATCGTTCGCGTCTTTTTTTGTTAGCTTCATAAGCTTTCGTTTTATCTTCCAGCTGACGTTGATAATATGACCTCTGTCCATCTGAATCTTTTAATCTTGCTATTTTATTTTTTAAAGCCATTTCTTCTTCCCAAGCAAACTTTTTTAAATCATTCTCGACCGAATTAAGTTGAGTATTTTTTTTATTTCTTTGATATTCTACTAATCTTTGTCTTAGATCCCTGACTTGTTCTATAGGAAGAGTGTACTTGGGTTCTCCTGAATAGTTATGTTCTGAATAAAATTTTATCTGTTCAGCCAATGTATCTTGACCTTTTAATGCTTTTTTCATCGATTCTGTTGCTTTTTCTGAGACCACTCTTTCTTCCCAAGGTTTTTTTCTTTCTTCTTCTTTTGAAATATTTCTTTTATTGGCTTCGGCAACGGTCTCGCTACGACGGCTGGTTTTTTCTGCTTTAGTAGCGCCAGATTCAACAATAGACAGTTCTTTTTCTTTTTCTCCTGCTTCGGCTCCTTTCTCATCTAATTGTTTAAGCAGTCTATCCAACTGTTCTTGTTCTTGTTTGGTCGTGCCAGAAACTTTTGCTTTAATTTTTGCTATTTTTCCTCGCGCTTCTTGAATACCTTGAGTATCATTAATTTGAGTCTGTAATTCGTTTTGTATTCGCCCAATAGCAGCTGCCTCCTCGCTAGCTTGAGAAGCCTTTGCTCTCAAATCAGAGCCTTCGGACTTTGATTGAGAAGCTTTAGCCTCACTTTGCTTTACGACATTTACTACTCTTTGTTCGGGAGAAACTAATTCTACCATATTCTATTTTTAGCAGAAGAAGAAGAAAGTCAAGAGATCTTTAGAAAAATACGGAAGAAAGGTAAAGAGCTTCCGACGAAAAAGATCAAAACTTGGTTGTAAAAAAAAGATTTTCGGGAGATTTTTCGAGATCTTCTCTAATTTTCTCTATTAATCTCTTAGCTACTGGAAGCTCTTTAGTTATTGTATTCCAAACACGTTCTTCTACTACTTCTGAATAATCATGGATAACTACGTCTCGAAGCCCCGCCATCTTTTTCCAAGGTAAATCAGGATATTTCTTTCGAACTTCTTCGGGAATATTTTTTGTGGCTTCACCAATTATTTCCAATCTTCGTATCACCGAATCTTGTAATTGATAACTACTATAAAAATCATTCTCTGATTTCCCTTTTATATATGACTCAATAATATTTATACAATCTAAAATATCCTGAATCCTTAATTTATAATTTCTTTTCACTATACAGTTTGATAAATTGGTAATTGACTAGAAAGAATATTGTCCTTTAAAGCAGGTTTGATTGCTTTGTATTCAACTAAGTCTACTTTTTTTTTCAACTTTTCCTCAAGATCTAATTTTATTCCAACCATATCAAAAAGAGTGGTTCCATTAGGTACGTCTACCAGTATATCGATATCACTTTTCTCGGTATCTTCTCCACGGATAACCGAGCCAAACAAAGAGGCGCGACTGACGCCATATTTCTCGAAAATCGGGATGACTAATTGTTTTATATAAGCTAAATTCATATAAGTAAATTATACCACGAA
>PFRZ01000046.1:9391-11096 GCA_002788805.1 Candidatus Roizmanbacteria bacterium CG_4_9_14_0_2_um_filter_35_15 | reverse complement strand
TTCCCAAAACCGGGTTAAGGGCAGGTTTGCCGGGATAGTTATGGCGGCCGTTCATGTCGCCCTTAGTGAAGAACATTAAAGCAGTTGAAGAAATATTATGCCAAAGTCCGTTAGCTTTCTCATTAATAATCATTTCAGAATTTCTCAAGAAGAATTGCTGATTGATGCGAGTTTCTTTGTGGGTTGATAGGTAGGAGGTAAGAGGAGTAATTGTTATTAAGAAAGGAATAATAAAGTAGGTAAGTTTATAAAGTTTTAAAGTTTGTAAAGTTTTTAAAGTTAAAAAAAATAAAGGAAGAAGAAAAAAGATTCTTCCTGGAGTGTAGGAGTTGAAGACTAATCCTGCAAATATTCCACTAAAAATTAGATACCAATACTTCGATGTATCGATAGATCGAAGTAAGAAATATATAGAAGTTAGTTCCAGGAATAATAAAAAAGTTGGTTCGAAGGCGAAGCGGCTAAAATTAAGAAACCAGCGGGAAGAAAGGAAGATGAGAGTAAAGAGAAAAGGGAAGAATTGTTGAAAGACAATCTTTATTATTAAATAAAACATTATTACGCTTAATATGCCAAAGATCGCTGCAGGAAAACGAAGAGCAAAAATGTTGACGCCAAAGATTTTTAATGACGCTAAAAGAATATAAAAATACAAAGTTGAATGGCCGGTAGCTAGTAGAGAGTAAGACGTATAGGGTTTACCATCTAGTGATAAGGCTAATTTAGTAAACTCAACTTCATCAAAAGCGAGGTATTTAGGAATCTGGCTAAATTGGTAGAAGATTAGCAAGGAAGAAATTATTAATAACAAAACTATACCAACAAGATTATTTTTTAATTTCATATCTTCCAGTTAGGTCATAATATTTTATAAAAAAAATATCTCTTAGTCCCTCAAACGAGTCTTTAAGAAAGTTGACATTTTTTGTCTCAACATGACTCCAATCAACCGGCGTTTCTTTGATTTTATATTTTAGTCTGGAGGCTAAAAATAAAAATTCCATGTCAAAACCAGCTGAAACCGAAGAACCAGTAATCTTTCTTTGATCATGGAAAACCAAAAGCTTGTCAATAATTGTTAAAGCAGCTTTTTTTTCAAAAAGTTTAAAGCCGCATTGGGTGTCTTTAATACCATGAAGACCAATAATGAAGTTTCGGATAATAATTGCACCAAGAGCCATAATTTTTCGCAAAACTGGTGCTCCTTGACGAACCCGGCTTCGTGATCCAATGATAATTTGGCTACCTTTTTCTATTTCTTTAATTAGTCGATCAGCTTCTTCTAGAGGCGTCGCCAGGTCGATATCAGAAAACATCACCCAATCACCTTTGGCGTGTTTGATTCCTGTTAAAATAGCAAAAGCTTTTCCCTGGTGGGAATTTTGGGCGAGGCGAAATTTAGGAAAGGTTTTTAAATATTTATTTTTAATAATTAATCTGGAATTATCAGAGGAACCGTCGTCGACGATAACGACCTCAAAGAAACGAGCATCGTCTTTAGTATAGTTTCCGATTTTATCTAAGACGCCTTTTTGGATATTGGCTTCCTCGTTGTAACAGGGAATTATAAGGGAAATTCTCATAGTAATTTTCCATTTTCAATTTACATTGAATTTACAATGATTCAATGTCTCAATTGAAAATTGATTAAATGAAAATTCATTGAAAATTGTAAATTAGTAATTGAAAATTTATCTCGTTAGTT
>PFRZ01000046.1:0-9264 GCA_002788805.1 Candidatus Roizmanbacteria bacterium CG_4_9_14_0_2_um_filter_35_15 | reverse complement strand
GGCCGTTTTTTCCAGATCTCGAGAAAGTATCTGTAAGTCGAGTCAGAATACTTTTCGGGAAGAGCAGTGACAGTAAAGCCCTTTTTTTTTACATTATCAAAGATAGTTCGGGCAACTTCTTGAGCAGTTTTCAGTTGATTACTTCCTTGATAGAAAAGAAAGTTATATTTTTGGAAGTTTAAGATAACAAAGGTAATTAAAAAAATAATAACAAGGATTTTCTCCCAGAAACTATTCAATAAAGTAGACAAAAAGACACTAATAACAATAATATAAAAAGGATAGAGAACTGCTAGATAATGAGGATGCTTTTCTCCGCTATAAAGTGATAGAACAAAAAGAGAAAGAAGAAAAATCAGCTGAAAGTTAAAGATCTGGTCTTTTTTTCTTTTTAGATAAGTAAAGAGGAAAATAATTATCGCTATTAGAAGAATAATATTTATTAAATTACTAAAGTTGGTATTAAAAAGATAACGGTTTAAAGTAGAAAAAGTATCGAGAATATTTTTCAACAGGTTGGTTTTGATTGAGGAAGAGGTTTTAAAAAGAGAGATCAGGTTTTTACTATTTAAGAATTGATGGCGAAGATCAAAGATTATAAGAGGAGAAGAGAAGAAAATAAAAGAAAATAAAGAAATAAGGAAATAAGGAAATTTAGAAATTAATTTAGGAAGAGCAAGGATTATAATCGGTAAAAAAAGAGCCAGAGCCAAGTAATGAAGCTGGAAAGAAAAAGAAAGAAAAGCACCAAATAAAAGATAGAAAAGTTTTTTCTTGGTTTTTAAGGCTTTGATAAAAAAATAAATCGTCAGAAGAGAAAACAAAGGCAGGAGATTGGGATTCCAGGAAAAACGGGAAAGATCGATTAAGACATAAGAAAAACTGGTTAAAAAGGCAGCAATCAGGGCAACTTTTTTGTCGAAAAGTTCTTTGACAATAAAATAATTAATGAGAATAAACAGACTGGAAAATAAAGCGACGCCGAATGTTAATCCTAAAGGATTAAATTTAAAAAGTAAAAGCCAGGGAGCGATAAAATAGTAGTAAAAAGGACCAAGATAGACTTGACCAACTGAGGTAGGAGCGCCAATGGCCGGCAGGTGTTCGAAGGTAAGCATTCTTTTTATGACGATGGCGTCTCGTCCCTGATCTCCTAAAAAGGTGGCAAAATCGGAAAAGCGATAAAATCTTAAAAAAATTCCGCAAAAAAACATTAGCACCAAGAGCCAATTCTTTGCTACAATATTTAGTATGCGGCGCATATATCCTTATTTTACCTTAACTCTGGTAGTTTTTCTCTCCACTTTAGTGCTCTGGTCACCTTTTCTTCTTAAGGCCAACAGTTGGTTTGGACTAAAAATCAGCCAGCCGAGTTTTGACTATGTTTATCGCCATTATGACGGGCCGTTATATATTATCCCTGCCAAGACTTTATACAATCCTAAATCTTTAGAGATTGGCATTCCTCCAAAGTATTTTGCGGCTCATTTACCCGGCTATCCGATGTTAATTAGGGTAGTTAGGGAGATTAGGGTTTTTGGGGGATATTTGAAGTCTATGCTTATCGCCAATCTTTTGGCGACAGTTGGGTTAACCCTATTTTTTTACTTTTTTCTGAAAAAGTTTAAGTTGACGAAAAAACCTTTATTACTAACGGCAGTTTTCCTTTTTCTTCCCCGGTTTTTGGTGGTTAGGTCTGTTGGTGCTCCAGAAAGCCTGTTTATTCTCTTAATCTTAGGCTCGTTTTATTTTTTTGAAAAGGAAAGATATCTATTGGCTGGGTTGTTTGGCGGATTGGCAGCAATAACAAAAACGCCAGGAATATTACTTTTTGGCGCTTACTGTTTGGTGTTTGTCGAAAGATTAATTAAAGAGAAAAAAACCAATTGGCAGTGGCTAGGGATCATTCTTATTCCCTTAGGGTTGTTAGGGGCATTTGGGATATTTTGGAAGCAGTATGGTGATTTTTTTGCCTACTTTCATTCGGGAGACAACCTCCATCTGGTTTTCCCCTTTTCAGTTTTTAACTTCCAAAAACCTTGGGTGGGAACAGCCTGGCTTGAAGATGTAGTTTTTTACTTTTTCCTTTATGGGCTAACAATTTTTTCTCTAAAAAATATCAAACAAAGAAGCCTGTTTTATTTTTCTCTGGTTTTTTATATCGCTGCCTTGTTTATCCAGCATAGAGATATCAGCCGCTACTCTTTACCCCTATGGCCAATGGCGTTAATCGCTTATGAAAAGTTTTTTACTTCGAAAAAGTTTTTGATAGTTGGTATAATCATTCTCTTGGCGGTTTATCTCTATGCCTGGAACTTTATGATTTACAATGTGATGCCGATCGCTGACTGGAAACCATACCTATGATAAAGTTTTTTAAAAAACGTTGGTATTTAGTTTTGGGTGTGATTATAGTTTTAGCGGTTATTCTTATTCGTAATCAATCAGCTCCAGCTAACAAAGATAAAAGACCCCAAACATATAAAATAAAAAAAGAAACCTTACAAGAAACTCTTACCTTATCAGGAGAAATCGATGCCGATGAAAAAGTCGCCTTGAAATTTCAAACTTCGGGGCGGTTGGCTTGGATGGGAGTGAAAGAAGGGGACTATGTTAAAAAATATCAGACGATTGCTTCTTTAGACCAACGTGATTTAAAAAATCGTTTGACTAAATACTTGAATAGTTACGCAATTCAAAGAAATACTTTTGAGCAGACTAAAGACGATAATTGGAACGACCAATATGCTCTAAGCCAAAGCATAAGAGACGAGGTAAAGCGGGTTTTGGAAAGTAATCAGTACAATCTTAACAATGCTGTTTTGGATGTCGAGTATCAAAATATTACTATTGAGTACGCTAATCTTTGGACGCCGATTGAAGGAGTAGTGACTCATATTGACATTCTTTATCCGGGCGTTAATATCACTCCGGCTGGAGCAGAATTTGACATAGTTAACCCAAAAACTATCTATCTATCGGTTACCGCTGAGCAGTCGGACGTAGTTTTACTTAAAAAAGGAATAGAAGGAGAGATAATTTTCGACGCTTATCCAGATAAAACCTTTACCGGCGTTATCGATTATATATCATTTTCTCCAAAGACAGGTGAGACAGGAACGGTCTATGAAGTTAGATTAACCCTGGATAAAGAAACCCAAAAGTTGCCTCTTAAATTAGCAATGACAGGAGACGTTAGTTTTGTTTTGAGTGAAAAGAAAAACGTTTTATCTGTGCCAATACAGTTTGTTAAAAAGGACAGTAAAGGCAACTATGTAACAAGAGAAAAAAAAGGCAATAAGGAAAAAATCTATGTCAAGCGCGGAGAAGAATTTAACAGCAAGGTAGAGATTAAAAATGGCTTAGAGGTTGGAGACGTTGTTTATGATTAAATTGGTTAATGTCTCAAAAGAATATATTATTGATAGCGAATATACTTTCTACGCTTTAAAAAAAGCCAGTCTCGAGATAAAGGAAAAAGAATTCGTGTCGATAATGGGACCTTCAGGATCAGGTAAATCAACCTTGATGCATATTGTAGGACTTTTGGATAAACCAACAACAGGTAAAGTCTACGTTGACAATAAAGAAATCTCCAGAATTTCCGACGACGACCTTTCGAAACTTCGCAACGAATTCGTCGGCTTTGTTTTTCAGCAGTTTAATTTAATTAATAAGCTGACGGTTTTGGAAAACGTCATGTTGCCTTCGATTTACTGCCGGAAAGAACTAGATTTTGATCCCAATGATCGAGCTGAATCCATCTTAAATGATTTTGGACTGTCAGAAAAACGGAATTCATATCCAAATAAACTTTCAGGAGGTCAACAACAGCGAGTTGCTATTACCCGAGCCTTGATGATGAAACCGAAGTTAATTTTAGCTGATGAACCAACTGGAAATTTAGATAGCAAAACCGGTCATGAAATCATGATGCTATTGGAAAAATTAAATAAGGAAGAAAAAATTACCGTTGTTCTAGTTACTCATGAAAAAGACATTGCTGTTTATGCAAAAAGAATTATTAACATTAAAGACGGAGAGATTATATGAAAAATTTAATTTTTATTTTCAGATCAGCCATTGATGACTTTTCCAGAAATAAACTAAGAACATTCTTAACTTCCTTAGGAATTTTAATCGGTGTCTTTGCCGTAGTGGTTCTCATTGCTTTAGGGTTGGGTCTGAAAAAATATATCTCTGACCAGTTTGAAGCCATGGGTAAGAACTCTCTTTTTTTAGTACCAGGGAGAGTTTTGTCAGGTGGTAGTTTTACTGGTGGTGTTTCATCTATTGCCGGTCGATTTGACGATCGAGATTTACAGACTCTAAAAAAAATAAATAACGTTATCGGTGTTGCCCCACTTGCCTTTAAATCAACAAAAATTAAAGGATTGTTAAAGGAAGATTTTGGCGACATTATGTTTTCTTCGGAAACATTTTCCGATATTATGGGGCTTGAGGTTGATAGAGGTAGATTTTTTGACAAGTCTGACGTTTCCAAAAAAGCTAAAGTGGTGGTGGTGGGAAGCAAGATCGCAGAAGACTATTATGGATCTGATGAAGGAGCAATCGGAAAAAAAATTACCATAGATGATGTTAAATTTACCATTATCGGAGTGACTAAATCAAAAGGAGGAGGGGGAATGGGAGGATTTGACTATGATAGTTATCTTTTTGCTCCTTACACAACAGGATTTATTTTTAATCCGGATAAAAAGTTTTTCAGACTTTCCGTTAAAGTAGAAAACGAAAATTACGTTTCCCAAGTAAAAGAAGATATAAAAAAAGAGTTTTTGAAAAGACATAAAGATGAAGAGTTCAGTATTGTTGAACCCACAGAATTAATGTCGGCGATCACGTCGATTTTCTCTGTATTGAATTTGATTTTGGTGGCGATCGCTGCCATTTCTCTTCTCGTAGGCGGAATCGGGATTATGAATATTATGTATGTGACGGTTTCTGACAGAATCAAAGAAATCGGTATCAGGCGGGCGATCGGCGCGAGAAAATCAGATATTCTTTCCCAGTTTCTAGCCGAGGCAGTTCTTTTGTCATCAATTGGAGGAATTTTGGGTTTGGGTTTTGCGTATTTATCTGTTTTAGCTGTTCATAATCTATTTCCGGCCTATATAGATTTAACTTCGGTTGTATTAGCTCTCGGGATATCTTCAGCAATCGGGATTAGCTTCGGCGTTTTCCCGGCCCGCAAAGCCGCCAACCTTGAGCCGGTTGAAACCATCCGTTATGAATAAGACTTCTTAATTATTTTCAAGTAATTTTTCCTGTCTTTTAGAGACCCGTCTTTGGACAAAAGAAAGAACTTTTTTGCGGATGCGGAGTGAAAGTGGTGTTACTTCAAGATATTCATCTTCATTAATAAAGTCGAGCGCCTGTTCCAAAGAAAGCTTAATCAGAGGAGTAAGGGGAACAAAGGTGCCTTCACGGACCGAACGGTTATTGGTTAGTTTTTTTTCTTTACAGACATTGACTTCAATATCAATATCACGGGCGTTGGAGCCAACTACCATTCCTTCGTAGATCTTTTCGCCCGGCCTGACAAATAAAACGCCGCGCTCTTGGGAGTTAACCAGTCCAAAAATGGTAGCCTCTCCCGGTTTGACGGCAATTAGATCGCCGTTTCTTATCGAGTCAAGCTTTTCTCCCTTGTCAAAATATCCCAGGAAGTAGGTATTGATGACCGATGTTCCACTGGTCTTCGTCAAAAGAGTACTTCTTATTCCCAGAAGATTGTTTTCGGAAATTTTATATTTTAAACTAACTGTATTGTCACTGGTTTTCATATCCAAAAGCTCAGCTTTTCTTTTGCCAAGCTCTTCGGTTAGTATGCCTAAAAATTCTTTATTAGCGGAGATGAGTACTTCTTCGTACGGTTCTTGGACTTTGCCTTTTATGTTTTTATAGATTACCTGGGGTTTGGAAACCTGAAGTTCAAATCCTTCGCGCCGCATCGTCTCAATTAGAATTGACAGATGAAGTTCGCCCCGGCCGGCAACGATAAAGTTGGCACCCTGCGGATCCATCTCAATCTTTAACCCGAGATTGGTTTCTTTTTCCTTTAATAATCTTTCTTTTATCTGTCTTGAGCTGCCGAGCTTTCCTTCATGTCCGGAAAAAGGACTGGTGTTGGGACCGATGGTCACTTTGATAGTGGGTTCTTCAATATAAATTTTCGGCAGACTAAGAGGGTATTGCGGATCGGCAACAGTCTGGCCGATGGTTAACTTGGCGATACCGGCAATAGCGACGACATCACCAGAAGAAACTCGATCAACCTCTTTTTTCTGCAGGCCTTCAAATGTGTAAAGTTTTTGCACCTTGTATGTTCCTATGGTGCGTTCTTCATCGACTAAGGTAATATTATTATTTTTTTCCAGTTTTCCCTGATTGATTTTTCCGATACAAAGTTTTCCAACATAGTTGTCATAGTCTAGGGTGGAAATAAGCATCTGAAACGGTTTATCTTTATTGACAGCCGCATTGGGAACTTCTTTTAAAATGGTTTCAAATAAAGGGACGAGGTCTCCCGGGGTTTCTTTGGTGTAATGATGGGGTAGCTTATGAAAGACTTTGCCGTCGCGGCCAACCGCATAAAGAGTGATAAAGTGAAGAGATTTTTCATTATGGGCAAGCTCCAAAAACAAGTTCTCTATCTGAGTTAAAACTTCTTTTGACCGCGAGTCTTTTTTATCAATTTTATTAATAATTAAGATGATTTTCAGATGAGTTTCTAGGGCTTTTTTTAAAACAAATTTCGTCTGAGGCAGTGGTCCTTCGGCCGAGTCGACCAAAAGAATTGCCCCTGAGGCCATATTAATTGTCCGCTCCACCTCTCCGGCAAAGTCAGCATGGCCGGGCGTATCGATAATATTAATTTTGGTATTTTTATAAAAAACCGCCGTGTTTTTGGCAAGGATGGTGATGCCTTTTTCCCGTTCGAGATCATTGGAGTCCATAATGAGAATCTCATCCATCTCTTTCTGGTTTTCGCGGAAGGTTTTTGTCTGTTTAAGCATGGCGTCCACCAGAGTGGTTTTACCATGATCAACATGAGCAATAATGGCGATATTTCTGATTTCCATAAATATATAAAATGAAGTTACTAATTATACTCTAATTCTGTTGGCATTTGGGGCAGAAAAAGGAGCTGCGGCCTGAGTGTTTAATACATTTGATAGTTTCAACCTCAGGAAGTTCTAACATGTTTTTTTATAAAATCAAGAATGTTTTTTTTAAAATTTTCCTCACTAAACCTTTCCGCAGTTTTTCTCGTCTCTTTTCTCATTTCTAAATATTTTTCATTGCTTAAATTCGTTAATTCGTTAACTTTCTTAACTAGTGAACTTTCGTCTAATTGGTCAAACAGGAATCCGTTTTTTTCATCAATAACATATTCTGGTATCCCGCCTGAGTTATAAGCGATTACTGGTAGTCCGTAGCCCATTGCTTCAACAACGGCAATGCCAAACTCTTCATCACGAGAAGCAAAAAGAAAAACTTTAGCATTTTGATAGATTTTTTTCATCTGCGAATCAGAAACTTCTTCTAAAAATTCAACTGTCGGACCAGCGATTGATTTTAAGTATTTTTCATCTCGGCCAGTGCCGACGATTTTTAGATTAAACCTCATTTTGTTGGCGGCTTTGATGAGAACGTCAATGTGCTTGGCTTTGGCTAGGCGAGAAACGGTTATGAAATAACTTTCACCCCCGAGGTGAATCTTTTGGCTTATCTCTTGCACACCTCGGGGGTGTGCTATAGTAACTGGCGGATAGATGACAGTTGAAGAGCGCCGGTAGAATTTTTCAATCCGCTTTTTTGTTTCTTCAGAGTTAGCGATTAAGTAATCAGGTCTTTGAGAAGCAATAAAGTCCCATTGACGAAGAGAGTGATTAATCAAATGCCCATAGATTTTTACCAACCAGAACTTCTGCCACTCGATCGCTGTTTCATAGCCGTAAAGATAACGAGGCGGGTGATGAATATAAGAAATATGGATAGTTGGTTTATTGGTTTTTATTCCTTTGCTCATCCAGCTGCCTGATGAAGAAATTACCAAATCATATTTTGAAAAATCAAAACTTTCCCAGATCACAGGCGTTAAAAATCTAAAAGGGGAGTAGAATCTATTAAGTAAAGGAATTTTTCCGAACCAGCTCAGATGGACTTTCCAGTCTTTGATTAATTTTTTATGAGAACCAAGTGAGTTTAAATCAAAAGTCGTCGTATAAATATCAGCCTGAGGAAAGATTTTTTTTAAGGCAACCAGGACCCTTTCCGCACCGCCAAACTCCCTTAGTTGATCATGAACTAAAGCGACTTTCATAAACGAGTTTATAAAGTTTATAAAGCGATATCAATTATAATTGATAAATGAACTTAATTCATGCTTTTATATTAGGGATAGTTGAAGGATTGACGGAATTTCTGCCGGTTTCCTCGACTGCCCATCTGATTATTGCCAGTAAATTCTTGCATATTTCTCAGTCAGAGTTTCAGGCTTTTTTTGAGATTTTTATCCAGTCCGGCGCAATTCTGGCAGTTTTATTTTTATATTTTTTTTATGTTTTAGAACATAAAGAGTTATGGGGAAAAATTATTGCTTCTTTTATTCCGACGGCGATCGTTGGTTTGGTTCTGGAAAAAATAATTAAAAAAGTTTTTTTTAACTCAATGCCACTTATTATTAGTTCGATGTTTTTAATCGGTTTGCTGTTTATTATTTTTGAGTTATTGGTGAAAAATAAAAAAGTTAAATTGGATAAATCAATTAACAAGATGTCATATTTAGAAGCTTTAATTATTGGTTTAGGACAATCTTTAGCAGTTGTTCCAGGAGTGTCAAGAGCGGGGATTGTCATTTTGACGATGATGGGGCAGAGATTTAAACGCGACCAGTCAGCCATCTATTCTTTTTTACTGGCAGTGCCGACGATCTTGGCGGCGTCAGGACTGGAGATAATTAAAACTGATTTTAAAGTCATTACTGTAGCCAATAATTTATTGTTTTTAGGAGTAGGATTTTTTATTTCTTTAGTCACAGCTTATCTTGTAGTTAGATGGTTTATCGGTTTCTTGCAGAAAAATTCTTTGGTAGTTTTTGGCGTTTATCGACTTATTCTTGCAATTTTTCTTTTGATGTTTTTGTTATAAAAAGTGCGTTTGTATAAACTTGCTCGAACTTATTTTATCAAAGGCGGGTGAACAAAACAACGGTTAATCTTTTCTCCCGACTTGCGATAG
>PFRZ01000009.1 GCA_002788805.1 Candidatus Roizmanbacteria bacterium CG_4_9_14_0_2_um_filter_35_15 | reverse complement strand
AGTGCCGGCTGGAAAGATAAAATATAAAATAGTGGAAATTAAATAGTCAAGGATTTTTTTAGAACAGAAAAAGCTTTATCAACTTCTTTTGTTTCCAGAATTAAAGTAATCTCCTGATAAGTAGAAATTACCTCTATAACATTGATATTATTCCAAGCCAAAGCTTTAAGAATAAAATAATAGACTCCTGGCGTACTAACATTTTCTTCAGGAAGTTTAATAGTAATTGATGATAGATCTGATAATTTATTAATAATTGTTTCCTTAAAAATATTTTTTATTTTATCCTCAAGTTCTTTACTGACAATTATTCCTGTCTCAAAAACTCCTTGAGTAACAGTAAAAAAATATCGGTTTTGATTTTTAGCCTTTTCAAACAGTATTCTAAGTTTACTTAATAGTGAATCAGAATTTACAAAAGTAAATTCAGCTAAGTTTGATCTAATAATTATGTCTGGGGTTTTAGAAAAAATTTTTTTGAGATTTTGGTTTAATTGATGAACTTTACCAATTCTTCTTAAAGCCATAACTATAGCTCCTTCTTTAACCTGTTTAAAAAGTTTCATTTCTATCTCTGGTTTAATCATCCGAGATAAAGCTGAATAATTAATTATCCCTTTATATAAACCCTCCTCTAAAAAAGTAGACCGCATGATTATTTCTTCTACTACCTCTTTAATAGTAATCATATTGTTAAAATCTTAACATTTTGTAGTAATTTTGTCAAGTTTATTCAAAAATTTGACAGTAAATGATAAGAATATATAATAACAGAATTAAAAGTTTTATTTAAATATGAAAAGCACATGTCCTGTTTGTGACGCTCAAGTGACTCTTCCAAAAAATACTGAAGAGTCAGAAATTATCAGTTGTTCCGACTGTCATACTCGCTTGGTTGTCTCGTCTCTAAAAGATAATAATGCGACTCTTCAAGAGGCGCCCAAAGTCGAAGAAGACTGGGGAGAATAGATCCTATGATAAAAATTGGACTATTACATACAACAATTAGAGGTGATGAAAAACTTATTATTGAGGCGGCAAGAAAAAAAAGTATCAAAATAAAGCTTATTGATGTGAGAGAAGAAATCTTTAATCGAAAAACTTATCAATGCAACTTTGATGTGGCACTTCAACGTTGTGTATCAACCGTAAAAGGCAATAATGCTACTCATTTTTTTGAGTCTATTGGAATCAAAGTCATTAATAATTCATCAGTTGCTGCAATCTGTGAGGATAAATTTGTAACTTCACTTGCCTTGCAAAAAGCCAATATTCCCACGCCCGATTTTGCTATGGTATTTAATTCAACTCAGGCCGTCAAAGCTATCAAAAAAATGGGTGGATTTCCGGTCGTCATCAAACCGCCATTGGGTTCCTGGGGAAGATTATTAGCAAAAATTAATGATATTGATGCTCTTGAAGCAATCTTGGAACACAAAGATGTCTTAGGTTCTCCTCAGCAGAAATCATTTTATATTCAACAATATATTAAGAAAGCGGGACGAGATATAAGAGCTTTTGTTATTGACGGGCAAACCATTTGTGCTATATACCGAGATTCACTTCATTGGATTACTAATACCGCCAGAGGTGGAGTGACCAGCAACTGTCCTGTTACTAGAGAAATTGCTGATATATCAAAAAAAGCTAGTGACGCTGTTGGCGACGGGATTTTATCTACGGATATATTTGAGACTAATGATGGTTTACAGATTAACGAAATAAACCATACGACTGAATTTAAAAATTCTGAAAAACCAACTAAAACCAGTATTTCAGGAGCGATTCTGGATTACTGTGTAAAAGTTGTAAAAAACCTATGATTAAAGCATCGATATACGGAGCGTCTGGATATGCAGGGGGAGAGATCCTCCGTATTTTATTATCACACCCAAAAGTTACTATTAAACAGGCAACTTCTAGGCAGTTCGCCGGGCAGATGGTTTCACAGGTTCATCCTAATTTGAGGAAAAAAACTGATTTGGTATTTTCTAATCCAATTGAGCTGAAAAAATGTGACATCCTTTTTGTTGCTTTGCCTAATGGCGAATCGATGAAATATATGAATAAATTAAAAATCTTATCAAAAAAAATTGTTGACTTGGGAGCTGACTATCGATTGCGTAAAAAAGAAATATTTGAAAATTGGTATAAACAAAAACATCAAAATCCGGAAATGTTAAAAAAATTTATCTATGGAATTGCAGAACTTCACCGAGAAGAAATTAAAAAATCTTCCTATATTGCCTGTGCTGGCTGTGAGGCAACCGTTTCAATCCTTTCGCTTTATCCTTTGGTCAAACATAATCTTATTGAAGAAAAAATTATCATTGACGCTAAAATGAGTAGTTCTCAAGCTGGTTTAAAGCCGTCTCTTTCCTCACATCACCCTGAACGTTCCGGAGTGGTTCGATCTTATATGCCTTCTGGCCATCGTCATACTGCTGAAATCATTCAGGAACTATCCCCTTTTGCTGAAAATTTTGACGTGGCAATTTCGGCTACCGCCATAGACATTGTTAGAGGGCTTTTGGTTACGATACACACCACTCCGAAAAGTGGGGTAACGGAAAAAGAGGTTTGGAAAGCTTATCGAGCCGAATATGGAAACGAACCGTTTATAAGAATCGTAAAAGAAAAACAAGGACTCTATCGATTTCCCGAACCGAAAATTCTTCAGGGAACTAATTACTGTGATATTGGATTTGAGATGGATAATGTTACCAAACGGTTAGTAGTTATTGGAGCAATTGATAATTTAGTCAAAGGAACCGCCGGTCAGGCTGTCCAAGCTATGAATATTATGTATGACTTACCTGAAACAATGGGGTTAGAATTTCCAGGACTACATCCAATATAAATACTATGATCATTATCAAAGTTGGCGGCGGAAAAACAATAAACTGGGATTTTATCGCTGAAGACGTTGTTTATCTTCAAAAAAAAGAACGAGTCATTATCGTTCATGGCGCCAGTCAAACCCGGGATGAAATTGCCAAAAAACTAAAAACCCCAACAAAAATCATAACTTCTCCAACCGGAATTAGTAGCGTATATACTGACAAAAATGCGATCGATGTTTTTCTTATGATCTATCCCGGTCTTGTCAATAAAAAAATTGTTGCCAAACTTCAATCTTATGGAATTAATGCTGTGGGGTTGTCAGGGATTGATGGACTATTGTGGACAGGAAAACGGAAAAAAGCGGTCTATTCCAAAGAAGGAAACAAAATAAAATTGATTACTAATAACATGACCGGTAAAGTTGATAAAGTAAATATAAATCTTATTAATTTGCTTTTGGAAAATAAATATATTCCTGTGATTTCCCCTCCGGCAATGGATGAAGAAAAACAAATCATTAATACGGACAATGATTGGGCAACGGCAGTTATGGCAGGCGCTTTAAAAATTAAATCAATGGTTGTCCTATTTGAAGCTCCGGGTCTCTTAAGAGAATTCGGCGATGAATCATCTCTGGTAAAAACAGTCGATAAAAATAAACTCGATCAAGATATGTCTTTCGCTCAAGGCCGAATGAAGAAAAAAATTCTTGGTGCTAAAGAGGCTTTCCGCTTAGGTTTAAAAACAATGTATTGGTCGGACGGCCGGATAAAACATCCTATTATAGAAGCTATTAATGGCCGAGGAACAATTATTAGTTAATTTTTATTTATGAAAAATTATCAATTTCTTCAACAAAAATATATCGTCAATACTTATGTCAACCGAGGAGTCACTTTTGTTAAGGGACAAGGAATTTATTTATATGATGAAACCGGAAACAGATATTTGGATATGATGAGTAATTATGGTGTTAGTATTTTTGGCCATGCCAATAAAGAAATTACCGAACAACTAGAACAGCAACTTAAACTCATTACGACTTTGCATGGAAGCTTTAATAACGATAAACGGGCCGAAGCATCAGAACTTCTTATAAAAAGATGCGGTCCATTATATCAATATGTTTATTGGTCAAACTCTGGAGCCGAAGCCAATGAAGCGGCCTTGAAATTTGCAGTGGCTGTCACCGGAAAAAAGAAAATTATTGCCTGCGATCATGGTTATCATGGAAAAACTCTAGGAGCCCTGTCAGTAACTTATGGGGAAAAATACCGCAAACCATTTCTTCCTCTTCTCTGGCAGGTTGAGTTTATCCCTTACGATAATCCCGAAGCGCTGGAAAAAGCGATTGATAAAAATACGGCCGCTTTTATCGTTGAACCTATACAAGGCGAGGGTGGAATATATGTTCCTGATAAAAATTATTTAAAGAAAGTCAGACAAATATGTGATAAACACGGAGTTATTCTTATAATTGACGAGGTTCAAACTGGAATGGGAAGAGCCGGAAGTTTTTTGTGTTCGCAAAAATCAGGTATTGAGGCTGATATTCTAACTTTGGGCAAAGGATTGGCCGGCGGAATTCCTGTTGGCGCTACTCTTATTAATAATAAAGTTTCCGCTGTTATTTTTAAGGGTCTCCATACGTCAACATTTGGAGGAAATCCTTTAGCAAGTGCGGGTATCATAGCAACATTAAATAAAATCGATAATAAAATACTAAAACATGTAACGGAAATGGGGTCCTATTTTATTAAGGAACTAAAAAAAATTAAATCTTCGTCAATCAGTGATGTCCGAGGTCAAGGATTGATGATTGGTCTCGATGTTAAAATAGATCGGAATAATTTACTGAAAAAACTGCAGGGAGAAAAAATATTGGCGATTCCCGCCGGTGATACCATAGTTCGTTTTCTACCACCTTTCGTTATCGAAATAAAACATATCGACCTGGTAATTGAGAAATTAATAAAGATTTTTGAGAATTTTTGATATTTGATTTTTAATATTTAATATTTCTTTTTATGTGTAGATTTCTTTTAGCAAAATCAGAAAATCCAATCAAACCAAAAACGATTCTTGAACAATTTTCTATCATGGCACAAAAAAACAAAACTTATGATGGCGACTGGCAAGGGGATGGCTGGGGATTTTCCTGGTATGAGAATAGTTCATGGAAACTCTATCGATCAATAAAGCCTATTTGGCAAGACAGAAGTACTTTTCAAAACTTTCCAAAAACAAATTTATTTTCCATTCATGTTCGAAGCGCTTCTTTTCCCCATCATAAAAATAATATCCAGTTTAATCAACCCTATCTTAGTAATGATTATATATTTGTTTTTAACGGACTTTTGAAAAAAGTTTCCCTTTCTATTCCGGGAAAAATTGGAGCAGAAAAAATCTGGTTTTTACTTAAAAAAAATCTCCGATCAAAAAAACCAAGTGAAGCTTTAGAAAAAGTGGGAGACATTCTTAAAAAGAATTCTAAAGAAATTCAGGCTCTTAATATTGGTTTATCCGATGGAAAAAATATCTATACTTTTTCTTTTTTCACAAAACATCCAGAATACTATAAAATAAGATATTTTAAAGTAAGCAGTTTGTCTTTAATTTCTTCCGAGCCGATCGGAGAATATATATTTGATACTGCTGATAATAATTCTATTATTTGTTTATAATTTATTATCTATGGATAAATTTCGTTTTTTTCAAAAAGCAAAAAAAAACAGTTATTGGAAAAAGGTTTTCGATAAGGATTGGTTAGACTATCGATGGCAAATTAAAAATCGTGTTACTGAACCTAAAATTTTACAAAAAATTCTATATCTGACTGATAAAGAGACTAAAACTATTCAAAGATCATTAAAGATCTTACGAATGGCGATTACTCCTTATTACCTTTCGCAAATTGATATCAATGATAAATTTTGCCCAATCAAATTACAGGCTGTACCGACTATTTCAGAAACCAATATTTCCAAAAGCGATTTTTCCGACCCTCTTCATGAAGAAGAAGATTGCCCAGTAAAAGGACTCGAAGGAGTTTTAACTCATCGCTATCCAGACAGATTAATTATCTATGTTACTTACCAATGTGCCATGTACTGCCGCCACTGCACCAGACGAAGACACGCCGGCGAAACTGATCTACCAACTCCTTGGCTAAAAATTTTAAAAGCGGCCGAGTATGTAAAAAAAACTAAAACCGTCCGCGACATTCTTATCTCCGGCGGCGATCCTTTGACTTTACCAACCGATTACTTGGAAAAAATCATCAAACTTTTCCGTGAAATTAAGCATGTAGAAATAATAAGAATCGGCACAAGAGTACCAGTTACCTGCCCGATGCGAATTACCGATGATCTTTGTCAGATGTTGAAAAAATATCATCCTTTGTGGATTAATACTCATTTTAATCATCCAAAAGAGATAACTGATCTATCAGCCAAAGCTTGTAATCTATTAGCTGATGCCGGGATTCCTTTAGGTAACCAGTCTGTTTTACTACGAAGAGTCAATAATCATCCGTTAGTGATGAAAAATCTGGTTAAGCTACTAGTTGCTAACCGCGTTCGACCTTATTACATCTATCAATGCGACCTTAGCCAAGGAATTGAACATTTTCGCACTCGAGTCTCCGAGGGAATCGAAATTATCGAATATCTTCGGGGCCATACCAGTGGTTTTGCCGTTCCTGTCTTTTGTATTGACGGAATCGGTGGTGGTGGAAAAATACCATTAATGCCGAACTATGTCTTGTCCCAGGGTCATAGTAAATGGGTATTAAGAAATTATGAAGGACTCATCTGCAATTACACTGAACCGTCAAACTATACCTATGAACCACCGGCAAATATTGAAAAGTACATTGACCCTAATGACCAGAAAAATATAATAGGTGTTAGTGAATTATTGTCAGACTCAAATACAATTAATATTGTACCGAAAAATCTTGTTCGTCATCAACGACGAAAAAAATAAATTAGAATTAAATAATTAACCATTCACTAATCTTATGATCTGGGCAGACCGCGAAGCAAAAAGACTTAAAGAACGTCATTTTTCTCTTGAGTGGGTCGATGATATGAAGACGCCTTCGGGAAGGATTCACGTTGGCTCTCTCCGGGGTGTCATCGTCCACGATTTAATCTACAAAGCTCTCAAAGAAATCGGCGTTAAGGCAAAATTCTCCTATGTTTTTAATGACATGGATCCGATGGATGGAATGCCTGCTTATTTAGATAAAAATAAATGGGGCAAATATATGGGCCAGCCATTGTACAAAATCCCCTCGCCTAAGCTAGGATTTAAATCTTTTGCTGATTATTACGCAAAAGAATTTATTGGAGTTTTCAATTCCATCAACTGCCACCCGCAAATTATTTGGTCATCAGAACTTCACCGGTCCGGAAAAATGAATGAGATAATTAAATTGTTTCTTGATAAGGTCGATATTGTTCGGGACGCTTATAAAAGAGTGGTTAAAAAAGAACGCCCCCCGAATTGGTTTCCCTATAATCCGATATGTGAAAAATGCGGAAAAATCGGCACAACCAATTCTTACAAATGGGATGGTAAATATGTATATTACCGCTGTGAACCGCAAATGGTTGACTGGGCTCGCGGTTGCGGTCACGAAGGAAAGATAGAGCCAACAAGGGAAAACGGCAAACTGCCTTGGAAGCTTGACTGGCCGGCCCATTGGAAAGTCATCGGCGTTACCATTGAATCATCAGGAAAAGACCATATGTCTTCCGGAGGATCTTACGATATGGCCGTTCATTTCTGTAAAGAAATTCTTAAAATTGAACCTCCTGATGCTATGGGTGGTTATGAATGGTTTACCATTGGCGGACGAAAAATGTCTTCTTCTAAAGGAATCGGCTCCTCGGCTAAAGAAGTTTCCTCTATCCTACCACCAGATGTCTTCCGTTTTATGCAAGTTAGAACTCCTATCTCAACTCATCTTGACTTTAATCCATATGGCGATACTATCCTCAATCTCTTTGATGACTATGACAGACTGATGAACTCTTATTTTTTAAAAATTGAGAATAAGTTGCCTAAAGGAAAAGCCGGAGAAGTCACGCTTGACTTTGCCCGAATAATTGAGTTATCTGAAGTTAAACCGCTCCCGAAGTCGCGAATATTCCTACCTCGCTTCCGAACGATGGTTAATCTGTTAGAGAATAAGAAAAACGTTTCAGATTTTTTTAAAAACCAAAAGAGGAGTTCCCTATCCTTAGAGGAAAAAAATCTTGTTGAAGAAAGAATAAAATATGCAAGAATATATCTTGAAAAATACGCTGGAAAAAAACAGAATAACAACTCTGGTGCGGCCGCACCAAAGCTGCTATTGTCTCCAAAGCAAAAAGAATTTCTTAAAAAACTTGCTGATAATTTATACAGATTAAAAACCGAAGATAAACAGCAAATTCAACAACTTATTTTCGATGCCATCAAAGAAACCAACGTAAAACCCAAAGAAGCGTTTCATGCTTTCTATAATGCTTTGACAGGAAAACCTTACGGGCCAAAAGCCGGGGATTTGATCAAACAATTAGGGGTGGAAAAAGTAGTTGGCCTTATTAATAAAAGCGAAAAAACAAAAGAAGAAAAAACTGTTCACCTCTTCCCGATTCTTAATAATCCGGAAATCTTTTCTATTGATAAATCAATGCTGGAAAAATATCCTTCGCTTAATATCGGTATTGCGGTTATAAAAGGAGTAATAATAAAGAAAAACGATCTTGGTTTGGCGAAAGAAATTCAGGAATTTGTTAAGTCTCAAGAAAACTTAACTAATGAGATGATCGGAAGTTATCCGGAAATTCAGAGTTATCGAAAAATATACAAAGAAATGGGTCTTGACTGGCATTCTAAAAGACCGTCACCCGAAGCACTTTTAAGAAGGATTGCCCTTAAGAAAGGTCTTTATGAAATTAATACCTGTGTTGACGCCTATAATTTAATTGTCATGAAACATCATATTTCCTCGGGTGCCTTTGACCTTGATCAAATCCAATTCCCGACTGTTTTAAGATTTCCAAAACATGATGAAGAAATTTTACTCTTAGGAGATAAAGAACCAACTAAATATAAATCGAATGATCTCGCCTACTTTGATCAAGTCGGAGGATACAATATTTATTTCAACTACCGTGACGCCCAGAGGACTGCCGTCACTGAAGAAACGAAAAATATTTTAATTAACATTGATGGAATTTATGAGATAACCAGAAAACAAGTAGAAAAAACTTTAAAAGAATCAATTGAAATTATTACTAAATACTGCGGAGGAAAGGTTGAACTGGCGGGAATCGTTTAGCTGTAATTACTGCCCGCGTTACTGATCAAAATGCTATGAGGATGGCTTTCTATTAAAGATGCTTGAGTAATAGGAATAAAACGGCCTTTTTGATGTAGTTGTTTAATATTTTTCGCACCCACATAATACATGCCTGATTTAATCCCGCCTAAAACTTGATCAACAACACTCTTAACTGTTCCTTTAATTGGCACATATCCTTCCACTCCTTCCGCCACTAATACTCTATCTTGATAATTTTTTCCATGAAACTCACCCTCGGATTTAATTTCCGCGCCTTTTTTCATCGCTCCCACCGAACCCATTCCTCGATATTCTTTAAAAATATATATATTTTGCTTTGTTTTTAAAATGCTTAAGAAACGACTCGGTACTTGTTCTCTTTTAAGTTTGATGACCTTTCCCGGCGACTCAATCGTTGAAGCAAAAAAGCTTCCTGTCATCACACTATCAGCACCAGCGGCTAAAGCTTTGACTATGTCTCCGGAATATTTGATGCCGCCATCGGCAATCACTGGAACTTTATATTTAATCCCTGCTTTGGCGGTTTCTTTTATAGCAGAAATCTGAGGTACTCCCATACCAGAGACAATCCTCGTCATACAGATGGCACCTGGCCCCATGCCGACTCTTAAACCATCAACCCCAGCTTTAATCAAAGCTAGAGCTCCTTCATAAGTGGCTACATTACCAGCGATGAGCTGAAGATGAGGATAGGTTTTTTTAATATTTCTCACCGTTTCAATAATCTTTTTGGTAAAACCATGAGCCGAGTCGATAACAATAAAATCAACCTGGGCTTTAACTAAAGCCTTCAATCTTTCTTCATGGCTTTGATTTACGCCAATAGCCGCTCCCACTAATAAATTCTTTCTTTTCACTTTCAAGACCTCTTTTGCTTGATCATTAATAGTTAGATTGCGATGAATTACCCCGGCACCGCCTAAGCTGGCCAAGCTTATTGCCAACTTTGATTCAGTCACCGTATCCATTGGAGAAGAAACTAGAGGAATTCGTAATTTAATTTTCCTTGTCAAATTAGTCTGTAGATCAATTTCCTTTCTCTCAAAATCAGTATACCCAGGCAGAAGAAGAACGTCGTCAAAAGTAATACCAGTGAAACCATTTCTTGAAGAAAACATATATAATATTATTACAAATTTATGAAAAAATCAATGAGAAAAATTTTAATTGCCACTACTAATCAATCTAAATTAGAAGAAATAATGATTGGGTTAAAAGAATTAGAGGGATTCGGAGTAAAACTACTTAACTTAAACGACGTTGGAGTGGAGAAAGAGCCAGAAGAAACCGGAAAAACTTTCCAAGAAAATTCCGAAATAAAAACCAAGTTTTATGGACGTCTAACCAGCCTACCAACTATCGCCGACGACGGAGGACTAATAATCCCCTATTTAGATAACGCTCCAGGAGTTAAATCACGGCGTTGGCCTGGATATGAAGCCAGCGATGAAGAGTTAATAAACTATACTCTATCCAACCTACGCGGTTGTACGGGCTCAAAAAGAATCGCCTATTTGGAAACCTGTGTCACGTTTTATTTACCTTCTGGACACCCTCAGGGTGACCAAACTATCTTTGAACAGGAAAAAATCAAAGGACACATCGCTGAAAAACCTACTGGCCGCCCGACCAATGGTTACCCTTTCCGGGGTTTATTTATAGTTGATAAATTTAATAAATATTATGAAGAACTAACTGAAGAAGAACACCAGCAGGTTAATCATAGATTAAAGGCGTTGAAAAGGTTAACAAAAAGAATTAAAGATTTGATATGATATTTTAACTATGCTATCTCTCGATTTTATTCGAAATAACAAAGAAAAAGTTTTACAAGCGGCTAAAAACAAAGGCCGCCAGGTTGATTTGGACAAAATACTTTCTCTTGATGATCAAAGACGAAAACTAATCCAACAAGCTCAAGTCCTCCGTGAAGAAAGAAATAAACTTGCTAAACAAGGTAAACCCCACTCCGGCGAAGGTTCTGTTAGAGGCAGACAAATTAAAGAAGAACTTAAAAAAATCGAAGACGATCTGACTAAAATTCAAACCCAATTAGATTCATTAGTCTCATTTGTCCCAAATGTCCCATTACCAGAAGTTCCAATCAGTAAAGATGCTACTGGAAATAAAGAAATCAGAAAATGGGGTAAGATTCCTCGGTTCGATTTCAAACCTAAATCTCATATCGAATTAGGACAAGCTCTTGATCTTATTGACTTAGAACGAGGCGCCAAAATTTCCGGCTTTAGAGGTTATTTTTTGAAAAATGAAGCAGCGATTCTTCACTTTGCCTTATTTTTTTATGTCTTTAACAAGCTTATTAAGAAAGATTATCTTCCAATTATTGCTCCAGCAGTCATAAAAAGCTTGTCTCTTTTTGGCTGCGGTCAGTTTCCCTGGGGCGAACAAGATACTTATAAATTAAATGATGAGGACGCTTATTTGGCAGGTACAGCTGAACAACCAGTTACTTCATATTATTCCGGAGAAATTTTGAATGAAAAAGATCTGCCGAAAAAGTTCGTCGCTTTTTCTCCTTGTTTCAGAAAAGAAGCAGGCGCTTATGGAAAAGATACTAAAGGTCTATACCGGCTTCATGAATTTTGGAAGGTTGAACAGGTAATTATCGCTAAAAATAATATTGAAGAAGCTAAAAAACTTCACGAAGAACTGCAAGCAAACTGCGAAGAGATTTTACAAGATTTAGGTCTTCCCTACCGAGTAATGATAATGTGTACCGGAGATATGGGCGAACCCCAGATGAAAAAATACGACACAGAAACCTGGATGCCGTCACGTCAGGCTTATGGAGAAACTATGTCTAATTCAATTATGGGTGACTTTCAAACCAGAAGACTGAAAATTAAATATCGGAAGAAAGACGGCTCAACTGAATATTGTTTTTCTTTGAATAATACCGCCCTTGCCTCACCCCGCATCTTAATTGCCCTGCTGGAAAATTATCAGCAAAAAGACGGCAGTATTTTGATTCCGAAAATCCTTCAAGAATTAGTGGGATTTGATAAGATAAAAAACGAAATAACTACTTTATAAACTTTATAGACTTTATGAACTTTATAAACTAATTATGGTTTCGGCGTCGGTGTCGCCAACGCTTCCTGACTACATCTATCTTTAGTTTCTGTTCCTTTAATAAAGTATTCTCGTCTTCCAAAATAACAAGTCTTTTCTACGACACTATCAGGTTTTGCATACCATTTACTTCCGTTTGAGTAATTATTCAAAAGATAACTCATTACCCGATTCCAAATTGGTGAAGCACCCGTTATTCCTGAAGTAAGATAAGGATTCATTGCTGTATTGTCATTATTTCCCACCCAAACTACCACTAAAAAATCCGGTGTATAGCCGATGGTCCAGTTGTCTCTTTTATCATTAGTCGTTCCCGTCTTGACGGCAACTTTATAACCAGGGATTTCCAAAGAAGAAGAGGGTCCAAAAGCCCACTGCCTGGCAAAGTTATCCGATAAAATGTCGGAAATAATATAGGAGATACCGCTGTCAATCTCTTTGATTTTAAATGGCTTGTATTCTCTTATAATCTGACCATTGCTATTTTCGATCTTCGTAAAGTAACTCTCTGGTAATTTATAACCATTATTAGCTAAGACGCCAAAAGCTTCTGCCATATCAATCATCGTTACCTCACCACCACCCAAAGTTAAAGACAGTCCGTATCTTGACTTATCTTGCCAAGTGCTGATTCCCATTTTACTGGCGTAGTCGATAAAGTCAGAAACACCGACTTTTTCTAAAGTACGTACAGCCGGAATATTGTAAGAATTGCCTAAAGCATATCTTAAAGGAATTTTTCCGTGATATTTGCCATCGTAATTGACTGGCTGATAAGGTGAAGCACCGGGTATCTTAAAGACCACCGGTGAATCATCAAGAATAGTCGCCGCTGTAAAACCTTTTTGTAATGCCAAAGAATACATGATTGGTTTTATTGAAGATCCAGGCTGTCTTTGGGCAGTCGTCACGTTAAAAGCGCCATATGGCTGTTCAAAGTAATCTTTTGAACCAACCATGGCTAAAATCTCTCCGGTTGATGGACGAGTGACGAGGATGGCTCCGTTGGTTACATTTAAATAATTTATCTTATCAAGTTTTTCCCTTAAGATCTGTTCTGCTTGTTCTTGGATATCTAAATCCAAAGTCGTATAGACTTTTAACCCGCCTTCTTCTACCTTCGAAATGCCGAAATATGATTCCAGCTGCGATTTAGTATAAAAAACAAAGTGCGGCGCCCTAATTGCTGTTTTCGGTGGTATTACTTCCAGATTTGAGATTTGAGATTTGAGATTTAAGCTTTCTTTAATGTATCCCTGTTTATACATCGCCTCCAGTACTTCATTTCGCCTCTCCAAAGCCGCTTTAGGATTAATATAAGGAGAATAAAGAGATGGAGCTTGAGGTAAACCCGCCAATAAAGCCGCTTGCTCGAGCGTCAGATCTTTGGCTGATTTACCAAAATAAGTTTTACCTGCCTCTTCAATTCCATAAGCTGATCCGCCATAGGGAACTTGATTGAGATACATCTCCAATATTTGATCTTTAGTGTAAATTCTTTCTGTCCATAAAGCTAAAATAATTTCTTTTATCTTTCGCTCCCAAGTCCTTTCTGGAGTTAGTAAAGCTGCTTTGACCAGTTGTTGAGTAATCGTTGATCCTCCTTGAAGGTTTTTATGGATCATCATTTCTTTGATCGCCCGGAAAATGCCGGAAAACAAAGCAATACCATTATGACGATAAAAATCTTTATCTTCAATGGCGATGGTCGTCTGCGCCACATAATTTGGCAGTTTTTTTAGACTCACCGGAGTCCGATTTTGCTCATGATAAATTTCGTATAAAAGTTTGCCATTGCGGTCATAGATATGAGTCGACAAAGGATAGTTGGTTTTTCCAATGTTAGAAGGTGAGGGCAGCGACTTAATAAAAAGATACGAATTATTAGCAAAAACAATGATTAAAGTAACCAGACTGCCGGTAATAAAATACTTAACCCGAAGCGATATCTCTGGCAGCGGCAGTCTAACCTTGATAGCTTTTAAGCGCCTGATCAGAATAGTTAAAGCTCTCGTTAGTATTTGAAAAGGAAAGATGATGAGGCGTTGAGTTACTTCACCAATAGTGATGAAAAAGTTGACTAAATAATATAGTGATTTAAAGATCATGAAGTTAATTTTACCAAATATTATAGGTTAAAGCAATTTCAATTTAGCCTTAATCACTAATCTTTCCCACCAAGTGCCTGGTGGTTCGCAGGTAACTAAAGTCAAGTAAGACGCATCTTTCTTTTGTTCTAGGACCGAGACATCGCTCGGTTTAACAATTAATATGGAAAAAACTTCATAATAATATTTGATATCTCCTAGTTTGATAATAATGGTGTCACCTTTCTCCAAGGAAGATAGATAGGTAAAAATAGTTTTATAGTCTTTGACATTATACAATTGACGCAAGGTTGAATGACCAAAGATGACGACATTACCATACTCGCCAGGTAAAGACTGCGGTAGATAATGAATGAGACTCTTAGTTAAATCTTCGCCACCTACCACTACTTTGGCATCACTAATATTTAATTTTGGGATGGAAAGGAAATATTCTTTAACATTAACATTAGAAAAAGAATTCGTTTGCGGTCTGGAAGGAAACCAAAGACTGGCCTGGGTATAGTCTCTTAGATTATTTGAAAAGATGTTAAATATTCCTAAGATAGAGTTGGCTTGATTTAAAGCGGAAGCATCTTCATTATCTGTAATTGGTGTTTGAAAATTTTTTTTCAGAAATAAATGAGAATATAACTCAGAAGAAATAATCGGATAAAAAGACCAAAATAAAAGAAAGCTGCCAACAACTAATGCTAGATAAGAAAAATAGTTAATTGCTTTTTTTCTTGGTGAATTATCTTTCTTTTTATAAGTATAAAGAGCCATTTAAAGACTGGATAATTTAATAAAGATATTTTTATTAAAAACTGGCAGATAATCTTTGATCATTGGCAGCGGCTCTCTAATTTTTAGGTCATAACCTTCAATATTAAATTTTTCTTTAAGAAGTTCTGAAAGGTTGTTTTTGTTTCTTCCTAAGACTAATTTAACAATTTCTTCTTTTTTAATCTGTTTTGTTATCTTTGCCTTTACCGAGGTGGTTATTTCGAAACGATTATCTTTAATAATCACTTTTTTATTATTATAACTTATTCCTTGTTTCTCTAGATTAAAACCGTTTTTAACTTCCGGCGTTAATTCTTTGCTAATACCGGCTAAGATGCTATTTTTAGCATAGGCGTAAAAAGTCGTTAACACATTGGTTTTTAAGCTAAGTTTATCTCCTTCTTCACCTAGTTCTTTGGAAAACGAAGGTTGATCAAGTTTAACCTGAGAAAAGTCACTGACTGCTTCAAATGACTTTAATTCGGACTGTTTTTGTTCTTGTTTTTTTGCTTTTTCCAAAACTAAATTAGTTAATTGGTCATAGTCTTTTTTCGCTACCGTCCTTACTTCTTTTTTTGATCCTCCGGTTAACGCCGCTTCATTAATCGCAAAAAAAGTTGAGGAAGATAAGTCGTCAATTTTAAACCTCTGATCTTTAGCTAGATTGCCTTGAGGACCAATATTTAAAGCGGTGATCGCCGCCTTGCTTTTGCCTGGCAGTTTAGCAGAACCGTCGGCAGCAATGGTGGACGAAGCTACTTTAACATCTGAATCTAAAATAAACTGAATATTATTTGTTGTTAAAACTGTTCCTTTGTTAAAAGCTTTTTCTTTGTCATCAAAGTTATGAACTGTTACCTCGCCTTTAGCCGCATCACCGATATCCTTTTGACCAGTGGTCGCAATTGTTTCGGAAAACTGGGCTGTCTCAGTAGCTATCTTAAAAGGAATGTCCAAAATTAACTCTTTCTTTACCGTATAGAAAGGAAGGTAGATTAAAAGATCAGCCTGATGGAAAAAATATTCGTTTAAAAAAAGACTAAAAATAATCATAAAAGCTCCGATAATCGGTGTCCAATACTTTATTTTTGGTATCTTTCCTATTAACTGTTTTGCTAATAATAAATGATTTTTAGCTACTGTTTTTTTTTCTTCGACATCCTCATTAATAACAAACCCCATTACTTTTTGATTCTCCTGAACCGTCTTACCACCTATCTGCTCATTAAATATCTTAATCAAAGCAACATTAATCTCTTCTTCTTTAATAATATTAATGCGAGGTATTTGGACAAAATACTCTTCTCCCCAACGATGAGAAATAATTTTTGTCGCTTCTTGATCAAGATCTTTTGAGTTATAGAGAATTATTCTCGCCGGCAACATCTGTCTTCCCTTATATTCTTCTAATTCTTTTGTTAAATCATCGATGAGATTATCAGTTCTACTAATGTTTTTTTTATGGGAAAGTTTTCCTCCTTTATAAATAAAAAGTGTAAATTCAGTCGTGTCTAATTCTAAAATCAAAGCGGTTAAAGGCACCTCTTCTTTTTTTTCTAAATAGGCTAAAACAGCTTCATAACATTCAATATAACCTATTGGTTCGAGTTCAAGATTTTTTGAAAACTCTTTAATTTTCTGTAAATAGAGTTTTTTTATATCACCAATTTTCTCATCAACAAGATGAGAATAAACAAAAAAAATCGTTTTTGATATCTGACTGCCTATTTTCTTTTCCAGACGAAAGAGAAGATCATCGATGTCTTCACTAAGATTTTCCCAACCATTGGAATAATTAAATCTCTCTTTTTCAATCATCACCATCTCTGAATTAACCTTTTGCATCACCATTAAAATTCCTTCTTCCTCTTTAAGAAATAGTCCTAAATATTTTTCCTGACTGTCTTTTTTAGTTTTTAAAAAAGAAAACATAGTTTTTATTGACCAATATTATATTTAGTAAATACTTGATCTAATCCTTGGCTGGCGGTCTTTAATGCTTCGCTATAAGAAATACCTTGAATCGTGCTGTTAACTGCATTTTCAATATATTTAATTATCTCATCATTCAAACCATTATCATACGTCCTTGAGATAAGTGGTAGAGAAATATAATTGTTAGCCTGTTTGATCACAGCACCAATATAGGAGTCTTGAACTAAAAGAGAAGCTAAATCTACGCGAGAATATGGTTCACCATATGGACGAAACTTTGTCTCCATCTCATAGAGTTTGGTGAGATTTTCTTTTTCTATTAAAAATCTTAGAAATTTCCAGGCCTCAATCTGGTTTTTACTAAAGCGGGAAACTCCTTCAACCCAATAATTGGCGATTGATGAAGAAGAACCACCAGGCACCGCCGGCACTGGCAAAACTTTTAAATTTAAATCAGGATTAGCCGATCTAATAGTTACAATCTCCCAGGAAGGAACAATAATCATCGCCACTTTTTCTTGAATAAAAGCGGTTAAGGAATTAGGCATTGCGTCTGACCAATAGACTTGGGGCTCTTCAGAAAATTTGCGGTAGATTTCAAGAGCGCCAGCCGCTTCTTCAGAATTTAATCTCGTGATTGATCCACCATTTTGAATCAGTAATAGACCAAAAATATCAGAAAAGTGCTCTATGTTTGAAGAGGTACCAAGGGCAATCCCTGAGGTGATTAACTGTCCTGTTTTATCTTTGACGGTCAACTTTGGCACCATATCGGTGATATCATCCCAGGTGGTCGGGACGGCAGCAATGCCGGCTTTTTTAAAAAGATTTTCATTATAAACCAAAACTAAACCATCAATCTCAAGCGGTAAACCATAATAATAATTGCCAACCTTTAAATCTTTTTGCTGGACAGGATAGAAGGTTTTTTCAAACTCGCTATTGGCCATAATTGACTGGGGTAGTGGCGCCACCACCTCTTTTATCTCTGGCAGCCAAGTGTTATGAAAACGGAAGATATCTGGTCCTTGGCCGGCCTTACCCCGGACGACCAGCTTTTCTCGATAGCTTACCGAATTCATCTTTTGATAGTCGATTTTAATATTGGGATTTTTTTGTTGATAAAGATTAATTAAAGGCTGAACGACTTCTTTATCTTCCCATAAACCCCAATAAGTCAAACTTACCTCTTTTTTTACTCCTTTCCCGCCAAAAATCGCTTTTATTATCAAAATAAGAATTACCAAAAAGATCACCGCGCCAACGCCGATCATTAAGTACTGACCTTTGTTTTCTTGATAAACTGGCGGAGGAAGATTGTCAACCGCCGTTACCTCTTCTGGTACTTCTTCTACTTCAAGCGGATATTGATTTTCCTTTAAATTTTCATTATTATCATCCATAAGACAATGATAGCAAAAAAACGAAAGAAATTTAGAATTATATTCAACTATCTGTTTTTTAGCTTAGGTGCTATTTCCGTCTTCTTTCTCTTATTCATTGTTCATTTCATCAATAACTATGAACAGTCTTTTAATAATAAAATTTTTAGCGGTGTCTATATTGATAAGACTGAAGCGGGAAACAAAACTAAAGCCGAAATCATCAACGATTTTTCCAAAAAAACTCTCAGTTTAAAAAATAAAAATATTACCATTCTTTTTAATCAAGAAGCGATCGCCACCTTTTCCGCTGAAACTCTTAATCTAAAATATGATGGGGAAACAGCCTCTGTCAGAGCCTATCTCATTGGCAGAAGCTCTAATAAACTCTCTGCTTATCTACAGATAATAAATTCGCTACTTGGCTGGCAGAAATACTATTTTGATAGCGAAATCGAATACGATAAAAGCGTGGTCAAAGACTTGATAAACTCGGCTGAAGAGAAATACAATCAACCGGCAAAAAACGCTCTTTTTAAATTTGAGAGCGGAAAGGTTATCAGTTTTCATAAAGAAAAACCTGGGCTAAAAATCAACTCAGAGGAACTCCTAAGCAATTTTGATAAAACAATCCAACAGTTTAAAAAACAATCAACCGATAAAATCATTGTTCTCACCTCAACCATTATCCAGCCAGAGATCACCCTTTCTCAGATAAATAGTTTTGGCATTGAAGAAGAGCTTGCTGTCGGTAAATCAAACTTTTCTCATTCTATCGCGACAAGAGTTGACAACATTATTCTCGCCAGTTCCAAATTTAACGGTGTCCTCATCCCTCCCAAGCGAATCTTTTCCTTTAATGAGACCGTTGGCGATATCTCTTCTTTGACTGGCTATCAGCCAGCCTATATTATCAAAGAGGGAAAAACTGTTCTGGGCGACGGCGGAGGCGTCTGCCAAGTATCAACCACTCTCTTTCGAGCCGCTTTGAATGCTGGACTGCCGATTGTCGAACGCCACGCCCATGCTTACCGCGTTTCTTACTATGAAAATGACTCACAGCCTGGTTTTGACGCCACTGTCTTTGCTCCTTCAGTTGATCTAAAAATAAAAAATGATACTGGGAATTATATTCTTATCCAAACTGAAGTGGATAAAGACAACAATCTGTTATTTTTTAAACTTTATGGAAAAAAAGATAACCGCCGTTCAGAAATATCTAATGTTTTATTGTGGGATGTCTCCTCTCCTCCTCCAGCTATTTATCAGGATGATCCGACTTTAAAAAGAGGTGTAACAAAGCAGATAGATTTTCCTGCTTGGGGAGGCAAAGCCTCGTTTAACTATAAGGTTTATAAAGATGATCAACTGATTATTGACGAAAAATATTATTCTTCTTACAAACCCTGGCAAGCCGTCTACCTAGTCGGTACAGCTGACTAGAATTTCAAGAGATTAAGTCTACCTAAACCATCTCGCCCTCCCAAGCTTATAATGAAGATTTTTATTTTTTCTTTCACCGATAATTTTAGCTGGAACACCACCAACAATGGCATAAGGAGGAACGTCTTTGGTGACAACGGCTCCGGCAGCCACAATCGCTCCCTTACCAATAGTTACCCCCGGAAGAATAATTGCCCGTGGTCCAATGAAAACATAGTCTTCGATGACAACTGGTTTATCAACAGCGGTAAAATTTTCGTTTTCAATGTCGTGCTGAGAATTATAGATCATTACCTCACTGGCAATATCGACGTGACTGCCAATTATTAATCTAGCTCTTCCGTCTAACACTGCTCCTTCACCAACAATGGTATCTTCACCAATAATAATATTTCTCGGGTTATAAAATCTGGTCTTAGTATGAATTGTCGATCCTTTACCAATTTTAATTCTCGCCAATCGATAGCAAAAACGACGGAAACAATGACTAGGAATATAACCAACTAAATGAAGCAAGAATACTCCAAACTCTAAGAAGATATTTTTCACACGATTAATAACTTTGCTAAAGAATTCTTCTAAAGTCAATATTTTTCCCGTCCTATCTTTGAACATAAATTAAATATAGTATATCAAATTTATTCTTCCAAGAACCTCGACTTGGCTGAGTAGTTGCGAGTTCCGAAGATGAAACGCTGGCGCGTATAGGTGATATAAAGTCTTTCCTTGGCTCTTGTTATCCCAACATAAAAAAGCCGTCTCTCCTCCTCTAAAGAATAGAGATCGTCCATCGACCTTGAGTGAGGTAAAATCCCCTCTTCGACACCAACAACAAAGACGATTGGAAACTCCAGTCCCTTAGCTTGATGTAAAGTCATTAGTCTGATGCCGTTTTTATTCTTGGAATTCTTCTCTCCTTCAAAATATTCGGACTCAACCAGCGCCACCTGCTCTAAAAACTCGCCGAGAGACGGAAAAGCAATTGCGACCGACTTTAACTCCTTGATGTTTTCCAAGCGTGAATAGTCCTCCTCGACTTCTGGATCATATATCTTCAGATAATCGGTTGCCTGAAAAATTTCTTCAATGATTTTATCGGTGTTTTTTTTGACAACCGAATCCTTATTTTCTTCATAGTATTTTTTAAACTTCTCCCACCTAGTTTTACCTAGTTTAATAGTCCTTTCTTTTGACAGTTTGTCAACCGGGTTAATCAATAACCGCAAATAACTCAAAACGTCCTTGATTTCTTTTCTTTCATAAAATCTTGTCCCGCCGATTAGAACATAAGGAATGCCAAAGTGTAAAAAAACTTCCTCGATCGCCCGCGACTGAGCATTAGTCCGATAAAGAATAGCCATTTCGTCCAAACGGTATTTATCCTTCAAATCGCTAATTGAATTGGCTACGTAAATTCCTTCGTCTTCCTCGGTCGCCGCTTCATAAAAAATCACTTCCTCTCCGCCTTTTTTGTCAGTATAGAGAGAAAGAATTGGGTGGGTCTGGTTTTTAGAAATCACTTGATAGGCAAAATCAAGAATAGTCTGGCTAGATCGATAATTTTTCTCCAAGTAAAATATTTTAGTTTTGGGAAAATCGCTCTTAAACTTTTCCAGATTTCTTATTTCCGCTCCTCGCCACGAATAGATGCTCTGGGAGAAATCGCCAACTACAGTAACGTTTTTATATTTTTGTCCGAGAAGTTTGGTCAAAAAATACTGAACGTAGTTCGTATCTTGGAATTCGTCGACTAAGATATAACGATATTTTTCTTGGTATTTGTCTAATATTTGTTTATTTTTTGTAAACAGTCTTATCGTTACATTTATCAAATCGTCAAAATCCAAAGCATTGTTTTCTTTGAGTTCTTTTTGATAGCCCTGATAGATGGTCGCTGTATCAGCTGAAGCATAGTCGGAAAAAACTTCCAGATATTTTTCCGGACCAATCAATTGATTTTTCGCTGCCGAAATTCGATTCAAAAAATAAGACGGCGTATACTTCTTGTTCAACTGGACTTTTTTTAGGACTGCCTTAATCAAGGCTATTTGATCTTCTTCGTCATAGATGAGAAAATTTTTCTTCAGGCCGACAAACAAGCCGTCGACGCGAAGCACTCTGGCGCAAAATGAGTGAAAGGTGCCAATATAACCTAAACAATATCTCAGTCCGATTCTTTCTTTCATCTCGCCAGCCGCTTTATTGGTAAAAGTAATCATCAAGATTGATTTTGGATTGATATAAAGATTCTGTATTAAGTTAATTACTTTAGCGATTAAAACTCTTGTTTTCCCACTTCCGGCGCCAGCTAGAATAATTGAACTGCCTTTATAATAAAGCACTGCTTCTTTTTGTTGAGGATTTAAATGGGTAAAAATATCAACTGACATAAAGTATAATTATATTTGAAAATTAAGTCTTTTAAAATTGAAAATTCAATGAAAATTGAAAATTTTAAATTGAAAATTATTATTGCTTGTTCCTTTATTTTATTGATCTCTATTTTTATTATTCGTCCTTATTTTCTTTTTATTAATAAAACTCTCAAGGTATCAATAGTCAAGACTCTCTTATCAAGAAACTCTTTAAAAAGCTACGATAATCAAGTGAATATTCTCTTGTTAGGAGTCGCCGGCGGTCAACATGAAGGACCGAATTTATCTGACTCAATCGTCGTTATCAACTATGATCTTAAAACTAATCAATCAACAACTATTTCCATTCCTCGAGACATTTGGAGCGATACTTTAAAAGATAAGATTAATTCTGCTTACGCTTATGGTGAAGCGAAAAAAAATGGCGGCGGTTTTATCTTAGCTAAAGCTGAGGTTTCCGCTATTATCGGTCTTCCAATTCAATACGCCGTAGTAATTGACTTTGATAAATTCAAAGAACTGATTGATTTTCTTGGCGGAGTGGAAATCAATATTGACAACTCTTTTACTGATAAAAAATTTCCCATCGCCGGCCGTGAGAACGATGACTGTGCTGGAGATAAAACCTACGCCTGTCGCTATGAGACTATTACTTTCACCAAAGGACTAAATAAAATGAACGGCGAAACCGCTCTTAAATTCGTTAGATCAAGAAACGCTGAAGGCAAAGAAGGAACCGACTTCGCTCGAGAAGCTCGGCAACAAAAAGTGATTGAGACGGTAAAAAATAAACTCTTTGCTTCGGTTAAAAAACTCAGTCTAAAAACCTACCGACAGCTTTATCAACTGATTAATCCCTTGGTAAAACGTGATATCACCAATCAACAAATCGCCATTATTTTAAAAAACATTGTCTTTAAAGGAAAAATAAAACAAGAAAAAATTGTTCTCGATCAAGATTTTTTCACTAATCCTGAAGTCAATTCTCCAGAATATGACGGCCTTTGGGTTCTTATTCCCACCGACAAAAATTTCTCTTTAATCCATCGATATATTGGTTGTGTTTTAGAAAATAAAGAAAACTGCGACCAGTTAAAAAACAAAAGCAGCAATAATCAGTAAGAAAGATATCGTAAAAAAGGCCAAACTCCACTCCACTACTCCAGAAATCGGTAGCTGACTAGTTTTAGTAGATGTGGGAGACGGTGTTTGTTTCAAAGCTAAAGAAGAAGTATCGGTCGCCTCTGGAGTGTTAGTTACATGAGTAACAATAATCTCAGTTGGAGTTGGAGATTTGGTTAAAATTGAGGTTGGTAGAGTATTGGTTATGGTAGTTGAGATTAATGTAGGAAGTCGAGTTGAAGTTGGAGACACTCTTGGAGTTAAAGAAGGAGCCGCCTGTTCACTTGTATTAAGAGTAATATATTTAGAATAAGTTTTGCTTTGTGGTTTGACTTTAACCGAAACTTCTGGACTCTCATTTTGACGAGAAGTTATTTTAACAAATAAATAAATAATTATTAGCCCCATTATTAAGATGCCGACGATAAAGAAAATTTTTTTATTCATAGATTATTGACTTAACCAGTTATCGGTTACTGAATGTAACTCCGCCTCAATTTTTAAAGCTGAATCATCACTGGCAATAATGTATTCTCGATAGAAAACATTTTTTGCCTGATTAAGCTTATCGGTCACATCTTTATCAACCCAGCGATTACTATTAACTCTTATCCGCGCCTTATCAATATTGTTATCTTTGATGGTTTCGATACCGATAACGATTCTGTTTCCTGGTCTTAATTTCTTAATTTCACTATCTTTTAATTCAATCCAATTATTATTATAGACTTTGATACCAATTGAGGTAATATATTTCACTAACTGACTCGGGTTGGCGGTTGGCTTTTGCTCTGACTTTTTTATTATTAGTAAAAAAATAACAAGAACGAGAAAAAAGGAAAAAAATATCGCGAGATAAAGCCACTTATTTTTGTTGTTTTTATTAGAGGTTAATAAAGCAGGATTAAGTTTTGTGTAGTTGGGTATTTCTGTTGTGATTTCTTCTCTAAATTTTGGAATAAGAGGATCGCTTTTTTTTACTTTGTTTTCTTTTTTAAGAAGATAAAGTTGGTAACCTAAGGCGACTAAGGTGACGATAAAAGCTAAAAGACTTAATTTATTGAGATAACTTAAGATTGAGAATAAGTTCATAATTTAATTGTATAGAATAATTGTTTTAAAAAGCAAGAAGAATTCCTAATCCAGTTATTATTAAGGAAAAACTTATCACCATGAAAGAAAAAACAGTCCCACCTGAAATAGGAGGAGTGCTCGTCGGAATAGTCGTCAGCGTTGGATAAGAAACAATTAATGTCGGTTCGCCGCTCGCCACTCCTAAGACTTTTCCTTCAATTGCTTGATTGCCAGTAATGATAAATTTTCTTTGCAAAGTCACCTCATTATTACTGTCGTCAGTAGTTTTAATAATCAGTATCTGCTGACCAATCTCTAAGTCTTCTAGAGGCACATAACTCCAACTGCCGTCAGATGAGGCAAAAATCTTTGCCGTCAAAGTTTTTTTTGATTTAATGGTTAAATCTATTTCCTTTTTAGGAAAAGCCGTTCCTTTGATAAGAGGTACTCTTCCTGAAATAACTTTTCCTTCTTCGTCTGGATAAATAATTGCTATTTTATTTTTTTGATTGGAGTTATCAGTGGTTATACCTAAGACTTTTTCTTCCCCTAAAAATTTATAATCATTGCCAAGAATAACTGTCTGCGGTAGGGGTGAAATAGTTTTTAATGTACCATCGATATTGATTTTTTTACTGTCTTCGTTGATAATTTCTATCTTTACTGTTTCGTTAACAGTCAAAGTTTTTTGTTCCAGACTGTTCCTATCATAAAAATTAGTTAAAGGAATCAACCAATCACCTTTCGATTTAGATAAAGTAAATAAAGGAAAACAGTCTTTGACGCTTAAGATAACTATTGCTCCTTCGGCCGATTGCAGATTTTGTTGTTGGACAACTCCTGAAACAATGGCTAGAGGATTTTCTATCTTATTATCAACTGGAGTTTTAAAAGTATAGTCGCTTCCGTCAGGTTTAGTAACAATTTGTTTTTCTATTACCGGCTTGAAAAAATATTTTTTTCCTGGTTTTAATTCTTTCAAAATAGTGAAATGATTATAATAACTACTTTTTTCTATAGTGTTAACATCTCTTTCATCAAGTACCATTTTTTGATTATTTGATTCTTCGCCATAAAAAAGAAAACTCTTTACCTTATTAGCGGTCTGCCAATAAATAGTTGCTTGAGTAGAAGTTAAGTTAACAATTTCAAACCTAGTCATCGCATTTTGCGAAGCACGGGAATAGCGAGGTGTGACCGTCTTAGTCAATAATCCTGTAAAGAAAATGCCTATCAATAAAACCAAGAATATCCACACCAAGGTTGATATCTTATTTTTTTCTTTAAAATAAAGTTGAGAATAGACCATCTTAGTAATTTTTTAACTGTAAACTGTCTAAAATATTTTTATCAATCTGATAATTTTTTATTATTGGTATTTCTATCTTTGCTTTGATCTTATCTTCAGAGGCGGCATGATAAATATCAGCCACTAGCCATGATAAAGCTGTTAAAAAAATCCCAATTGACAGTAAAAGTAATTCTTTTTTATTCATAAATAATAACCGTTAATAATTAATACTACTTTAAGATTAGCGTCTCCGGTCGCTTCTTTGTCATGACTTATGGTTAATTTATCAACTGTCTTTATTCTCCTTTGATTAAAAATATCAGTAATAAAATTGACTGTGTCATTAAAAGAGGCTCTTCCCTCTAACATCAATTGAACCTTATCAAGTTTTTCCTCTTTTTTGAATAAATTAACATCAGTGATGTTGGCGTTTTTAATAAAAAGATTGTTTTTGTCAGCAATCCTTTTTACATCTTCGACTATTTTATTAACTTCAGGGTAATGAGACATTGCTTCATCCAAAAGAGGCAGGTTATCGCGATTTTCTTCGATTTGAGATTGAATTAAACTGATATTGGTAATCTTCTTTTCATAGAGTAAGTCAACCCTTTGTAAATCGAACTCTTCTTTTTTTAAAGAAACAGCGGTTGTTAACGATGGCTTAACAGCAAAAAAAATAAAAATAGAGAATATCAACAAAAATAAAATAATAAAAGTATAGTCCTTGGTCTTCTTGGAAAAAATTGTTTTATTTATCTTTGTTAAATCCATTGAGATTTATTTTGAAACTATAACCATTTTCAATTTTTTTAATACTATCAAGATTAACATTATCAAACTTATTGTCTTTTTTTAAAAGAAAATAAAAAGACTGAAGTTGGTGAGAGTCAGTTGAAACTCCTGTTAACTTTAGACTATCGACGCTCGCTTCAAAATCAGTTAGGTTAATTGCGCTAGGAAAGATCGATAATAAATATTTTAACATTTCTTGAAAGGTTTGTTGTTTAATAAAGATATCTTTAACCGCCATGGTTTTTTTATCGATATTACTTGCTTGATTCAATAATGGTAAAACAATCTGAAGAATCTCTTTTTTTTGATCAACCGATTCTTTGAGATCAATTATTTTTTGATCGATTTGAAAACGATAGAAAAAGACCGCGATTACCACTAATTGAGTAATCACGATGATATATCTTAGATAGTTCAAGGCAAAATAAACGATTTTCTCCGTTAAAGGAGTTTCTTTTTGAGGAAGAAGATTAATTCTATACTTCATTTTTTATTTTTATTAATCAATTTACTGACTTCAGATTTTAATCTCTTTGCTTTATTCTTATGAATGACTTTAACCTTAGCCGCTTTATCGACTTGAGAATAAAACCGACTGACTAATTCTTTAATGCCTTTTCCTCCTTTTTTAATTATCCTTAAAGTCTCTTTATAAGCTTTAATGTATAAGAAGTTTTGTTTGCTTCTTTTTTTATCCTGTCTTAGTTTTTTTTTAGCTGATTTGATGATTGGCATAGTATGCTAACGCACCCCCTTTGTAAATATTAAAGATTAAATATTAAATATCAAAAATTTATAGTTCGTATTCTTTCTCAAATAACTTTTCTCCATAATCTCCAGTAAATTTAAGAGTCAATTTTATCTTTCCCACTACCTGATGATAGACACAGGTACCTGATGAACAGGTTCCTAAAGTAATTTTTTTCTCGTAATCGCTTTGATTGGAAACGTCAATTGTCCCGATTACTCCTTGGATACCTTGTTGAGCGGTCTGATAAGAAAGTTCATAGTCAACCGAGTCAGTTCCAGAAGGAATATTGTTGATCGATAATGTCACGTCTTTACCACCAGAAACCGACTGTAAATCGACCTTGACCGAACTGTCTATCGTTGGAAGGACAATTTCGGTTGGAGAAATTGTTTCTTGATTATTTTTGGGAATATTTTTTCTTCCCAATAACCAATAACCAATAGCTAATAAAACTAACAAGACCGCACCAATAATCAGAACATTCTTATTGATTTTCATATTTAGATTAGAATTTCTAATTAGGTCAATTTTTCCTTAATATAATCTTCTAATTTATCAATGTTCACTCTCTCCTGCTTCATCGTATCTCTATCTCTAATTGTTACCGTTTGCTTGCCTAACGTCTCATAATCAATAGTAACACAAAAAGGCGTCCCGATTTCGTCCTGGGCCAGGTATCTTTTTCCGATATTACCTCTGTCATCAAAGGCCGTAACAAAATGAGCTTTTAACATTTTGTAAACTGATTTTGCTTTGGAAACTATATCTTTCTTATTTCGAACCAATGGAAAAACCGCTACTTTAACTGGCGCTAATTTTGGATGAAGTTTTAAAACTATTCGTTTTTCTTCCTCGTGATATGCATCAACCAAGAAAAATAACATTGCTCTATCGACTCCTCCAGAGGTTTCAATAACCCAAGGTGTATATTCTTCTTCTATTTCGGGATCCTTATATTTTAAATTATGATTTGTTAGATCGAAATCGCCTCGATGATGTATTCCTTCAAACTCACTCCAACCAAAAGGAGATTTATACTCAATATCTGTAGCAAAACGGGCATAGTGGGCTCTTTCGTCTTGTTCATGATTTCTAAATCTTAGATTCTCTGACTTTATACCTAATAATTTATACCATTTCATTCTTTCTTCTTTCCAAAATGAGAACCATTTTTCACCTTCTTTTTCATTTGGCTTGATAAAAAACTCAAGTTCCATTTGTTCAAACTCACGAGATCGATAAGTAAAATTTCCAGGAGTGATTTCATTACGAAAAGCTTTACCAATTTGTGCTATTCCAAAAGGGATTTTTACCCTTGAAGAATCAACAATGTTTTTAAAATTTACGAATACACCTTGCGTTATCTCTCCACGAAGATAAGTCTTCTGTTTTGGTTCGGTAACGCCGAGGAATACTTCTGTCATTAAATTAAACTTTTTTTCCTGAGTTAAATCTTCTTCTTTATGAGGATTTTTTCTATCAATACAATAATAAATATCTTCATATTGTTTACTTAATGCTTTCACCCCACCTCTTCCTACCTTCTTGTAAAAATCTTCCCAATACTCATCAAATTTATCTTTTCTGAAACGTTTATTACACTTCTTACATTCAACTAACGGATCTGTAAAGGCCTTCAAATGACCTGACGCTTCCCAAACCTTAGGATTCATAATTATTGCTGCATCAATACCAACGATATTTTCTCTATCATAAACCATATACTTCCACCATTCCCGCTTTAAATTGTTCTTGAATTCGACTCCTAAAGGACCATAATCCCAGAAACCAGTAATTCCTTCATATATTTCACTTCCTTGATAGATAAAACCTCGTCTTTTAGCTAAAGCAACTATTTTTTCCATATATGATTGAGTCCGAAGGATGCGGATTTAAGCTTATGTCACGCGTTGCTGCCAACTATATAATCTGAGACAAAGCCTACTAGCTTGATGCATAAGCGAAAAGACGCGTCCGAGGACTCATAGTTCATTATATACTAAACCAGGGTAATTTTTCATTAATTAATTCGGAGATAATTAATCGAAGCTCAATAAAGTCGTGATCTTTTTTCGTATAACCTAAAAGCCTCAGAAGTTTGTTAAAATAAACTGTCAGAATGCTTTTTTTGTCTTCTAATTTTGACAGCTTGACCAAAAACGACTTGGTCAGATTGTAGACCGCTTCTTCTTTCTGGAGCTCTGGCAGTAACTTCTCCAAAACAAAAAAGAATTGATAGAGAATATTAATCTTTTCTTGGTCTTTTTTTAGTTCGGTAAACCCAGAGATAAGATTACTCTCTTCTAGATAAATCCGGTCGTTTTTTTTATGCAGTTGAACATTGATTAAGTTGCCAGTTTGAAGATGAGGTGAACGACGGCTGGTCAACTTTTTCACTCCTTTGGCAATAACGATGACTTTTCCGTTCCTTTCCGAAAACAGGCTGACCAAAACGTCTCTGTTTAAAAGGTTTTTCTTTCTTAAAACTAAGGCTTCTGTTTTAAATGTTCTTGGCATTTATATATTTTACGCTATCATGAAGTTCTTCGCTATGCTCAAACTGACAAAAAAAGACTCAATTAATATCCTCTCTTTGTAAGTATCCGTTAGCAAGATGTACAAGCCCTATAGCGTTTTGATACCTCTCTGGAAAAGGCGCATTTTGCCCAACAACCTTGTCAATTCTAGAAGCTAATTCCATGATTGGTTCTTTATCGTCTATCATTTTCATTCTTAAAAAATCTACTAAAGCTGGGGCTATATTAATATCTGTTCCCTCTGCTCTAATCAATGAATGGGCTATTGTGGCTAAGCTAATAATATCTTCTTCTACATGTTCTCGGGTCCTAATATTTTCCGTAACATTATCTGAGTTTGAAAAATCAACTAATCTGATTCCATAACTATCACCAATGGGAATCGCTAAAACATTTCCCCAATTTATCCCTAATGAATTTGTTGAATCTGTTAGATCACCATGGTATCTAGTAAAAATAAGAGGTTTATAAGAACCTAAAACTCTAATTGCTAAATTTAAAGTTTTTTTAATATTAAAGCTTTTTTTTGCTTGTTCCAGAACTAAATCAAGCACTGATTTTCCATCTAACCATTCAAGTATTCCAATATATAGGTCTTGTAAATTGACTGAACCATAAGCTTTAACAGGACGAGAGAGATCTTTTGGTAGCCATTGATAACCACTATTTGCTTCTAATTGTTTTAATACATCTACTTCGTCCTGATTCATTTTATTTTGTAGACTATTTCCAGTGTGGCGAGGAATTTTTAGTGCAACGCTCGTTCCAACTGGGATGTGTAATTCGTTTTCTTCAGTTATTGTGGCTTTAACAATATAATTATTGGCTCCTTCTCTTAATGGCTGTTCTCTATCAAACCTAATATATGTAGGTAACTTAATAGCACTAATATCTGTTGGCAATAAGCATTCATTTACTTTATCGCCGAGCAATTGTCTCACAGTCTCATCGTCGCGATTTAAGTAAACCAGTGAATCATGTTTAATGTCAGCGATTTTAACTATTCTAATACCTCCGTCTGGTAAAAGTACAGATAATAGTGTTTCTGGAGGTAAAGAACTTCTTATTTGATTTAAATTAGTAATTAAAGCGGGTCGTCCATCTTCTCTCGAAAACAAATAGGACAAATTTTGCACCAAAGAGAGATATTCTGAAGAATATTCAGGTTCTGGAATAGTAGAATCATAACTGATTCCTAGAAATGGCCTGTTAACTAAGGGGGTTATTTCTCGCCTTAAATCTTCAAACTGTGTCGTTAAACTAATAACTGGTGTAGATTTACTACGATCGTTAACCTGTGCATACCTAAGGTAACTCATTCTAGCTAATATCATCTGTTTACTATTACCTATATTTACAGTTTCTCCTTCGATCATATTGAGCAATAAGGAACAAAAATATTTTAATTATTTTACCTTTATCTCTTTATCCGTTTCCAAAATGCCATCAAAAAATTTTTTTCCATTTACCTCAATCAACCATTTTTGGTTTTCGACTCCTGGTTGTTTTTGAATCATCATTGAGTCGGTAGATAGCCCTGAAGGTAAAGTATACTTAACAATAACCGTTGCTTTGCCTTGAGTAGGTACTTCAAGGTAGCCTTCAAAAATGGTTTTACCCAATTTGTCATAAGTCTGGACCTTCTTCTGCGAACCTTGAAAACTTTCTAAGGTTGAATCTCTGGGAACATAAATTCTAATCCAGTTTCGCAAAGTGGCATTGAGGCATAATCCTCCCCGTTCTAGATTACAATCAGAGTGAGGATATGGATTTCGGAAATTAACCGTCACTTCCCGACTTTTTCCTTTGGTTACCGAGTTAACTTCTTCAGAGACAAATAGATTAGCCTTGGCTCCAGCGAAATTAACAGAATTAATATGAAGGTAGTCGCCTTGATAATCATTTATCCTGCCAGCAAAGTTAATTTGCTCCACTGATTTTTGTAGTTCTGGATCGACAAAATACAGAAGAATGTGTTTTTCTTCCAAATTTTTGTACATTGTTTGCATTAATGTCCCCCAATATTTAGAAGGCGAATAGCCAATGGCTTTATAAAAAAGAGCATACATTAAATCTCCTAAGATTCCTTTTCTGTTTTCCTTAAAATAGCCCACCGGTCGATCGACGATGTCAAACAGGGTATAAATCGCTTCTGGACAGTCACACCTTTTATCTTCTTTGGCGGAAAAATTAACTCCGCCAACCTGGGTATCGCCAAAAATCGTCAACATATCAACTAAAATTTTTGAATCCATGGCGATGATGCCGTCGTATTTTACTCTGGCACCGCTTTTTTGGTAAAGACTTTCAAACAGTTTGACCGACTCAACAAAGTCAGGTGACAGGTTGCTGTCACGAATGTTAAATACGCTAACGTCCTTGTGATAAGTAAGGATTTCCCGGGGTGCTTTGGGATGGTTGGCAATCGTCTCATCTAAAGAATAAGTGTCATTAGATTGATCTATCGTCATTTTGTCGTTTTTTATCTTGAACACCGCGTAAAAAGTCAGGAAACCTCCGGTAGCCCTTCTTTCTTTGTCGTTTTGGTAAAGAATCAGGTAAGTTTTTTCTTCATCTGACCCTAAGATTTCTGGTAATTTCTTAATGAGCGGCTTCGCATTGACAAATAAAGAAGCCGTTCCTTCAAACTGTTCTTTGATATTGATAATATTGTCCCTGATTATCATCTTCCCCAGCTTTTTTGGGTAACGATTGGGGTTTATTTTGGCGATTTTTGAATTAGCCATATCAATATCTGTTGTAATTGGATCAATTTTTTGCACTAATTTATCTAATGTCAAAACAGCCATCTGCAATCTATCTTCGGCTGATTTTTCAACAAAAGAAGATTCCCCTTTTTTAAAACCGATTAGATCTGCATATGGCTCTATAGCATTCACTGTATCCACTCCTGCTTTAACCATATAGCTACCCGCTTCAACTCCGTTTTTAAAATCAGAAACATAAGGAATAAAAGAAGCCCAGTAGATCGATTTAGCGGATTTTTCAAAATCTGCGTATTGCTTAGAAAAGTCTCCTAGTTTTGTCTTCAAAAGACTAATATCATTTTTGGCAAAAACCTGTTTTAACTCCTTAGCCGACGCCAATAGCACATTAGCTTTTGATTTTATATTAACAATCGGACTAATAATAAAAAAATAAATTAAGGCTGCTAATGATACACCTAATAAGATTAAATTTGATTGTTTTTTGTTCATTTTAACTGGCTCCTTTCCCACTGATCATCACTAACGGCGTCTTAAAAATAATTTTTAAATCATTCCATAAAGATATATTATCTATATAATCGGCATCAATTGCAATCCTTTTGTCAAAGTTCACCTCCGACCGACCAGAAACCTGCCAAAGTCCAGTGATACCGGGCTTGACCGAAAGCACTTTCGTCACTAATTTTTTTGTGTGAGAATATTCTTTTAACTGATTATCTAACTCATCAGGATAATAAGCTCTTGGACCAACAAGACTCATTTCTCCCTTGAAAACATTAATAAATTGAGGAATCTCATCTATAGAATGACGGCGAATAAATTTTCCAACGCAGGTAATTCTTGGGTCTTTTTTCAATTTATAACTGCTTCTTTTATATTCATTAAAAAGCTTCTTAAACCTCGGGTCAGTTCTTAGAAGATAGTGGGCGTTAATAATCATCGAGCGAAACTTGTACATTTTGAATTTTTTTCCTTTTTCACCAATTCTTTCTGGAACATCAGCGAATATTGGTCCTGGAGAATCTATCTTGATGACTAAGGCAGTCAGTAATGATATGAGGCTAAAAATAATAAGAAGAATTAAGCTGCTAAAAATGTCAATAATTCTTTTCAAACCATTTTGATAATTCTTTCCTTTCATGTATGTCTTTCGTGTTTAGTCCCACTAAAACTTTCAACTAGGTTCTTTACTTTTGGCATCGAGCTTTTTTTAGCAATGAGAATAACATCGGAGGTGTTAATAATGATATTCTCGTCAAGATCAACTCCGACTATCAACTTACCATCTTCATAGTTATAAACTAAACTATCTCTAACATGCTCTAAATAAACTTTTCCCCGAATAACATTTTCATAACTATGAGATTCTAAGGCTTCTTTTAAAGCTTCCCAACTACCAACATCACTCCAACCAATGTCTTCAACTACAATTATTGCTTTTTGTTTTGCTAATTTTTCCAAAATAGCATTATCAAAACTAATACTTTTAACTTTCCCATAATTTGCTTTTAAAACTCCGTAAAAACTTTTCTTGCCATAATGAGATAAAATGTTTTCGGTATTATCGTATATCTCGCGAGCTGATTTTTTAAAAGTTTGTCTGATAAAATTTGGTGTAGTAACAAAGTAGCCTAAATTCCAAGCATATTCTTCGGAATTAAAGAAATTTTTAGCGGTTTTTTCATCGGGACGATATTTAATATTTTTGAATTCATAAAAAGAAACACCGTTAATTACTCTTAATTTCTTACCGAAGTGAATATAGCCTAAATTAACACTAGGAAATCTTGGTTTATGGCTGATAAAAATAATTTTGTTTGGATTTTTTTTAATCTCCTCGGAGGCTACTTTTAATATTTTTCTAAAAACGCTAACTTCTTTAACTAGATGATCGCTCCAAAGGATAGCAATTGGTTCATTTGGATATTGTTTGCCTATAATTCCTAGTGATAAAGCAATTGCCGGAGCAACATCTTTTTTTTCTGGTTCAAGGATCAAATTTTCTTTAGGAATTTGAGGAAGTTGCTCTCTAATAATATCTTTATAAAGATAGTTTGACGAGATATAAATATCTTGGTGTTTAATGTCTGGTAAAAGTCTCTCAACTGCTAATTGCAATGTAGATTTATTACCGATTAGTTTTTCAAATTGTTTTGGTGATTTTTTTCTGGACAAAGGCCAAAGTCTAGTTCCTGTTCCACCGGCAAAAATTATGGCTTTCATAGAATAATTTCAAATGACAAAGCTCAAATTTCAAATCAATAACAAATGATAAACATCAAATGTTTAAAACATTTATTCATTTGATATTTGAAATTGATTTGTTATTTGTCATTTGTGATTTGACATTTTCAATACTACTAATAAACTTTTTTTCAAAAAATACTCTATCAAATCTCTCTAAATTCTTTAACCCAAATTTTACCGTACTTATCTTCAAATTGTACTTAATCCTGTTAAATTTTTCAACCGCCCGCCCCAATGATATTTCTGATTGCTCCTTAAAAAAAATTCCCGTCTTTCCCTCTGTTACAGTTTCTAACGCTCCTCCCTTTTTGTAAGAAATCATCGGACAGCCGAAAAACTGCGCCTCAAGTGACACTAATCCAAAATCTTCTTCTTGAGGCATGATTAGGGCTTCAGCGTTCGAATATAACAACGCCAAATCCTGATCGGTTAATTTTGAAAGAAAGATAATATTTTTTCCTGAAATTCTTCTTAAATTATTTTCTTCGCTTCCTTCTCCCACAATAATTAGATTATCTTTTAACCTATTAAAAACTTTAACTGCTAAATCTATTTTCTTATATGGCTCTAGTCTTGAAACTATCAAAAAATAGTTTTTAGATTTAAGATTTAGATTTGACATTTGAGATTTGAGATTTGAGATTTTCTTCCAGTATTCAATATCAAACGGCGGATAAATGACTTCACTTTTTCGATGATAGTATTTATTACAACGATTTTTAACTGTTTCCGAAATCGAAATTATCTTATCCGGCCTTTGAGCGGTAATAAAATCCCAATCCTTTAATTTTTCCAAATAATAACTATTGACAATATTCTTTTTAAAGTAGTCCTTTTGATGACTCCAAAGATATCTTGTCGGCGTTAGAAGATAACAGATATGTTTGGTTCTCGGTTGAGTAATTATTGACTTCGCAAATGATGAGGTAACCGAAATCACCAAATCAAATTTATTAAAATTAAAAGACTCAAAAGCATATGGATAAAGAGGGAGGGAGACAATTCTTCGTCCTCTTATTATCTTGGGAAGACGTTGAATAAATGAAGTTTCTATTCTTAAATCTCTGGCCCATGATGCTTTCTCAGAATCAAAATAGGAAGTATAAAAAGTCGCCTCTGGAAACATCTCATGAAGAGTCAACAATACCCTCTCTACCCCGCCCCATTTATCAATCCAGTCATAAACAATGGCAATCTTTTTCTTTTTAAACATGATAACTATTATACTTGTTCACCTTTTCTAGATAAAATCCAAGAGACGAGGACGACGATTAAAACGATAATCGCCATTAAGAATTGTAAATTAACAAGAAGAAATATAAATACTAATAATCCACCGAGGGCTAAATATTTTAATAGTTGTTTTTGATCGTTACTCATAAAAACTTGTCATAAATTTTTAAAGTTTCTTTAGCCATTTTCTCGAAAGAGTATTTATTAACAATGTCTTTATAATCGTATTTTGGTTTTTTCTCAAGAAAATACTCTATCTTTTTTGTTATGTCATCAACTGAATAAGGATCAAATGACAAATAGCTATTGCCTAAAATTTCTTTGAAAACAGGAATATCAGAGGCAATAACCGAACAGTTGAAATAAGCCGCCTCAATCAAAGGCAGACCAAACCCTTCTGACATTGACGGATGAATTAATGCTTGCGTATTTCTATAAAAAAAGATTAAATCAGCGTAAGTAGGATTATTATAGAAGACAACTTTGTCTTTCATGTACAGTTGATTAATCAACTGTACAATCTTTGATTGAAAATAGTCATTTGGACCAAGAAGGATTAACTGAATATCTTCTCCGATCTTGGAGAACGATTTAATTAATCTTTCGACATTTTTATGCGGATAAAAATTACCTACATAGATGAAAAAAAGTTTGCTAAATTTCTTTTTTAACTCTTGATTTTCTTTTGCTCTAAATAACTGGTGATTAACTCCCTCATAAATCGGGAAGATTTTTTTTTGATATTTTCCTCCATAATATTTAACTATCTGTTTCTTAATACTTTTTGAAGGAGTAATAATGGCTGAAGAATTTTTTATCTGTGACGACAACACTTTTTTAAAGAATAAATATTTCAATTTGTAGATTAATGGATTTTTTGTTGATGCTTTGCCGGTTTTAAAAAGCAAAGGTGTTAGATCATGAATAGTAATAATAAATTTTCTTCGATATAAAACCGGATAGCTAAAATAAGTGAAGTGCATCAGATCTAGATTATCTTTAATCAGCAAACGATAAAAGCTTATCTGTTCCGAAAAACTATGCCATTGGTAATCAGCTATTCTTTTAATAAGATTTTTGCTCTTAAATCTAAGATTAGAAGCATCTTTTTCTCGAAGATAAATATAATAAATCTTATCTTTAGGATTTTTTTTATCAAGAAAAAATAACAGATTTTGAAGATATGTCCCTACTCCTGTTTGTGAATAAAGCCTTGCATCAATGCCGATTTTTTTCATAAATAACCAATAAATAATACCAATCTACGAATGAATTCTAATCAACCAATATTCGTTGATTAGCATAAATTAGTAGATTAGAATCTTAAATTACTTTTTAAATCAATCGCCAGATAAACTAATTGATTAACCAACCAAAAATTTTTTTTAGCGTAGTGTTTAGTATAAAAAATCTTCATTGCCTGGTAAAAATGAAATCTTGTCATCTCTCTGGTTTTTTTATCATTTTTCTTTAAGCCAGAGGAGTATTTAAGATGTAGCACCTGCCAAAGCGGATAATAAAGGATTTTATAGCCGAGTTCTTTTATCCGATAAGCCATTTCGATATCTTCTCCATAGGCAAAATAATCCTTGTCAAAACCACCAATGCGGTCAATAATCTCTTTTTTCGTCAGAAAAAAAGCACCGGTTCCGGCATCAATCTCGTGGACAGTTGAAAGATTTCTATTAGTTAAATGGTAACCCCCAAAAAGTTTGTTTAATAGAAAAGTTCGATAAAATAACTTCTCTAAACCAATAAAATAGCAAAAAGACCACCATAAAGTCGGAAAACCCCGATGAGAGGCTGGATCAATTTCTCCATTTTTAAGGACTACTTTTACTGTCAGAGCGCCTATCTGTGGCTGGGCTTCAAAAATATTGACTAAATCGCGGAAATCGATATCGTTTATGATTGCGTCAGAATTTAAGTATAAGACATACTGTCCTTTGCTTTTCTGAACACCAAGATTATTGGCTTTACCATAACCGAGGTTTTTTTTGGAAAGAATTAGTTGTAGATTTGTCCAATTTTTTTGTTCTTCCTTAAGCATCTGGATGCTCCCATCAATAGAACCATTGTCAACTATAATGATTTCATAATCTAGTGGATATTTTTTAAAGTTATTTTTTAGATGACGAAGGCATTTTAAAGTGATTAGCCTCGTGTTGAAAGAAACAATAATAATTGACAAAAATTTCATAGATAAACATATGATTAATTATCTCTTTGGTGACTGTTTTTTTCTTCTTGCTTTGCCTCCCGTTCCCACCTTTCTTCTTTCTCTTTTTCTCGCGTCTCTTGTTAATAGGCCTTGTTTTTTTAAGATTGATCGATAGGTTTCTTTATCAACTAACTCAAGCGCTCTAGCTAAACCATGGACCATTGCCTCTAGTTGACCCTGATAACCGCCACCTTGAACAAGAATGGAAATAGCAAATCTCTCTGTATTATTAGTCAAAACTAAAGGTGATAAAAAAAATGTTCTTTCGTAGGTGGTATTGATTATTTTTTCTAAAGGATGATTATTAATTAATATCTCGCCCGCTTTTATTTTGTGGTTATTGACAGAAGCGATCTTATCTTTACCAACAAGGTATAATCTTATTCGGGCGACGGCTTTTTTTCTTCGGCCGACCGCCTCATAATACTTTAAATTTTTTTCTTTTTTCGCCATACTTTATGAACTTTATGAACTTTATAACTTTATAAACTTTTCTTTATAAGGATGATTATCATCAGCAAAAATATATAATCGTTTTAATCTCATATCTCTTAATTTATTTTTCGGCAACATGCCCGAGACAGCATTCTTAACAATCTTCCCTGGATTTTGTTCAATCAACTTACTAAAATACTCTTTTCTTAATCCACCAGGATAACCAGAATAATAGGTGTAAATCTTTGTTTTCTTCTTCTTTCCAGAAACAATCACCTTGCCGGCATTAACAACAACGACATAATCCCCCACATCAAGAGAAGAAGAATAATTAGATTTATGTTTACCTTGTAATAATCTGGCAATCTGCGGCGTAATTCTTCCTAAAATCTTTCCTGAAACATCAATTAAGTGCCACTGTCTCTTAATATTTCTTTCTCTTATCGGTTTTGTTGATAAAGTTAATCCTGTCATATTTTATTTATTTTTTTCTTAACTGACGATTGATCTTTAATAGCAACTTCTTTATTAATAATTGGATAAGCCCATTGGATTAAAGCCGTCTCGCATCCGTCAGAATTTCTTACGCCAGTTTTAATGATCTTTACATATCCACCGTTAATCTTGACAAAACTCGCCCCAAAATCAGAAAAACTTCTCTCGACTAATTTCCTGTCGCCAAGAGCTTTTAAGAGATAGTTTTTGTTGGCTTCATTCTTCACCTTCATCTTTTCTATTAACTTTTCTAATAATGTCTTTAATACCTTGGTTTTTTTCAGGGTTGTTTTTAATTTTCCCACCATTAAAAAATTAGTTGCTAACTTTCTTAATAACATCTGATTGGCATCTTGGCCATTTTTGAACTTTATTTTTGAATAACCATGTCTCATATTAAAAATATTCAGTCAACTGTTACTCCCATTTTTTTTAATTCTTCATCTATCAGTTGAATAGATTTTTTGCCGACCCCTTTCATCTGGACCAATCTTTCTTTTCCTGCTTTGACTAAATCAGCTACCGTCTCTATCTTTTCTCGAAGTAAAGCATTTATTACTCGCGAGGGAAGATTTAACTCATCAATAATTACTTCATACAGTTTTTTGTCAATTAATCCTTGTTTCTCTTCTTCTGGTGTTAACTCCACTTTAACTTGGGGAGTGTCCTTACCTGATAGAATATAAACAAAATAGTCAGAGAGAAGTCTTGAAGCCTCTTTTAACGCTTGGGAAGGTGTGATTGTTCCGTCAGTCCAGATTTCAATGATTAACTTGTCATAATTAGCTTTTCTTCCCACGCGCGTTTCCTCAATCTTCATATTGATTTTTTTTATCGGTGAAAAAAAAGCGTCAACTGGGATAAAACCATATTCTTTTTTTTCTCTTTCTTCAACTGACGAATAACCCACTCCGACCTCTACCAAGGCTTCGACATTCAATCTGGCTTTTGCCTCAGTAATTTCTGCTAGATAAAGATCTTTATTAACCGGCTTGATCTCACCCTCAACTTCCTTTCCATAGACTTTTCTCTCTCCCTTTAAATCTAATTTTAACTTGTAAGGGCCTCCTTCTTTGACATCGAATCGTAACTGTTTTAAATTCAAAACGATATCTAAAACCGATTCTTTAATCCCAGGGAGAGTGCTAAAAAGGTGAGAAGCGCCATCAATCTTAATATTAGTAATGGCTGATCCCTTTAATGAAGAGAGAATTGTTCTTCTTAAGGCGTGACCAAGACTGTGACCAAAACCTAAAGGAAGTGGCTCTAAAACAAATTTGCCATAATTACCTTCCTCGGTTTTTTTGGTGTAAAAACTAGGATTAAGCATATGAAATAAAAATAAAAACTATTAATTATCGAGAATAATACTCAATGACTAATCTCAAATTTATCTGCTTGCTAATTTCTTCGCTAGTTGGAATACTAATTAATTTACCAAAAGCACCTTTTTTTTCCAACCATAACGGTAAAATGAAATCTTTATTGGCCAGTGATTTTTCAATATAGGGAATTTTCAACGACTTATTAGAAAGAAAACCAATTTCTTCAGCAACTTTTACCTGGTATGAAGGGATCGTTATTCTTTTATTATTAACCTTAATGTGGCCGTGTGAAACTAACTGTCTGGCTGATAAACGAGTTGGCGAAAAACCTAACCGATAGACAAGATTATCCAATCTTTGTTCTAAAAACTGGGAAAGATACAAGGCAGTGTTTCCTTTTTTTTGACTGGCTATTTTAAAGTATTTTTTTAGTTGTTTTTCGGTTAGGCCAAAAATGAATCTTAGTTTTTGTTTTTCTCGAAGTTGTACTCCTCTCTCGGAAATTTTTCTTTTTCCTCTTCCCCCGTGCTCGCCCGGCGGAATATTAAGTTTTTTTAATAGTCGCGCATGCGATTTAGAACCAATCGTTTTTAACCCTAGATCGACGCCTTCTCTTCTAGAAATTTTGTTTCTTGGGCCAGTGTATCTCATATAATGTTAAACCCTCCTCACTTTTGGTGGTCTCACTCCATTATGAGGAACCGGAGTAATGTCAATAATGCGGTTAATTTCCATCTGTAATCCCTTGATTACCCGTAAAGCTGCTTCTCGACCAGGACCAATCCCTTTGATAAAAACATCGGCCGCCAACAGTCCAAATTGTTCTTGAGCTTTTTTCAAAGTAGCTTCACAGGTGACGGTGGCCGCGTAAGGAGTAGACTTTCTCGTGCCAGAAAAACCATACATACCGCAACCGCCAAAAACCAGTGGGTTACCTTTTTCATCAGTCACTGTCACTAAGGTATTGTTGAAAGTGGCAGTGATATAAATTCGTCCTTTTTCTACTTGTCTTTGAGCTGTTTTATTAACCATTAGTTTCTGTTTTAACCGGCGCGGCGGTTTTTTGTTGCTCCATCTTTGCCCAGACTTTTTTCTTTAAGGCACCCACTGTCTTTCTTTTGCCTCTTTTTGTCCGTGCATTAGATCTCGTCCTTTGACCGCGAACTGGTAAATTTCTTACATGTCTTAATCCTCGATAGCTACCGATTTCTTTTAACCTCTTTATATTACTTGTTACTGCCTCTCTTAGATCTCCTTCGACTTGATAGTTTTTTTCGATTATTTCAGTGATTTTTTTAAATTCTTCTTCTTTAACCTCTTTAACTTTTTTATTTGGACTAATATTGGCTGTTTTTAAAATATCTTTGACATTTTTCCAGCCAATCCCGTATAAGAGAGTCAAAGCATACTCAATTCTTTTGTCATCCGGCAATGTCATTCCTAATAATCTCGCCATAATTTAGTCTATTAATTTATTTCATCCTTGCCTTTGCTTATGTTTAACATTCTGACAGACTACATATAATTTTCCTTTTCTTTTTACCATTTTACATTTAGGACAAATTTTTTTTATTGATGAATTAACTTTCATAGACGATAAACAATTCTTCCTCGATTCAGGTCATAGGCAGTTACCTCTGCTCTTACCCGATCTCCAGGAAGAATTTTTATATAATTTTTCCTCATCTTTCCTGATAAATAACATAAAATTATTTTTTCGGAATTAGAGAGCTTCACCCGAAATAGAGTGTTGGGAAGATTTTCAATTACCTCTCCCTCAACCACTAAGACATTATCTTTCATAAACTCTAAATTTTATCATAAAAGTTGATAAAAATGTGCTCTATTTAGGTTAAAACAATAGTTTCATTTTCAGTAACAGCTATGGTATGTTCAAAACAAGCGGATAAACTATCGTCTTTCGTCTTTATTGACCATTCATCCTCGTATTCAATCTCTTCACTGGTTTGAGAATAGATGACTTCAATCGCCACCGTTAAACCTGGTTTAATCAACACGGTTTTATCCTTAGATCCTCGAAAAAAACCAAAGATGTTCGGATCCTCATGTAAATCTTTTCCAATTCCATGTCCAGTCAATTCTTTTATTACCCTATATCCATTATCCTCAATCTCTTGTTGAATTGCCTGAGAAATATCTGTTATCCTCTTGCCCGTCTTTGCCTGTAAAATTGCTTTTCTTAAAGCTATTTGACCTGTTTCTAAAAATTTTTTCAGTCTTTGATCTTTTTCTTCACCAACCATTAGGGTGGTAGCAAAATCTGTATGATATCCCTGAAAATACATGCCTATGTCAACTGTTAAAAGATCGCCGTCTTTGAGAACTCTTCCTGAAGGAGGGGTATGGACGATTTGTTCATTGACTGGCAAACAGGTTGTCCAAAAATAACCTTCTACTTTCTTAAAAGAAGGTTGACCGCCTTCTTTGATAATTAACTCTTCAGCTTTTTTATCTATTAGTTCAGTCGTTGTCCCTGGTCTAACAATCGGCAGTAAATTAGAAACTACCTTTCTTAACTTTTTTCCTCCTTCAATCATTAGTCTGATTTCTTCTTTTGATTTTAAATGAATCATTTATGAATAAAAGATGCTTCTATAAGCCAACTCTAACTTGTCATAAAAGTCTTTAAGAGAATAATTATTTTTAATAACATAGTCAGCAAAAGCGATGGTTGGACCCATGTTGATTCCTACCAACTCATCAATATCTCTTTCTTCTCCATAAAGTTTTGGCCTGTTTTTTCTTTGAGATAACCGTTGATAACGAATTACTTTGTCAGTATACAGACCGAGAATAAACAAACGAATATGAGGAAATTCTTTTTTTAAATACAAGTACTCTTCCCAAGAACGCATTCCTTCAATGACAACAATCGTATTTTTTATCAAGGCTTTTCTTAATCTATCTTGATTTAGAATAGCTAAAGCTTTTAATCCATATTTTTTTCTTAGATCTTCTCTAATTTTTTTGTGAATCTCTCTCGTATGAGAAAGTTTTTTATTATTAATATAATCGTTTATTATCTTTCCAAAAGAGATTGCTGGAAGGTTTTTTTTGGCAAAAAAATCAGCTGCCTCTGTCTTGCCTGAACCTGGTAATCCAACAATAGCAATAATGGTTTTTTGTTCATTTCTGGTTATTTGTTTACCTAAATATTTTAATATTTCTTTATTAACCTCTTCAATTGTTTTTGTTCCATCAACTTCTACTAACTTTCCTTCTTTTCGATAGTAATCTAGAACTGGAATGGTAAATTTTTTAAAAGAATCAACTCTTTTTTTTAAGGCAGCTAGAGTTTCATCTTCTCTTAATTCACTATTACGATAAGCTAAACGATAGATAGCTTCTTTTTCTGGTACTTCGAGATAAATAACTTTATCAACAGAGTTTCTGAATTTTTTTACCTGAACTATCGTCCGAGGAAAACCGTCAAGAATATAACCTTTTTTATACTCGGGTCGGGAAAGATAATGATTGACGATTTCAATCACTTTTTCGTCTGGGACTAAAATACCGGCATTAATTGTCTCCTTAATATAACGACCAAGAGTGGTTTTTTCCTTAGCAATCTCACGAAAAATATGACCGGTAGAAAGATAGGGAATCTTTAACTGTTTAGATAAAAGATTTCCTTGAGTCGATTTACCTGAACCTTGAATGCCAATAAGAACTAATTTCATATAAAGTCAGTCCAATTTTTTAATTTCTTTATGGATAGTGTGCTTCCGGCATTTTTGACAATATTTTTTTAACTTAATCGCCGAACCGCTATTAATTTTATTTTTCACCGAGGTATAGTTCCGCCAATGACAAACCTCGCAAATCAAACCAATTAAAACTCGGGGTCCTTTTTTTGCCATAGTTTATAAATTAAAGAACAAATTTATCATAATTTTTCATTACTAACTGGGCTTCTACCATTTTGAAGGTTTCCAAAATAACCGAAACAACGATCAAAATGCCTGTTCCTCCAATCACCAAATTGGTCAGACCAGTTATCTTGGAAATCAATACTGGTAAGATAGCAATTAATCCTAAAAAAACAGCTCCGACACTGGTGATTTTATACAAGATTTTTTCAAGATATTCCTTAGTGGCTAAACCTGGACGTATCCCAGGAATAAATCCTCCATGTTTCTGAATCTCTTCAGCGATCTTTTGAGGATTAAAAACTACTACTGTATAAAAATAGGTAAAACCAATTACTAAAAGAAAATAAAAAAAGTTATAAAAGAAACCCATCGGCGCAAAAAATTTAACTAAAAATTTCCCTAAAGTAACCAAAACAGGATTTTTCGCATAGATGATAAAATTACCTAAAAGTTGAGGAACCAAAACAAAAGAAACAGCAAAAATAATTGGAATCACTCCCGCTTGATTAAGTTTTAAAGGAAGATAGTTGGTTGCTCCTTGATAAAGTTTATTGCCCTTGATTCTTTTTGCATAGAAAACGGGGATCTTTCTAGTTGCTTCGTTAACAAAAACAATTGAAGCGATCACAACAACAGCAAGAATTAAAAATATTCCAATATTAAAAACCATCTCTTGATTAAAAGTCACTGCGGTTCGACTCAAAACTACTGGCAGTCGGCCAACAATACCGGCAAAAATCAAAAGGGAAATACCATTGCCTAAACCGAATTCAGAAATTAACTCTCCAAACCAAACTAAAATAAAAGTTCCTGCTACCATCGTAAAAATAAAAGAGAAAAACTCTAACGGTGACAAACTACCAATTATCTTTTGATTCTTCAATAAAACAAAAATCCCAATTGCTTGGACGATCGTTAAAGGAACGGTTAAAAATCTGGTGTATTGATTAATTTTAAATCGTCCATACTCACCTTCTTTTGACAACTGTTCAAGATAAGGAAACATTACCGTTAAAAGTTGTAGGACAATCGAGGCATTGATATAAGGATTAAGTCCCAAGGCCATGACTGAAAAGTTAATTAGTGTACCACCAGAAAAAATATCTAGAAGCGATAAAAACTGATTTTGAGAAAAAAGGGCTCTTAACTTAATAAAATCAATCGTCGGAACCGGTAAAAAAGCAAAGATCCGAAAGAACAAAAAAATCAACAGACTAAAGATTAACTTTTTTTTTAGTTGAGGGTCTCTAAACAATGAATTTATTTTTTCAATGACTTTTTTCATACCACTTCGTTAAATAATAATCCTAGCTTCGTTTGGTATGATCCCTAACGTAGTCCCGATTTAATCGGGACGAAGTGGGATCATAATATCTTTTCTTTCTTAATTTAAGATTTATTCTTGGTTTATTTTTCCCTTTGCCACGAAGAAGGGGAAATTTTTTTACTATTCTTCCCTGTCCACCTTCAAAATGAAGAGGAATACTTTCTCGAGCTTTTTGGTGTCGAGTGATGCCTCGTCCAGATTTTGACCCTTTACCGCTTCCTAGTCCTCGACCAAGACGTTTTTTTTTGTTTTTAATAATTTTTGGCAAATGGGATAAAAAATTTTTCATCTTTTCATTTTTTTGAATATTTCCATAATCGCATAAGTATTAACAATTTGATTTCTTGACTTAATAATTTTACCAGAAGCGTCCTCAATCCCGGCAAGATTAAGAAGCACACGAGCGACGCTACCGACTTTTAAACCAGTTCCTTCAGGCGCCGGTTTTAATAATATTACCGCCGCTTTATATTTTAACTTAACTTCGTGAACTAGGGTTTTACCTTTTCTTGGTATAAAAATCATGTGTTTCTTAGCGTAACTAATCGCTTTTTGAATCGCCGGCGGCACTTCTGATGCTCGTCCTAAACCAACGCCTACTTTACCCTTTTTATCTCCCACCGCTACTAAAGCAGAAAAGGTAATATAATTTCCTCCTGGTACTTTCTTAGATACTCTTCTTATTAAGAGTACTTTTTCCTCAATTTTCTGTTCTTGTTGCTCTATCATATTTTTATCCCTCCTTCTCGTATTCCCTCGGCTAAAGCTTTAACTCGTCCTTGATAAACATAGATGCTCCGATCAAAAACAGCCTCGGTTATCTTTTTCTTTTTTAGAATCATTGCCAATTTTATGCCAATTTTTTTTGCTTCTTCGGTTTTTTTGTTTTTCTGAAAATCCTTTTCTTTTTTTAAATTCAAAGAAGAATAGGAAACGATGGTGGCTTTTTTTTCATCATCGATGGCTTGAGCATAGATATAATAGTTAGAGCGAAAGACATTAATCCGTGGTTTGAAACTAGTACCTTTTATATTGGCACTAACTCTTCTTTTTCTTCTTAAGAGACGGTTAAAATTTATTTTTTTCATAGATTATTGAGTTACCGGTCCGGCGGCTTTTGCTTTTTTTCCCGGCTTAATTCTTAATTTTTCACCCAAATACTTAATTCCTTTGCCTTTATAAACATCAGGTTTTTTTATCATTTTTATCTGAAAAGCCACCTGGCCGACTAGTTGTTTATCTACTCCGATAACTTTAATTTTATTATTTCCTTCTGTTTGAAATTTCACTCCTGCTGGTTTTTTGAAAACAACCGGATGAATATATCCCACTTTAAAAACTAGATCTTCGCCTTGAAGTTTAACATTGTAACCCGTTCCTACTATCTCCAACTGTTTTTCCCATGGTTTTTCTACTCCAATAACAGCATTATTTATCAACTGACGATACAAACCATGAAGGGATTTTATCTTTTTTTCTTCGCTGGTTCTTTGGAGAACCAGACTGCTTTCTTTCTGTAGGATAGAAAGTGATTCAGGGAGAGTAACTGTCATCTCACCAGCTGATCCTTTGATTGTCACTTTTTTTCCTTCAATCTCAATTTTAATTTGAGATGGCCAATTGATGACTTTTGTTCCAATTTTTGACATAATAACTTCACCAAATACTAAATAATAACTCGCCGCCAACTTTCTTTGACTTTGCTTCTTTGCCAGTTAGAATACCTAGCGATGTTGATAGAATCGAATGACCATAACCGCTTAACACTGGCTTCAAATCGCGATAAGAAACATAATCTCTTCGTCCTGGTGTCGAATAAATTTTTACATCGGAAAAAACCGGCTCTCCTTTTTCATAGCTAAGATTAATAATAATTTTTTTGATTTTATTGCAATCGATTTTATAGTTTTTGATAAACTTTAAGTCAACTAATTTTTTGGCAATCGCTTCTTTAAAACAAGAAAAAGAGACAACAACCGTTTCTTTTCTCGCCAAATAGCCGTTTTTAATAACAATTATTAAGTTAATAACACTGTTTTCCATAAGTTTAAGTTGCTTCCATTACCTTTTTAGTCACCTTACCGTGACTTCTAAAAGTACGAGTAGGAGCAAACTCGCCTAACCGATGACCAACCATCGATTCGGAAATATAAACTTCAATAAATTTTCGACCATTATGAATAGCCATTCGATGACCAACAAATTCCGGAGCGATCTGCGAATTACGCGCCCAAGTTTTGATCGGCTCATTATTTTTGTTTTCTTTTTGTTTAAGAACCTTTTTCAACAAATTTTCATCGATATAAGGACCTTTTTTTACTGATCTTGCCATATTTTTTTACCAAGTCAATTTTTTAACTCCAGGAATTTCTCCTTTTAACGCTTTTTCTCTAAAACATATGCGACACATACCAAAGCGCCTTAAATAACCCCGAGATCGACCGCAAAAAAAACAGCGATTATGATATCTAATTTGATACTTCTGTTTTTTTTTAAATTTTACTTCATCTGATGTTTTCGCCATCTTTATGACTTTATAAACTTTATAACTTTATAAACTTTTTCTAAATGGTATTCCCAATAACTCAAATAACTTTTTACCATACACTTGACTCCTCGCATTAGTAACAACTGTTACCTCTAAGCCTCTTATTTTATCAATTTTGTCAAAGTCTATCTCGGGAAAAATCGTCTGTTCAGAAAAACCAAGATTTAAATTTCCATGTTGATCAAGGTTTTTTTCGGAAATACCTTTAAAATCTCGAACTCCGGGAATGACAATCTTTATTAACTTCTCAAGAAAATCAAACATCTTTTTTCCTCGAAGAGTAACCTTAACACCAATAGGCAATCCTTTTCTTATTTTAAAAGCTGATATAGAAACTCTCGCCTTGGTGACTACCGGACGTTGACCGGTAATCGTCGCCAACTGGTCTTTAATTTTATCTATCGCTCCTTTGTTAGTGACCGCTTCACCAGCACCGACATTAATGACGATTTTGACGATTTTTGGAACTGCTATTATATTAGCTATCTTAACATCGGTCATCAATTTCTTCTTAACCTCCTGATTGTAATAGTCCTTGAAATTCATATTGTTATATTGTTAAATTGTTATATTGCTTCAAATCTTGCTCTTACATTTCTTACATACCCTATATTTTTTACTTTTTTCTATCTTATAACCTATTCTCGTTGTCTTACCGCATTTAGAACAGATGACTATCACTTTAGAAACGGCTAATGGTCTCGGCACATCTACTATTCCACCTTTAGGCATCTGTTCGCTTTTTTTTACATGTCTTTTATAGATATTAATATTAGCGATTAAAACTTTATCGCTCTTTAAATAAACTTTTTCTACTTTCCCTTCTCTACCTTTATCTTTCCCTGCCATAACTTTGACTTTATCTCCTTTTTTAATCTTCATTTCTTTATAAACTTTATGAACTTTATAACTTTAAAAACTAATATATTTCCTCTGCTAAACTAGCAATTTTGGCAAAACCATTATCTTTTATTTCTTTAGCAATCGGGCCAAATACTCTTGTCCCTTTAGGATCCTTCATCCCTTTACCGGCTAAAATAACACAGGCGTTGTCATCAAAACGTATATAACTGCCGTCTTTTCTTTTTTTTTCTTTCTTTGTTCTAACAACAACCGCCGGCAGCACCTCGCCCTTTTTGACTTGAGCAAAAGGAATCGCCTCTTTGACGGAAATAGTGATCGCATCGCTGATATAAGCATATCTTCGATTACCTTTGGCTGGCATACCAATCATTGATACTTTTTTGGCGCCGGTGTTATCAGCGACATTTAAGATCGACCTTGTTTGCAACATATTAAAATTAAAAAAAATTCAAATGACAAATTTCAAATTTCAAATCAATAACAAATTTTTAATATCAAATGTTTAAAAATTTATTTTTTGACATTTGAACTTGATTTGTTATTTGTTATTTGAGATTTGTCATTTATCTTCTCAATAACAATAAAATGCTTGTTTTTCGATATTGGCTTCGTTTCGCTAATTCTAACTATATCGCCTACATTTAGCTGTAAATCCTCATTATGTACTTGATATTTTTTGTGTCTGGTAATTACTTTCTTATATAAAGGATAGCGAAACTTTCTCTCCACCATAACAACAACTGTTTTTAGCATTTTGTTTGAGACAACTTTACCGATTAGGATTTTTTTCATAAACCTCTTTTTCCGAGAGAACTGTTAATAAAACGGCTAATTCTTTTCTTTTTTTTATTAAAAAATTAGTGTCTTTTGGCGGTTTTATCTGGTTGGTTAATTTAAGTTTGGCGATTTCTTCTCTAAGCCTTAAGCTCTCTTTTTTTAATTCACTGATATCTTTTTCTTGATATTTTTTAGTGGTTTTTTTCATAGTTCTTTACTAATAACTTTGGTTTTAACAGAAAGCTTCGAAGCGACAATCTTTAAAACTATCTTACTCTCTTCTTTAGGCAAACCGTCAATCTCAAATAAAATTCTTCCTGGAGCCACGACGGCTACATAATAAGCGACATCGCCTTTTCCTGCTCCCATGGTCACTTCGGGCGGTTTTTTCGTAAACGGCTTATCGGGAAAAATCCTTATCCAGAATTTGCCACTCTTTCTGGTTGCTCTCGCTAAAATTATTCGACTGGCTTCTATTTCTTTGTCCTTAATCCAACCAGTAGTCAATGTCTTTAAACCATAGTTACCAGAATTAAGTTTTTCACCTTTAACTGCTAGTCTTCGGAAAGTTCCTCTAAACTGTTTTCTAAATTTTTGTCTCTTTGGCGCTAGCATACTATTTACATATCCAAATCTTAACCCCAATATATCCTGATCTTGTTAAGGCCGGATAATTAGCGTAATCAATATCTTCTCTTATAGTAGATGTAGGAATAGTTCCTTGAAAATACTTTTCCCGCCTGGAGATTTCTGCTCCAGCTATTCTTCCTCCTAACTGAACTTTTATTCCTTTGGCACCTTCTTCAATCACTCGAGTCATCGTCCGATGAACTACTGACCGATGAGTAAATCCTTTTACCAACTTTTCGGCGATTGATTGGGCAACATAATAAGCATTAAGATATGGTTTTTTAACCGGTTCTATTTTCAGATCTATCTTCATTTCTTTAGCTTTCTTTATTTTAAAAAATTTACTCAATTGGTTTTTTATCTCCTCAAGGCCTTTTCCTCCTCGACCAATAATCATCCCTGGCTTAACCGAATAGATAATAACAGTGATTTTATTAATTGCCCGTTCAATATCAATCTGGGTAACCGAAGCAAAGGATAACTTATCCATTAATAAATTTCTGATTTTAATATCAGATTCTAGAGCTTTTCGGTAAGCTTTTTTATCAGAGAAGAACCAGCGCGAATTCCAGTTGCGGATCACGCCTAGTCGTAGACCATTTGGATTAACTTTTTGTCCCATATTTTTTATAAATTCTAAATACTAAATTCCAAATCCCAAATAAACTCTAAATACTAAATTTTTTTTGTTTTGGATTTAGAATTTTGAATTTGGGATTTATTTGTAATTTGGTGCTTAGAATTTGGAATTTCTGATGCTTCAAGTACTATTTTAATATGGCTCATTCTTTTTATTATTGGTTTTGCAGTGCCTCTTCCGCCTGGTCGAGATCTCTTTAGTTTTTGTCCTTCTTCTACTGTTAAAAGCTTAAAGTTTAACATATCATCACTGACTTTTAAGAGAGTTTTTGCGTTAGATATCGCTGACTTTATTACTTGATACAGTACTTTAGCTGGTTTATTGTTTGTATAAAACAGGTAGTCCAAAGATTTAGCCGGTTTCATTTTTTTCACTGCCGGTAATAAAAACCTCAATTTTTTAGGTGAAATTTTTAAATTTTTTAGATAGGTTTTTGATTCCATAGTTGTTGATTATTTTCTTCTTTGAATAATTAAAAAATCACTCCAAAGACGATTTTTCCTGGTTTTTTTACCTCGAGCTTGCTTCCCCCACGGCGTCTTCGGATGCATGCCTTCACCACTTCTGCCTTCTCCTCCTCCATGAGGATGACTACGAGGATTTTGGGCCGTACCACGGACTGTCGGTCTGATTCCCATCCTAATTTTTCTTCCGGCTTTACCAATTACTTCATCCTTATGATTAATATTGCCTACTTGACCAACAGTCGCCCAACAGTTTTCAGCAAACTTCCTTATCTCTCCTGAGAGTAATTTTAAATGAACATATTTATCTTCTTTAGCAATAACCGTGGCCATTCCACCAGCTGCTCTTACCATCTGACCACCTTGTCCAGGATATAACTCAATATTATGAACGCTGATGCCAATAGGAATATTTTTTAAAGGCAGACTGTTGCCGTTTTTTATTTCTGCTTTTTCCGAATTGATTATTTTATCGCCAACTTTAAGCCCATTAGACTGTAAAACATATCTTAACTGACCATCTTGATATTTCACTAAAGCGATTAGGGAGTTACGATAAGGGTCTTTCTCAATTCTTAATACGGTTGCGGGAATATCTTTTTTATCTCTTTTAAAATCAATGATTCGATAATATCTTTTACTGCGATGGCCTCGATGACGAACAGATACAGTTCCACTTGAGTCTCTACCAGCTCTATTTTTTAGAATAAATCTTAAGCTCTTGACTAGCTTAGCTTTTTTATCTATTAAATTTTGTTTATTCATATTTAGGTTTGAGGAAACAGATCAAGTTTTCCCTCCCTTAACTTAACATAGGCTAGTTTCTGGCTAGAGGTTTTTTTAGCTTTCATCCTCCGACCGACTTTTTTTACCTTACCTTTTCTAATAAAAAGACGGACCTTGGCAACTTTAACGGGAAAAAGTTTTTCCACCGCTGTCTTTATCTGGGGTTTAGAAGCTTTAAGATGAACCTCAAACATATAGGTCTGATTCTTGGCTAAATTAGTCGCCTTTTCTGTTAATACCGGACCAACTAAGACTTCATTAATCTTCATGTTTAAAAAAATGTTGATAAAAAACTTCTACTGCCTTGTCAATAAAAACTAAAAAATGATTCTCTAATACTTGATAGGCGTTTAAAGATACGGCATCAGTAACAACCAGATGAGGAATATTCCTTACGGCTAAGATAAAGTTGTTTTTTTCCATCTTTGGTAAAATAAAAACCACCTTTTTTTCATTTAAACCGATTTTCGCAAGAAGACTATCTATTATTTTTGTTTTTGGCTCAATATTAAAGATGGTCTTATTAAAAGCAATGATATTTTTTTCCGCCAATTTTAGACTTAAAGCGCTAAATAATGCCTGTTTTTTTTGTTTTTTATTCATCTTTAAAAAATAATCTTTTGGTTTTGGTCCGCCGACTATTCCTCCTCCGACAAAAATCGGAGCTTTAATAGAACCATGTCTCGCTCGACCAGTGCCTTTTTGTCGATAGATCTTCCTGGTTGAACCGGAAACCTCTCCTCGGGTCTTAGCCGAAGCTGTCCCCTGTCTTTGATTAGTTAAATAGACATGAACATATTGAGCTAAAAGTTTAGGGTTCATTTTTACTTTAAAAATCTCTTTTGCTAACTTCAGTTCTCCTGTCTTCTCGCCTTTTAAACCATAAACAGGAATTGATAGACCACTTGTTTCTTTTTTAACCTTAGCCATTTTATGATTTATTGTTCGGCTATCACTTCTAATAAAGCTCCCCTATAGCCAGGAACTAATCCCTTAATTAATAATCCTTCTTCTTTTACTTCGACTACTTGTAAATATTTAATAGTGACTCTTTCCCCTCCCATCCGACCAGCCATTCTTTTACCTTTAAAGATTCGGCCCGGCGTTGTTGTCATTCCCACTGATCCCGGCGCCCTCTCGCTATGAGATTGACCATGAGTTCTCGGTCCACCTTTAAAGTGATGACGCTTCACCACTCCTTGAAAACCTTTTCCTTTAGAAATCCCAGAAACAGCTATTTGATCCCCTTTTTTAAAAAGAGCGGCGGTTTTTAAAGGCTCACCAACAAAGATTTTTACTTCTTTTATTGAAAGCCCTTTTTTACCGTCTTCTTCAATTAACTTTACCTTGTCTTTTAAACTCTTCTTTCGGGTAACAGGAAAGTCCAAACGAATTTCTTTCAAAAAACGAAGCGGGGTTTTTATCCCCGCTTTTGTTAACTCTCCTTGAACTGGTTTTTTGATGTTTTTGCTCTGACCAAATCCAAGTTTAACAGCAAAATAGCCTCTTTTTTGAGGAGTAGTGATATCAAGAAGATAACAGTTAGTCGTCTTAATAAAAGTCGTTGGAATTCTCTCTCCTTTATCATTAAAAGTCTGTGACTGTTCTGATTTTTCTCCTAAAATAAATCCTGTCATAAAAAAATAGCCCCAGATTGGGGCTATAAATTCCAATCCGGAAAAAATATTAATCCTTAGTTCCCGAACAAAGGATAATTAACATGTTTACAAATTATATACTATGAATTTCTGGCGGTCAAATGAAAATGAAGGATAGTCTACATCTTTACCTCAACCTCAACACCAGCGGGAAGTTCAAGATGCATAAGAGAATCAATGGTTTGATTAGTGGGATTGACAATATCAATTAATCTTTTATGAATTTTTAAGCCGAAATGTTCGCGGGCGTTTTTATCAATAAAGGGTGCTTTATTAACAACATAAACCTCTTTTTTTGTCGGAAGAGGAATCGGACCAATAATTGAAGCACCTGTCCTGATTGCCGTATCAACAATCTTTTGACAGGTTTCATCGATTAATCTGTGATCATATGACTTCAGTCTAATTCTTATTCTTCCTTTCGGCATATTAAGGTGCAAATTAAGATTCTAATCTACTAATTTATACTAATCTACAAATATTAGTTGATTCGAATTCATTCGTAGATTGGAATCATTTAATGATTTTAATCACTACTCCTGCTCCGACCGTATGGCCACCCTCACGAATAGCGAACTTTAGTCCCTCTTCCATTGCCACCGGATAGATTAGTTTAGCGGTAATCTTAATATTGTCTCCTGGCATAACCATTTCCACTCCCGCCGGCAACTGAACTTCACCGGTAATATCGGTGGTTTTGATATAGAACTGTGGTCGATAGCCTTTGAAAAAAGGAGTATGACGACCACCTTCTTCTTTAGTTAAGACATAGATCTCCGCCTCAAATTCAGTATGAGGAGTAATTGAGCCTGGTTTGGCCACTACTTGACCTCTTAAAACATCGTCTTTTTCCACTCCTCTTAAAAGTAGACCAACATTGTCCCCTGCTCTCGCCTCATCAAGAGTTTTTCTAAACATCTCCACTCCGGTGACGACGGTTTTTTTCGTTTCTTTAATACCCACAATTTCCACCTCATCGTTAATCTTGCAGATTCCTCTTTCTACTCTTCCGGTAACCACAGTTCCTCGACCGGAAATAGTGAAAACGTCTTCAATGGGCATTAAGAACGGTTTGTCAACTGGTCTGACCGGCTCTGGAATATATTCGTCAACTTTGGCAATTAGTTCTTCAATCGACTTAATTGCTTCTGGATCATCAGCTAATGCTTTAAGAGCTGATCCGCGAATCACCGGAATTTTGTCTCCAGGAAATTTATATTTCGTTAACAGATCGCGAACCTCCATCTCAACCAGATCAAGAATTTCTTTATCAGCCACCATGTCAGTTTTATTTAAAAAGACAATAATGGCCGGTACATTAACCTGACGAGCTAAAAGAATATGCTCTCTGGTTTGCGGCATCGGTCCATCTGGCGCAGAAACGACTAAAATCGCTCCATCCATCTGGGCTGCTCCAGTAATCATGTTTTTAATATAGTCAGCATGTCCTGGAGCGTCAATGTGAGCGTAATGACGCTTATCGGTTTCGTATTCGCTGTGGTGAAGATTAATGGTAACGCCTCTAGCTCTTTCCTCTGGAGCTTTATCAATATCTTCATACTTTAAAAACTGTGCTTGACCTTTTTTGGAAAGAACATAATGAATCGCCGAAGTTAAAGTGGTTTTTCCGTGGTCTACATGACCAATTGTTCCAATATTTAAATGAGGTTTATTCCTCTGAAATACACCTTGTGCCATAATAGTTAATAAAATTAATAATAAAATAAAGCAAGCCTATTTTTATGAAGGCTTTTAAATTATTTCATTTTTATAATAACGGTAAATCACAAAAAAGTCAAGGGGATACTGTCAAGGATATTTTTTATAAAAATGTTAAAATAATCATAAATGTTAAATAACGAACAAAAACAGGCGGTGGAATATAATCAAGGACCGCTTCTGATTGTTGCCGGAGCAGGCACGGGAAAAACCACTGTCATTACTGAAAAAATCAAATACTTAATTCAAAAAAACCTTGCTAGGCCCGAAGAAATTCTTGCTCTCACTTTTACAGAAAAAGCAGCATCAGAAATGGAGAAAAGAGTTGATAAAGCGATACCCTATGGCTATTTTCAGATGTGGATTTCTACCTTTCATTCTTTTGCTAATGATGTCCTTAAGCAAGAAGTTCATCATATTGGCCTTAACTCCGGTTTCCGTCTGATGACCGAAGCAGAGACAATTATCTTTCTTCGGCAGAACTTATTTCTCTTTGATCTAAACTACTTCCGTCCCTTAGGTAATCCCAATAAATTTTTAGCTAGTCTTTTACAGCATTTCTCAAGAATTAAAGATGAGGATGTGTCGCCGGAAGAATACGATAAATATATTAAAAATCAAAAATCAAAAATCAAAAATGAAGAAGATAAAACCGAGTTAGAAAAAAATGTAGAGCTGGCAAAAGCCTACCACAGATATCAAACACTAAAAGAAAAAGAAGGACTGATGGATTTCTCTGATCTGATTTATTATCTACTCAAGCTTTTTAGAACAAGAAACAATCTCTTAAAAAAATACCGGCAACAGTTCCACTATGTTTTAATTGACGAATTTCAAGATACTAATATTGCTCAATACGAACTAATCAAACTGCTCTGTCTCCCAAAAAAGAATCCTTTCCTTACTGTTGTCGGAGATGATTCCCAAGCGATCTACAAATTCCGTGGCGCCTCGGTCTCCAATATTTTGACCTTTATGAAAGACTATTCCCAAGCCAAACAGATTACCCTATTAAAAAACTATCGTTCCAATCAACTAATTCTTGACACCGCCTACCGACTGATTAAACACAATGACCCAGACACTCTGGAAGCCAAACTGGGAATTTCTAAAAAGCTCATCGCCAATAACCAGTCACTAATAACTAGTAACCAATCACCAATAACTCTCTATCTATCTCAATCTGTCGAAGAAGAGGCTGACTACGTCGCTAACGAAATTTTAAAGCTATCTAAATTCTATCGATTTTCCGACTTCGCTATCCTCACCCGTGCCAATGCTCACTCCGAGCCATTTATCAGAAGTTTCGCCAGAAAAGGTATTCCTTATCAGTTTTTGGGGCCGGGCATGCTTTTAAAACAACCAGAGGTTAAAGACTTAATTGCCTATCTTAAAACTCTCGCTGATCTTGAAGACTCGACTTCTTTATACCGCGTTTTAGCAATGAATATCTTTTCTTTAGATGAAAAAGATCTAAGTTTTTTACTATCTTTTGGTAAAAGAACTAATCTATCTCTTTTTAAGTCAATGGAAATTTATCTTAGTTTTTATGAAAAGGACTATTATCAAACTGATTTTTCGATCTATAAAAATTATCTGCCTTTTCTCAAACAAGAAACAAGAAAAAAATTATCGTTAATTTTCAAGATGATTGTCCGCCATCTATCTTTAATCAAAAAAGAAACTGCCGGTCAAATCCTCTTTTATTTTCTTGAAGACTCCCAATATCTTCCCAAACTGGTTAACTACAAGAGCGAACGAGAAGAAAAAATCGCTCTCAACATCTCAAAATTTTTTAACAAACTGAAGGCTTATGAGTCAGAACACGAGGATGCTTCGGTTTTTGCTGTAGTTGACTATCTTGATATGAGTCTTGAACTGGGTGAATCGCCGATTGTCAGCCAAACCGATATTAGCTCATATAATGCTGTCAACCTTTTAACAGTTCATTCTTCGAAAGGCCTGGAGTTTCCGCTGGTTTTTCTTGTTAATCTAACCCGTGGCCGCTTTCCCACCTATGAAAAAAGAGAGATAATTCCTATTCCTCAGCCTTTAATAAAAGAAATTTTGCCAGAAGGCGATTATCACCAAGAAGAAGAAAGGCGGCTTTTTTATGTAGGAATAACTAGGGCTAAAGATAAAGCTTTCTTTACGGCATCTAAGTTTTATGGAGAAGGAAAAAGAGAACAGAAACTTTCTCCTTTTGTCAACGAAGCCGTAGGCGAAGAAATGATAAAAAAAGTTGCCTCTTTAAAAAAAGAGGAAAAACAACAGCTGTCAATTTTTGATTATAAAAAAGTTCCGGAAAGAATCGTCAAAAATAAGTTTATTCTCTCTAATTTTTCTTATAGTCAACTGCAAAGTTACCAGCTTTGTCCGCTTCAATATAAATATCAGTATCTTTTACGGGTGCCAACCACGCCTTCAGCCGCTCTTTCTTTTGGTAATACTATTCATAAAACATTACAAAAGTTTTATCAAGAATTTCTCCAAAATAAAAATATTGGCGCTAAAGAAATTTTAGAGATTTATCAGCAGAACTGGATTCCTTTGGGCTATGTTTCCTCATCTCATGAGATAAGAATGAAAAAAGAAGGGGAAACAATTCTGAAAACTTATTTAGAAAAATTCCATAAAAAAAGTGTTGTCACGATTGATTTGGAAAAGCTCTTTAAAATCAAACTGACCAACGATATCTATCTGACTGGAAAAATTGATCGAGTTGACCGTTTAGCAAATAATCAAATTGAAATTATCGATTATAAAACCGGGAAAAAACCAGAGGGAAAAAAACTGAAAAAAGATTGGCAACTAACCATTTATGCTTTAGCGGCCACTGACAAAGGTCTATATAAGAAAAAACTTGATCAGGTGAAACTGACTTTTTATTATCTTCAAGCAATGGAAAAAGTTTCTCTCACGAAAACCAGCGAGGATTTAAAATCGGCTAAGGCTGATATTGAAAAAGTCATCGCTCAAATAAGAACCAATGGTTTTAATCCCAAAGTCGGTCGTTGGTGTGATTTCTGTCCATATAAAATCATCTGCGAAGCCTGGCAGTAATCCAAACCTCACCCCCGGCGTGCGATTCTCTCATTCCCGGTATGAATGATAGTATATTGATAAAATAATCTTGTATTAACAATCTAAAATATATATTTTGTAGCATATAGTCTATAGACAAAAATAAATAAAGCCTTCAAAATACTTCTATATATGCCGAAAAGAAGAATAAATTTTATCAACGGAGAATATTATCATGTTTTTAATAAAACTATAGAGTCAAAACAAATATTTACTAATAATCATTTGCCTTCCACGTTTTTGGAGATATCTCGATATTATCGATCATTAAAAGCTCGATTAAGATTTTCTGACTATAAAAGACTAATAGACATAAACAAAAACTTAATCTTAAAAGAAATTCTTATTTCGGCTTATTTTAAAGTAGAAATTTTAAGTTACTGTTTAATGCAAACGCATTTTCATTTTCTCTTAAAACAATTAAGCGAAAATGGTATTAGTAAATTTATTGGTGATACTTTAAATTCCTTTACGAGATATTTCAATATAAAATTCGAAAGAAAGGGACCCATATTTCTTCCTAGATTTAAAGCCGTGTTAATAAAAAGCGAGGAACAGTTAAAACATGTATCTCGTTACATTCATCTCAATCCTTATTCTGACGGATTAATTAAAAGTATAGATAAATTAGAAAACTACCCGTGGTCATCTTTTAAAGAATATTTTCCAAATAGTTCTCAAAAACTGAGCAATCCAGATTTTATATTAGGCCTTTTTAATAACGATAAACTTCGCTACAAAAAATTTGTATTTGATAACGCTGATTATCAAAAATCATTAGAACATATTAAGCATATAGATCGTTGGTAAAGCCTATCCATCACTCCGGGGGTGAGGTTTTTAATATTGTATAATCTATGTATGATTCGAAATAAAGATTCAAAAAATAAAGTGTCCTGTATTATTCCTTTTTGGAATGAAGGAGAGCGTCTTTATAAAGTATTAGATGAAGTGATCAAAGTTAAGAATATATTTGAGGTGATTTGTATCGATGATGCATCTGACAAAAACAAATCAAATAATATAAGAAAACGTTATTCAAAAATTGAATATATTCGTTTAAAACAAAACGTTGGTAAATCAAATGCTATTTTTGAAGGGTTAAAATATACTCAAGGTAGTCTAATTCTATTATTAGATGCTGATCTTCGTAATTTAAATCATAGTGAAATTGAAGAAGCTATAAAAATTATCCAACAAAATCCAGACATTGATATGTTAATTTTACGAAGAATTAAAGCACCATTATTTGTAAAGCTTACTCGAGGTGATGTTTTAGCAACTGGTGAAAGAATTATCAAAAAAAATCACTTACTTACTATACTCAATAATTCAACTAAAGGATGGGAATTGGAATCAAAGATTAACCTATTTATGTTAAAAAATAAAAAGAATGTTTTGTGCTTTCCTCATTCTGGCATTAATACTCATTGGAAATGGGGTCTTAGTACAGATCTTAAATATCATAGGAAAAAAATGACTGACATTTTTTCTATTGGATTGATTAATCTCATCAAGCTATTTTTATTTTTTGGAAAAAAAGAATTTAGTAACTCACCCCCGGCGTGAGTTTTAAACTTAAGAATTGAACTCTGTAGTATAATATCTTCATGACAAAACGGATTATTGGGTCGAGACTTTTTCAAAGACTGCTGGAAATTGTTGTCCCGATTGGTTCATGGATTTTAATCACATTTCCACTCTGGCTTTCGCCTTTTCATCCGGCAATCGTCGCCTATTTTATCATCGCCTTTGATCTTTATTTTTTTTATAAATCAATTATTACTGCCTACTCAGCGGTTTTATCCTTTAAGGAAATAGAGTATCATCAAAAAATCAATTATCAAAAAAAAATAAATAAAAATAAAAAAATTTCTGCCATTAATCACTTCGTTATTATTCCTAACTATCAAGAACCGCTCCATATGCTTCAGTCAACCATAAAAACGCTAGTTAACAATAACTATCCAAGAAAAAAGAAAATATTTTTAATTCTCGCTTTTGAGGAAAGAGAAAAAGAAGCAAGAGAAAAAGGAATTTTTTTAAAAAATAAATTCCAAAGATTCTTTAAAGAGATATTGATTACCTATCATACACTTGAAGACAATGAGGAGCCGGGTAAAGCTAGTAATCAAACTTATGCCGCAAAAATCATTGACCAGTGCCTAAAGAAAAATAACTTATCTGATAAACTGTCTTTAGTAACTATCTGTGATGCTGATAGTTCTCTTCCTAAGAATTACTTCTCCTATCTCACTTTTGAATTTCTTAGAGATAAAAATCGACTTTATCATTTTTATTGGGCGCCAGTTCTTCTTTATAACAATTTCTGGAAACTACCTCTTTTTGTTAGGATTCAAGCCACTCTTTCTTCGATTTTGCGCATGGCTTTTCTTTCTCAAAAAGAAAATCTTATTCAGGTCTCTACCTACTCAACTAATTTTTGGCTATTAAAATCAATTAACTTTTGGGACGTCGATATCATTCCTGAAGACTGGCATGTTTTTTTCCAGGCGTTCTTTAAGTTCGGCAACCAGGTTAAAACTATGCCTCTTTTTACTATTGTTAATAGCGACGCGGTTTTTTCTGGAACTGTTTTTAAGACATTTATTAATCGCTATGAGCAAGAAAAACGTTGGGCTTGGGGTGTATCTGACGTCGGTTATTTTTTAAAAAAAATTTTTGACAGTCCAAATATTGACTTAGTAACGAAACTAAAAAAATTATTATTTATCGCCGAGACCCATTTATTCTGGCCAGTGTCTTTTTTTATTCTCACTCTTTCTGCGTCTGTCCCTCCTTTAATCAATCCTATTTTTAAAAAAACTGTTCTTGGATTTATTCTGCCAAAAGCCTCAGCTTTAATCTTGACCTTGTCGACAATATTTTTAATTCTTTATATTTACTTAGACATTCAAATCCGTCGTAAAGTGAATCAGAAAACCAGCCTTTTTTATCTACCGATGCTCATTGTTCAATGGTATTTTTTGCCGATTGTTTCTTTCTTTTTTTCCTCGCTTCCCGCCCTTGATGCTCATACTAGAATTTTATTGGGAAAAAAGCTAAAATATAGAGTAACGGAGAAAGTCTAAAGAGTTCGTAAAGTCATAAAGTCGTAAAGTCTATAAAGAAAAGTACTTTATAAACTTTAAAGACTTTATAAACTTTATAGACTAAATTATGTTCACTTGGCTATTTACTAAGACTCCTCTTGCTTTTCTCGTCCAATCTTTATGGCGTGACGAGGCATTTTCTTACTTACTTGCCAAAAAAAATATTTTTCAAATTATTATTCTCACCGCCAAAGACTTTAATCCGCCTCTTTATTATTTAATCCTTCATTACTGGATAAAAATATTTGGTAGCTCGGAAATAGCTTTAAGAAGTCTATCTTTTATTTTCTTTTGGGCTACCTTATACGCGGTTTACCTTTTTTTATCTAACATTTTTAAATTTAGTCTTAAAAAATCATTTTTTTATCTTCTGTTTTTTCTTATTAATCCACTTTTTCTCTATTATGCCTTTGAGGCAAGAATGTATCTCATGTTTGCTTTTTTTGCTACCCTATCTTTTTATTCTCTTTATAAAAAGAACTCTAAGCTTTACCTTTTCTCTACTATTCTTGGTCTTTACACTCATTACTTTATGATTTTAATATTAGTAACTCATTATTTTATTAATAAAAATAGAGGTCAATTAAAAGCATTTCTAAGCTTTGTTCCTTGGCTTTTGTTGGTTTTCTTTCAAAAAGGAATTGTTAACGGAAGTTTTTGGATTAAGAGATTTGATTATAAGTTACTAATTAATTTTATCGGTCAGATCTATACCGGCTATGAAGGCACTTTTACCTTTTTCAGCAAATCAATCGGTTGGCTTTCCTTAGTATTGATTATTTTATTTTACGCTGGTTATCTTATTATAAAAAGGAAACCACGCCAATTTAAATTATTTAAATATCTTTTTATCTGGAGTATAGGAATTCCCTTATTGGTTGTTATTGTTTCTTTTATCAAGCCAATATTTTTGCCTCGTTATCTGATCTTCTCCACTGTTGGTTTAATTCTTTTAATAATCCATGTCATCGAACATCTGCCAAAAATTTGCCGCTGGCTAATTATTTTTTTATTGGTAGTCATTACTTTAAATTACAATAAACTTCAAATAGAAAAAAGACAGAAGGCTGATTTTAGAAAATCAGCCCATGAAATTAAAGCTCTTATTAAAAAAAATGACTCGTTATATGCGACGAGCGAACTTGATCTTTTTGTCATCGAATACTATTTTCCTAATAATAACGTCTATCTTTTGGGAAAAAATTATAATGATATTCCCGATTATGTGGGAAAGATTCTCATCGAAAAAGAACAAACCATAAACTCGTTACCCTACTATCCTAATAAAGCCTTTGTCTTTGATTCTAAAGCCAACTACCAAGTTCAAGCACTATATTGACAAAAAAAATTAATGTATAATTAACTTAGTCTTTCGGGGTTAGTGTGAAAATCACAATCGGAAGTATACTCTTCGAGCTCGGTGAATAATCGGGCACGACCAGGCGAAACTCCTGGAGCGACCGTTCACCCCGCTCAGCGGGGTAAAGTCGGGAAGAAAGAAAGAATATTATTTATTATGCCCCGAAAGGGGTATTTTTTATGAGTAAAAAATTTTCCGTTAGACAACTAACGATTGCCGCTGGTCTTTCAGCTTTTTCAGCTGTAGTTCAGCTTATTCATATCGGTTATCAGTCACCCCAGTTTGGCATGTGGATAGATATCGTGGCTGTTAGTTGGATGATAGCTTTCTTTTTATTTGGCTTTAGAATGTCAGCGCTTGTCTCTCTTGTTGGCGCTTTAGTGATCACTTTATTTGCTCCTGACACCTGGCTTGGAGCAAGTATGAAATGGGCGGCGACTTTTCCAATGTGGCTAATTTTAGGTTTATGGATTATAGTATTAAAAAAATCATTCTCTTATTATCGAAAACCGCACAATTTAATCGCTCCTGTTATTATCGCTTTAGTTATTAGGTGTTTTCTTGTTATTCCTTTGAATTACTACTATGCCATACCTATCTGGACCGGACTAACATCAGCAAAAGCCATGGTAATCATCCCTTGGTATATTATTGTTATTTTTAATAGTGTTCAGGGAATTATTGATGTGGTCGTCGCCTGGATCTTAGTTTTTAAATTTAAACTTGATCGTTTCCGCCGTTGATAATATATATGAAAAATGGCATTATCTTTGATAATGTTTCTTTTGCTCACAAAAATGGCTTGTTTCAATTAGAAAATATCAATCTTTATATTCCCAGAGGAATTTTCTGTGGTATCACCGGCATTAATGGCAGTGGTAAAACTACTTTAACTCTATTAATCAATGGTCTTATCCCTCATCAAATCAGAGGAACTCTTAAAGGTAATGTTTATCTTGATAACGTCAATACTAAAGAAAAACCAGTTTCTTATTTTGCAAAATCTGTTGGGATGATTTTCCAAAATCCTGACTTTATGCTTTTCAATCTAACGGTCAAAGAAGAGATTGAGTTTGGACTTAAAAATCTTAAGTTAAATAATCATAATTTACGCATTAAAGAAGCATTAAAAATCATTAATCTGTCTGGCTACGAAAATCGCGATCCGCAAACTTTATCTTTCGGTCAAAAACAAAAAATTTGCCTAGCGGCCGTCTTGGCCCAAGATTCAGATTATATTGTCCTTGACGAACCAACTGCCATGCTTGATTATCAAAGTACTGTTGATTTATATAAATTATTAAAATCTCTTAATCAACAAGGAAAAACCATTATTGTCGTCGAGCATGATACTGACTTTCTTAATGAATATACTGATCAAACAATTGTTCTAAATCAGGGTCGGATTGCTTTAAAAGGAAAAACCAAAGCCGTTCTCTCCGAAACAAAAAAATTAGAACAGATTGGAATAAAAATTCCCCGTCTCGAACTATGAAAATTTTTTTTGCCAGTTTAAAAATTATTTTTTTACTTGTTTTTACGATAGCAATACTCAATATAAAAAAATATTTGTTTTTAACTGGATTATTGTTTATATTGTTTATTTTTTTATGGTTGACTCCTTCGAAAAAATTGGTTTTTAGGAGATTGAAAATTTTGTTGCCGATTGCCTTGATGATATTTGTTTTACAGATATTTTTTAATCAATCGCAATCTTTTATCTGGCGGATAGAGTTTGCTTATTCCGTTTTCATCAGAATCGCCATAGTCAGTCTGATCGTCTTATTTTTTATGACAGTCGTCTCAACGTCTGAAATCATCATAGCTTTTTGGTTTCTTCCTAAAAATATCAAACTTCTATTGACGATGACCTTTTATTTTATTCCGATAATCTTTCAAGAATCCGAACAAATTATTTTAGTACAAAAATCTAGAGGATTAAAAACTTTTTCTTGGAACATTGCTCCTTTAATTATTCCACTTCTTCATCGAGTCTTTCTAAGAGCAGAACTTTTGGCGCTAACAATTATCTCCCGAGGTTATAATGAATGATTAAGGCGGTTCCTTTTTTAATAGTAATTTTTGCTGACTTTCCTAGCATTATATTACTGACTCCTCGAGTCGAGCCAAAGAATAATGATTCATTGGACAGTTTATATTCTAATCCTTCAGTGGAAATATTTTGAAAGTTATCTGTCAACGTAATAAGAGAAATAATATCACCAATCTCACCTTTTAACTCTATTTCTTTATTGACAAAAAATGCTTCTTGTTTGCCTTCAATGATTTTAATTTTTAATAAATCATTTTGAGAAAATATTTTTGCCAACAAAAAAATATTGGCAAGAAGATGATCAAGTCTGTCTCCTAATAAACCAAAAATAATCAATTCCTGATATTTATTTTTAAGAACATAGTCAACCACTAATTCAAAATCTGTTTTATCTTTTTTTACCGGATACTTTATCCAGTTAATTTTATTTTTTAGAAGTTTTTTCTTTAAATCTTTTGATATTGAATCGCCATCACCAATAATTACTTGAGGAATTAATCCTAATTTAATCACGTGTTTTACTCCGCCGTCAGCACAAACAATCACATCTTTCTGAGAAACAATCTTTTTTGCCTGACTAAAGTTGCTCAGATTTCCATTAGCAAAAATCACCATTCGTTTCATATCTTTCCTATTTTACACTATTGACAGCTAATAGTTTTTTTGCCATAATAAATCAAAATTAGGGGAGCCCCGCTGAGCGGGGCTGAGAGTTCCGACGTGACGTCGGAAGACCCTTGGAACCTGTACGGATAATACCGGCGGAGGGAAATTATATGTATAAATCTAGTGTCTCTTTTCAAGTCTTACCTAAAACTGCTACTGATGAAAAAACTATCGCAATCGTCGACAAAGTCATTGCTATGATTAAAAAATCAGGAGTAACCTTCGAAGTCGGGCCGATGGAAACAACCATGGAAGGCGATCTGGAAATGCTTTTAACAATCGTAAAAAAAGCCCAGTACCTTTGTATAAAGGCAGGGGCAAAAAGCGTCTTCACCAATGTAAAAATCGCCTATAACCCAAAAGGAGTTCTAACCATTAATCAAAAAATAAAAAAATATCGCTGATATGCGTCAATAT